>CAVEVQ010000013.1:0-62625 GCA_963619325.1 Bacteroidaceae bacterium | reverse complement strand
TCACCAAATAGTAATTGAAATGATATTGGTCGCACACAATCTCGTCCTGAGCATGCACATGCAGAGAAGCAACGATCAGTGCCACAATAGCAAATATACGACATACTGATTTCATCGTCTATACGTTTTTCATCGAATTAGTAATATAAAGTCTACACAAAGTACGTTTCACGTAGCGAGCAAAGTTAATTATATTTCTTAAAAAAACAAAAAACGAGTTGGAAATTGCATTCAAATGTTAATAAAAACTAAGCAACACACAGACGACCATCCTCGTTGACAAAAATTTCTTCCTCGTCCAAGAGGAGACGAATAACAGAGAGGACATGAGCCTCAACAAAAGAAGCGGTACGAACGAGCGACTGCGAATCCATCGGAGTTTCTTTAAGAGAAGACAGAACAAAAGCACGAATTTTTTCAAACTCACCGTTACCGATACCCAATTCATTCTTGGCAAGGCAATAATCGCACTGACCGCAATTTTCAGAAGAATATTCCCCGAAATATTGAAGGAGCATACGGCTACGGCAGTGATCCTCGTCTTGAACATAGGCAATTACCTTTTCAATACGGTCTCTGAACCTTTCTAAACGAGTTTCGTAAACCTCCTTGGTGATTCTCAGATACTTGTCGTCTACCCGACGTCGAGGGAAAAAGACAAAGGGAGCTGTTTTTCCCGGCACATACGAGATTGCACCCATCTTACTAAGTTCCACCATTTTATGATAGAGCTCATCCCTGGTGATATTCAGCCTATGGGCCATCATATCCTCGTCGACGTGTGCAGGTTCGGTGAAGAGACCCGTATAAGATCGAAGAAGGAGGTTGAGAATATCATCCAAAAGAGGGCTAACCTCCGTTGGCAGATTATAAAGTTGCTCTTTCGTAACGATGATTTTAACAAGCGATTGAAGCGTCAGTTCTTCTGTAAACTCCACATAGCCAGCCTGTTCAAGAATTTTCAAAGCACTGTGTGTCTGCACAGTTGGGAGATGGTAGACTGCGCAAAACTCAAACAAATTAAAGTCGTGCATAAAACCTTCTCCTTGGTCAACACCAATTTCAAAATAGCAACACAACTCTCGATAAACCTGAACGATAAAATCTCGTGAAGGGAAACTATCAGCGACACGTTTTTTAAGTTTAGATATGTCCGATTTGTTATATAGAAGAACTGCATACGCTTTTTTTTCGTCACGACCCGCACGGCCCGCCTCTTGGAAATAGGCTTCGAGCGTGTCGGGCAGATCAATATGGATGACCGTGCGCACGTCAGGTTTATCTATACCCATACCGAAAGCGTTCGTTGCCACGATGACCCGACACTCCCCTTTCTTCCATGCCTCTTGTTTGCGATCCTTCGCACCATGCGTTAAACCAGCGTGAAAATGGTCTGCCGTGAAGCCCTCCTCTCTCAGCAAATCCGCGATCTCTTTCGTGCGTTTACGACTACGGACATAGACAATGGAAGTACCTGGAACAGAACGTAATATATGAATCATCTGACCTATTTTGTCATCTGTTTTTCTCACGACGTAAGCGATGTTTTTTCGGGAAAAGCTCTTCTGAACAACCCTATGCACACGAAAATGCAATTGATTTTGAATGTCCTCAACCACCTCGGGCGTCGCCGTCGCCGTCAACGCCATTACAGGAATATCTTCCGACAACACCTTACGGATTTCAGCAATTTTCAGATAAGCCGGGCGGAAATCGTAGCCCCATTGAGAAATACAGTGAGACTCATCGACCACCAACATAGAGACATTCATTCTCTTTACCTTCTCCAAGAAAAGATCTGTTCCAAGTCGCTCAGGAGAAATGTAAAGAAATTTGTAATCACCTAATATACAATTATCTAACGCCTGCACAATCTCTTTTTGTCCCATACCGGAATAGACCGTAACGGCACGTATACCCTTTGCCCGAAGGTTATCCACCTGATCTTTCATCAAGGCGATGAGAGGAGTAACCACGAGGCAGATACCCTCTTTGCATAGAGCAGGCACTTGGAAAGTGATGCTTTTTCCGCCACCCGTCGGCATCAAACCGAGAATGTCATGACCCAAATAAGCGGCATCCACAATCTGTTCTTGAAGAGGACGGAAAGAGGAATATCCCCAATATTTTTGCAAAACCTGATGATATAAGGCAGAATTCGTCATAATGTTATTTTTCAGAAAAAATTGTGTCGAATAAAATCAAAATCACCCACAATCCAAGCGGTGGGCGATTTATTTCATTTAGTTAATAAGGAATCCTCTCGTCACTGTGATTTTTTTATATCCTTGATCATCAATTGGATGAAAGAATTACCATTAAAATTGTTCTCCTCGATGGTGTAGCAAATATCAACGGGATTGAGGGCTTTAATGTAGTCGTTGTATTCAGACTGGCAGAAAGCGATACCATTCATGATACACTCAGATTTTGAGTCGATCAACTCTAATTTCAGGTGTTCCTGTTCCTTTCCGACCGTGCGACTCGTACCATAGTCGAATGTACGTTTCGTGACGAAAACAGGCTTCGGGTTTTCCGGCCCGAAGGGGCTAAATTCTTTTAAAAGTCTAAAGAATTTAGGTGTAATCTCCTTAAAATCAATATACGCATCAATTTCGATTTGAGGATTTGCCTGCTCTTTAGTTATGTTTTTCGCCACATAATCTTCAAAACGAGCGGTGAACTCTGCCACTTTCTCCTCTTTGAGGGTAAGTCCGACAGCATAAGTATGACCTCCGAAGTTTTCGAGAATATCGCGGCAAGATTCCAGCGCCTTGTAGATATCGAAACCTTGGACAGAGCGGCCAGACCCTGTTGCGAAGCCGTTTGATTTCGTCAAGACGATTGTCGGCTTGTAGAATTTCTCGGTGAGGCGAGAAGCGACGATGCCGATTACCCCCTTGTGCCACGAAGGATCATAGATGACGATAGAAGCATGGTCGCCGAAGTCGCCCATCTCCTCCAACTTTCGGTTGGCTTCGTCAGTAGTTATTTTGTCCAACTCTTTACGTTCGTTGTTGCATTGGTCGATATAGTGGCTCTTCTCTTGCGCCTTCTCCACATCCTTTGAGATAAGAAGTTCGACAGCTTGATTAGCAGATTGAAGACGCCCCGACGCGTTGAGGCGCGGACCGATTTTAAAAACTATGTCGCTGATAGTTATTTCCTTACCCGTCAAGCCACACACATCAATGATGCTACGCATACCCAGCGTAGGGTTTGAATTAAGCTGTTGCAAGCCATAATAGGCCAAGATTCTGTTTTCTCCGTTGATAGGAACGATGTCCGAAGCGATGCTCACCGCGGTGAGTTCCAACAGAGGCTTCAAGAGTTTGAAATCGATACCATTACTAAGAGCGAACGCCTGCATAAGTTTGAAGCCGACGCCACAAGCAGACAGGTTGGTGTCTGGGTAGGTATTGTCGAAGCGTTTAGGATCGAGGACAGCCACAGCGTCGGGCAGAGAATCACCATCAGGCGTGTGGTGGTCGCAAATGATAAAGTCAATACCTTTCTCTTTCGCATACGCCACCTCCTCGACGGCCTTTATGCCATAGTCGAGAGCGATGACAAGATTGTAGCCATTATCGGCAGCATAGTCAATACTATGCTTAGAGATACCATAGCCTTCCATGTAGCGGTCGGGAATATAGAAGCCGACGTTCGCATAATTGGCGGTAAGGAACTTATAGACCAGAGCGACGGCGGTGATGCCATCCACATCATAATCACCATAGATTAAGATTTTCTGATGTTTGTCGCGCATGGCGCTGTTCAGACGGTCAACGGCCTTCTGCATACCCTTCATCAAAAAGGGATCGTGGAGGTCGGACAATTGAGGGCGGAAAAAGCCCTTCGCCTGTTCGAAGTTCGTAATTCCCCTTTGCACAAGCAGCTGACAAAGAACGGGGCTGCATCCAAGGTCTTCGGACAGCCTCATTTTAATGTCTTCTTGCTCGATGGTCAAAGGAACGTAATTCCATCTATTAACCATTATATATAGTTTTTTTCTTCAAAAGAACAGGTTTTCTCCGTCTTCAATTGCTTCAGAATCACACCAGAATCACTATTATAAAACCATAGTGGAGAAAACAA
The DNA here is from genome assembly GCA_963619325.1 of Bacteroidaceae bacterium. Taxonomy (GTDB): domain Bacteria; phylum Bacteroidota; class Bacteroidia; order Bacteroidales; family Paludibacteraceae; genus UBA1181. The sequence goes on along the minus strand of CAVEVQ010000013.1, from coordinate 58,530 downwards.
GATACATAAAAAATGCAAGCTAAGCAAACAAATAAAATTCGCTTAACTCACAAATGTACAAAAAAATAATAGTTGATAATGTGAGATTTTTAAATTACACGAAAAAAGTTCTGAATATTTACCAACATTCAGAACTTCACAACTTAGATAAAAACTAAAAAAACAGCAAACACATCAAAAGATGAATAAAGAAAGTATAAATTTTAAAACATCGAATATTCGCATATCATCCCATCTTGCCGGTGAGGTAGTTACGAGTACGTTCATCGGCAGGGTTAGAGAACATTTTGTCGGTGTCGTCAAACTCCACCAATTCTCCTAAGAACATAAACATAGATCTGTCCGACACACGTTTTGCCTGGCCCATGTTATGAGTGACAATAAGAATCGTAACCTCTTTTTTAAGATGTTCCATCAAGTCCTCTATATACTTAGAGGCGATTGGGTCGAGGGCGGAAGTAGGCTCGTCCATCAGGAGTATGTCGGGTTGCAAGGCCAGCGATCGAGCGATACAGAGACGTTGTTGTTGACCTCCGGAGAGGAAAGTTCCACGTTTGGTAAGGGAATCCTTCACCTCGTCCCATAGAGCGACATTACGAAGATTTTTCTCAACGATTTCATCCTTTTTAGTCTTTGACAAGCTGATTCCGTTGAGGATATAGCCTGCTAAGACATTATCGTAGATGTTCATAGTAGGGAATGGATTGGGGCGTTGGAAAACCATTCCGATACGTCTACGCTCTTCCGTAGGCTCCATTTGCAGGACATTTTCGCCGTTCAAAAGTATTTCGCCCGTAACCTTAATGTTTTTGTAGAGTTCATGCATACGGTTGACGGCACGAAGGAGGGTACTCTTTCCGCAACCAGAAGGTCCCATGATCGCAGTGATCGTGTTCTTTTCGATAGAAGCGGAAACGTGTTTCACCGCCATAGTATTTGAAGTATAAGAGACACAGACATCCTTAATCTCTAATATTGGATTAACTATATTTTCCATTTTTTTGCTATTCTTTTTGCCAGTAAATTGAGACACAACACAAAGATGAGAAGGAATAGAGAAGCCCCCCAGATGAGGTCTTGAAGGTTAGGGTCGTTGAAGAAATCCCAAATCAAAAGAGGGACGGCCGCCATTGGCTTACTCATGTTCCAAGAGATTGCCATGCCCCCTAAAGCGGTGAACATCAACGGAGCGGTCTCACCCGCCACACGGGAGATTGACAACAAGATACCCGTTGCAATACTACCCATTGCCGAGGGGAGGAGAACTTTAACCATCACTCGCCAGTCGCTCGCGCCCAGAGCCAAACCCGCCTCTTTGAGAGTAGAGGGCAACACATTCATAGTCTCCTCTGTAGAACGGACAATAATAGGCAACATCATTATGAGCAAAGCGACACTACCAGCCCAAGCCGAATAGCCCTTCATAGGAACGACAATCCAGATATAGGTAAAAATACCGATGATGATGGAGGGTGTACCTTGCAGCAAGTCGGTCATATAGCTGATGATAACCGAGAATTTGTTCTTTTTATGTTCCGAGAGGGCGATACCGCAGAGAATACCAACGGGTATCGCGACAATCGAAGCAAAAAGCAACATTAAAAACGTACCCACTATACCATTTGCAATTCCCCCAGGGATAGGTTCGCCTGCATTAGCCGCCATCATTGCCTTATAGGCGTTAGGCGTTGCCTCGGTCAGGAAAGACCACCCCAACTGTTGCCACCCCTTGATGAAAACCTCACCCAAGATCGCGAGTAACGGGATTGCCACGACTGCGGCGAAGAAACACACTCCGAAATAGAGGAGGTCGTTTTTTAAGAGTCTGATTTTTGTATTATTATACTTTTGCATAACCTAACCGACATTTTTAGACGTGTCTTGCGCGACTAATCAGAATTTTACCAATCATATTAATCACAGCAGTGATGAGAAACAGAAGCAAACCAATGGCGATGAGCGACGAGAGTTTCAGTCCGCCAGCCTCGCCAAACTGGTTAGCGATGATACTAGCCATCGTGTTACCTGTCGTGCGGAGCGTATCAGGAATCTGGTTTGTGTTTCCAATCAGCATCGTAACCGTCATTGTCTCGCCCAAGGCGCGACCGATGGCCAAGATATAAGAAGAGAAGATACCCGATCCCGCGATTGGGAACACGACCCTTCGAATGACCTCCGCCCTTGTGGCGCCCATCGCGTATGCGCCCTCCTTCATTTCGGATGGCACCATTTTAACGAACTCCGCACTCAAAGAAGCAGCATAAGGGACGATCATGATAGCCAACACGAAAGCGGCAGTCAAAATACCCGAACCTTGGGGAGACAAATTCAAGTAGATGAAGACATTTCGCAACACATAGAAACCCCACAATCCGTAGATGATAGAAGGAATTCCGGCAAGCAGGTCGACCACAGTACCCAGAATGCTCGCAATCTTCCTTCCTCTAAAATACTCACCTGTGAAAAGAGCGACAGAGAGAGAAAACGGAATACACATCAGCAAAGCCAAGAATGTGGTGAGGAGTGTACCCGTGATGAACGGCAAAGCGCCATAGCTTTCACGTCCCGCAGTAGTAATCCATTGGTCGGAGACGATAAAATTAAAGAATCCGAACTGTTCAAAGGCCAAGGACGAATCGACAGTGAGGGTATAGATGATACCCCCACAGACGAAAGGTATAACCAGAGCCGATATGATGAGCAGTATCCTATATACTTTATCAGCCATATTGGTAATTACTTCAAGGTTACTTACGGATTACATCAGACTACTTTAAGATAGGTTGACCGTTATAAGTCAACGACTTCAAGTTGTTCAAGCTCAACTCGACGGCTTTCTTAGGGAGAGGAGCGTAGTTGACAACAGGAGCAGAATTTTGAATACTGTCGCTCAACATGAACTGGAGTAAAGAGACGGTAGCCTCCGCCTGAGCCTGTTTACGTCCGCTGTAGTTTTGCTCTTTATAGACAATCAACCAAGTGAAACAACTGATTGGGTAAGCCCCGGGAGCTTCAGAATCGGTGATTGAGCATCTCGTATCCCCTGGAATTACAACCGCCGCGTTAGAGATACTCTCTGTCGAAGGAGTTACGAGTTCGCCATTTTTGTTTTTCACATTTGCGAAAGGAATCTTCTGAGCGAACGCATACTCTGACCCAATATAACCTATAGAATAAGGAGTGTTGGCAATGATCCCAGCGACACCTGGGTTTCCTTTAGCTGCCTGACCAACAGAGAAGTCAATCGTCTTTCCCCTACCGTATTTTTCCCTCCAACTTTCGCTCGTCTTGCTCAAGTAGTCTGAGAAAACGAAAGTCGTACCACTACCATCCGAACGGTACACCACGATAATATCTTTCTCGGGGAGAACAGTCTCTGGGTTCAACGCCTTCAATCTATCATCATTCCATTTCGTAATCACGCCTGCGTAGATATCGGCAATTACATCTCCCGAAAGGTTCAAATTAGAAACGTCTGGCAAATTATATGCCAAAACGACCGCTCCCATACAAGTAGGTACATGAACAACAGGTGAAATTTTACTCATCTCTTCGTCACTCATAAAAGCATCGCTTCCCGCAAAATCCACGATACCATCCTTCAAACTTCTGACACCGCCACCAGAACCAATTCCACCGTATGAAACATTGTTGCCAGTAGAAGTAGCGTACTGCTCGAATGCCATGTTATAGAATGGCAATGGAAATGTGGCACCAGCGCCCGACAATTCAACAGACTCTTGACGTTGACCTGCTGAACCTTGATTTCCACCGCAGGCCGCAAATCCGATTGCAAGCACACCTGCCAAAAACGGTAAATAAAACTTCTTCATTTTAACTATGATTTAGTTGAACATCACTTCAAAATCTCTAAGGTTTTTTACAACCCTTTTAAACTTTTCGGGAGCAAAGATATCTTGTCAATTTGGTGAAATTTTGAAGATTTTGAACAAAATTGAAGAATTTCACTTAAAATCTACCACAAACTCGTGCATTCCATTTTTATATTTATAACGAATATCCCAGCCATGGTAATCACATACCGCTTTAACGATGGCAAGTCCTAATCCATTGCCAATTTCTTGTCTGTCAGGACGATAGAATCGATTGAAAATTTGTTTATAATCTAATTCCTCTTCATTAGAGGACGTGTTCGCCACAATGAGGCAGACAGGATTCGCAGTTACAATGATTTCTCCGCTCTCCTTGTTGTGTCTTACCGCATTCACCACCAGATTGTTGACCATCGTCTCCAACAAAGTTCGATTAGCCACCACATAAAATGGCGCCAATTCTATATTTTCTTTGATGGTCAATCCTCCCGCAATACTCTCTAAGTGAGGCAACATATCATCTAAAACAGCCACCAAATCTATTTTCTCCGTTATTTTGAACTGATTATTTTCAATCTTTGCCAACATCAACAGATTCTTGTTCAGACGAGTTAACCGCGCATTTATCCTGTACAAGTCCTGTATTATAATTGCTTGATTTTCAGTTAGCTCTGGCTGTTGTAACATTAAATCCAATTTACTTTGAAAGATAGCCAAAGGAGTCTGCAGCTCGTGAGACGCATTTTGGACGAACTCTTTCTGCGCCCTATAACTTAAAAGGCTGTCCTCCATTAATTTCTTCAACGTAATATTCAAGCGGTCAAACTCCTCAATATTACTTTCTTGCAAAACAGGACATTCATTTCTTTCCAAACGAAACGCCTCAATCTTCTCCAAAGTCTCATCGAAAGGCTTCCAGAATCTCTTCATAATAAAATTCATCGTGAGGACACATCCTCCCACCAAGGTCGCCGACAACAAAAAGAACTGTATCAAGACCTCCTTGATGAGGTCATCCTGTAATTCTGTCGTAGAATGAGGATGTCCGGATTTCACCATCTTGATAAGGTTCGCCACCTCATCGGAAAAGACACCCTTTGTGATCCAATAGTAGATTGGGAAAGAGGCAACAATAATGATGAACACACACCCTACAAAACAGCTCAGTGTTTTATCTATCAAAGTACGTTTCTCCATCCTTTACCTTTTTTCATTTACGGATTTTTAAAGCTTAACCCATTTATATCCCATTCCATAAACATTTCGGATGCAATCATTACAACCCAAATCCGACAGTTTCGATTTCAAATTCTTGATATGCGTATAAACAAAATCGTGGCTGTCCATCATGTCAGCCATCTCTCCACTTAAATGCTCGGCAATAGCGCTTTTCGTAATCACCTTATTTTTATTTCCAATAAAGAAAAGCAACAAATCATACTCCGACTTTGTCAAGACAACAGGTTGACCGTTCACGCAGACCGACTTCTCTTGCAAATTGACCCTTACGCCGTTGCTTTCCAAAACATTGCTGGCAGAGAACTGCTTTCTACGGACAATCGCATAAATGCGGACACTCAACTCCGCCAAATGAAAAGGTTTCGGAAGATAATCGTCAGCGCCCTGCTCCAAGCCAATCACCTTGTCGTCCAAAGAATCTTTCGCGGAGCAAATGATCACACCCACGGGACTCTCTTTTTTTCGTATCTCCGCCAATAGATCAAGACCATTACCGCCAGGCAACATCAAATCCAACACAATACAATCATAGTCGTACGCGTTGATTTTCATCTTTGCATCGGAGAATGTAAAAGCTTGTTCGCAAAGATATTTGTTACTGCTCAAGTAGTCGACAATACTATCAGACAGTTTCCTCTCATCTTCGATAATTAAAATTTTCATACTTGAATAATCCCGTTCGAAACACTTAAAACAAAAATAATTTTGTCTGCAAATATAGGCAAATAGAAGATAGCAACGAAAAATAAAAACAACGGGCAAACCGCCCATACATGCGTTTTTTGTTATAAATTTGCAAGATTGAATGTTGATGATTTCGTGAGGTTCTGAAATAGAGAGTTGGTTGATTTTCAGATGATTAAATAATAAAAATGGAAGAAATTTTTATCAAAATACTTCGCTGGAGGGAGAAGCGTATCAGCGAGAAGCATTTTGTATTGGTTCTCAGTCTTTTGGTCGGCTTGTTTTGTGCGATAGCGGCACACCTGTTGAAGTTTCTCATTGATTTTCTACACGAGCTGGTCACCAATAGTTTCTCTGCGGGTCGGCTCAACTATCTATATCTGGCGACACCAATCTTAGGTGTCTGCATTGCAAGTTTCTACGTCCGCAAGATATTGAAAGACGACATTAGCCACGGAGTCACGAAAATAATGTTTGCCATTTCACAGCGCAAGGCACGTATCAAACGTCATAATATATGGTCGTCAATCATCGCAAGTTCCATCACCATCGGATTTGGAGGGTCAGTCGGAGCGGAGGCGCCTATCGTGCTGACGGGTTCCGCCATCGGCTCTAATTTAGGACAACTGTTCCGTATGGAGCAGAAAAACCTGATGTTGCTCGTCGGTTGTGGAGCGGCAGGAGCGATTGCAGGTATTTTCAAAGCCCCCATCGCAGGTGTGGTTTTCACGCTCGAAGTGTTGATGCTCGATTTGACCATGTCGTCAATCGTTCCATTGCTGATCTCGGCAGCCACGGCAGCCGTTTTCACGAACCTCTTTTCCGGTTCAGACTATCTTTTCAGTTTCGTGATGGGCCACGTTCTGAAGATGGAGAACATACCCTTTTATGTGTTGTTAGGAGTCTGCTGTGGTTTCGTATCTCTCTACTTCACGCGAGGCATGAACAAATTGGAGACATTCTTTGGAGGGACGCTGAAAACGCCTACACAAAAATTGGTAGTCGGAGGTATCATGTTGAGCGTTTTGATTTTCTATCTTCCTCCTCTTTACGGTGAAGGATACGACACGATCACCTCCCTCTTGAATGGAGATGCCCAAGCGCTGACCCAGAACAGTGTCTTCTATAATTTCAGGGACAACTTCTGGATCATTTCGCTCTATCTTTTCTTGATTGTCTTCTTTAAGATTTTCGCCTCCGCAGCGACGAATGGTAGCGGAGGAACGGGAGGAATCTTCGCCCCAAGTCTGTTTGTGGGTTGCATCACAGGTTTCTTCATGGCGTATGTGTTAAATAAATTCGGCATGGTTGGACTGACGGAGAAGCATTTCGCGCTGGCAGGCATGGCTGGCGTCATGGCTGGCGTCATGCATGCGCCACTGACAGGGGCCTTTCTAATCGCCGAGTTGACGGGCGGGTACGGAATGTTCCTCGGATTGATGATTACATCAACCATCGCCTACATCACGATTCTATTTTTCGAGCCTCACAGTTTGTATGCCATGCGTTTGGCGAAGAAAGGAGAATTGCTCACCCACCACACAGACAAGAACATTCTCACTCTGCTGAAGACAGAAAATGTAATTGAGACAGATCTTCAGACCCTACGCCCAAACATGTATTTAGGAGACGTGATTTCATTAGTGGCGAAATCAAACAGAAACCTATTCCCCGTATTGGACAAACACGGACGAATGATCGGTCTCATCAGTTTGGACGAAATACGAAACATTATGTTCCGTCCCGAACTGTACAAACGATTCCGCGTCTTTCAACTCATGGTTTCACCGCCTGCGTTCGTCTCACTCAACGACTCTATGGAGAAAGTGATGTACCAGTTTGAAAAGACCAAAGCCTGGAATCTGCCCGTCATCGACGACAATGAGAAATACGTCGGCTACGTATCAAAATCGAAAATATTCAGCTCCTATCGAGAATTATTAGTCAACCTATCCGACGAATAACAGGAAGAGGACTTCAAAGACAATTTAAACTATTCACTATACCTTATTTTATAGTATAAGAGTAGTCAAAAAGGAAACATCGCCAAGCAAGATTGTGGCTATGTTTATTAATTAAATTAGTACATTTGCGAAACGATAATTCAGAAAGAAACGATATGTCAAAATTCGGAACAGTATTCAAGGAAGGTGGGAAGAAAGCCCTCTTGTGTGGCTCTGGAGAGTTAGGCAAAGAGATAGCAATCGAGTTGCAGCGTCTGGGCATTGAGGTTGTCGCCTTAGACAAATACGAGAACGCGCCCGCTATGCAAGTAGCCCACCGTTCATACGTTTTGTCAATGTTGGACGGAGACAGACTACGCGAGATCATCGAGCAGGAGAAGCCCGACTATATCATTCCAGAAATAGAGGCGATCGCCACGTCTACCCTTGTCGAATTAGAGAAAAGCGGCTACAACGTGATTCCGACAGCCAAGGCGGCTTTTCTGACCATGAACAGAGAAGGCATCCGACGTTTAGCAGCTGAAAAATTGAATTTGCCAACCTCACCCTATCGGTTTGCCTCTACCTACGAAGAGTTCACCGAGGCGGTAAAGGTCATAGGCACGCCCTGCGTAGTGAAACCTATCATGAGTTCGTCTGGACACGGACAGAGTGTCGTCAAGACCGAAAAAGACATTGAGAACGCATGGCATGTCGCACAAGAAGGTGGTCGAGCAGGCGCAGGCAAAGTCATCGTCGAGGGCTTCGTGAAATTCGATTACGAAATAACATTGCTCACTGTCCGCCATAAAGACGGCACCAGTTTCTTGCAACCTATCGGGCATTGGCAGAAAGATGGCGACTATCAAGAATCCTGGCAGCCGCAACCTATGAGCGACATTGCCACCAGCAAGGCGCAAGATATCGCCAGAAAGATTACCGAGGCCTTAGGAGGCTGGGGAATCTTCGGGGTCGAACTTTTCGTAAAAGGGGAAGATGTCTTTTTCAGCGAGGTGTCCCCTCGTCCACACGACACAGGTATGGTTACGATGATTTCACAAGACCTATCGGAATTTGCTCTGCATGTACGCGCCATTCTCGGACTACCCATTCCCAACATTGCGTTTCATGGTCCATCAGCTTCTAAAGCCGTGGTTGTCACGGGAGACAGCGAAAACGTTTCTTTCTCCAACATAGAAGACGCCTTATCAATCCCCGACACGCAGATTCGTATCTTTGGGAAGCCTGATGTGCACGACCACCGCCGTATGGCTGTATTACTCGCACGAGGCGAAAACATTGAAGAAGCGAAAGAGAAAGTGCGAAAGATGTACAACGCACTCAAAATTGAAATCTAACAAAAACAGAAAAAGATGAAAGTACTAAAATTTGGAAGTTCTGTTTTGGCCACAGCCAAGCAATTCCGTGATGTTGCCAATATCATCATCAAAGACAAAGAGAAGAAGATCGTAGTGCTTTCGGCTATGGAAGGCACTTCGCAAGAACTTGCTGAAATTGCCGACTACCTATATAAAAAGAACGCAGACGGAGCCAAGGAGTTGATTTCCAACTTAGAGCAAGTCTACCAGGAGCGTGTCAACGAGTTGTTTGGCGACAAAGCCAATACAAAAGACATACACAAACATATCGCCGAGAAATTTGACGAGATAAGAAACTATTCTGAAGGTATCTTCACCCTTTTCGAGGAGAAGCGCATTGTCGCCTTAGGGGGTCAGTTGAGTTCCTTCTTGATGGTTGAATATTTGAGGAGCCAAGGTGAAAACTCGCTCAACCTGTCAGCCTTGTCATTTATGAAAATCGACAAGAACGAAGAACCCGACGAATACTATATCAAAGAAAATCTCAAAGAGCTACTCAACAAAGAGGAGGCAAAGGCGGTCAACACCTTCATCACAGAGGGTTCGATATGCCAGAATTTCTATAATGAGGTTGATTCTTTAGGGTTAGGAGGAAACGACTACACCGCCGCGTTAATTGGTGCCGTTCTCCGTGCCGAGGTCATCGAGTTTTGGAACGACACCGTCGGCATCTACAACATCAACCCGACAATTGTCAAAGAGGCACAACCTGTTGATGCCCTCAGTTTCGACGAGGCGGCCGAACTCTCCTACTTTCTCACCCGCGTGTTGCACCCGACCTGCATCTTGCCTGCCAAATTGGCCAATGTGCCTGTTCACCTCCGCAACATAGACCAAGCAGACAAGAAAGGCACCATCATCTCCAACAATCGCACCGCCGGCAACATCAAGGTGGTGGCTTCTAAAGACGGCATCACATCGATTTTAATCAAATCAAGCCGTATGTTGCTTGCCCATGGCTTCTTATGCCGTGTCTTTGAGGTGTTCGAAAACTACAAGACATCTATTGATATGATCACCACCTCGGAAGTGGGTGTCTCTGTAACAATCGACAACTGCAAGAACTTAGACAACATTTTAGACGATTTGAAAAAGTTCGGCACCGTGTCATACGCAAAAGGCATGACTATCGTGAGCGTCATCGGCAACCTTCCCGAAGACAATGTCGGATTTCAGGCAGACATACTTTCCGCCCTTAAAGAGACACAAATCCGCATGATCTCTTACGGAGGAAGCACTCACAACATCTCCTTGCTAATTCATACCAAAGACAAGGCAGAAGTGCTTAATTCCCTCAGCAAGAAACTATTCTAAAATATAATTCCGACAATAACATGACAACTAAAGGATCATTTCCAACATCGAAGTTTTCAAAATTTGAGACTCCGTTCTACTACTACGACGTAGATTTGCTGAACAAGACCTTAGAGACGGTCAAAGCCAACGCCTCCGCACAGAACGTTCAAGTTCACTATGCAGTAAAAGCTAACGCCAACCCTAAAGTTTTGAAGATCATCTCAGCGGCAGGATTAGGGGCGGACTGTGTGAGTGGCAACGAAGTGCAAGCCTGCATTAATGCGGGATTTCCTGCTAATAAGATTGTTTTCGCAGGTGTCGGAAAGACGGATAAAGAAATCAACCTTGCATTAGACAATGATATTTTCTGTTTCAACGCAGAGTCTATCCCCGAGTTGGAGGTCATCAACGAGTTAGCAAAGGCGAAGGGCAAGACTGCCCGCATCGAGCTGCGTGTCAACCCTAATGTCGACGCCCACACGCACCACTACATCACTACAGGTTTGAACGAGAATAAATTCGGGTTTAACATAGGAGATTTGAAAAAAGTAGCCAACATCGTCATCTCTTCATCCAACCTTAAACTCATCGGACTGCACTTTCACATTGGTTCACAGATCACGGAGTTAGATTGCTACAAGACCCTTTGCGAGAAGGTGAACCAACTACAAGACCAGTTTGAAGCGTGGAATATTCCATTGGAAAACATCAACATAGGTGGTGGTTTAGGAATTGATTATCAAGATCCTAACGCTAACCCTATCGCTGATTTCGCCACATATTTCAAAATCTTCGCAGAAAATCTGAAACTGCGCGAAGGTCAGACTTTACACTGCGAGCCAGGACGATCTATCGTAGCGCAATGCGGCAGTTTGATCACTAAAGTCACCTACGTCAAAAAAGGCACGGAGAAGCAGTTCGCCATTGTCGACGCCGGCATGACCGACTTGATTCGTCCCGCACTCTACGAAGCCTACCATAAGGTGGAGAACATTTCATCGGATGCAGAAGAGGAGAAATACGATGTTGTGGGACCTATCTGCGAATCTTCCGATGTGTTCGTGAAAGACCACGTTTTGAACAGCACGAAGAGAGGAGACTATTTGGCATTGCGTTCGGCAGGCGCATACGGAGAAATCATGGCATCCAGCTATAATCTTCGCAAATTGCCACAAGGTTATCTCTCCACAGAATTCTAATAGATTAAAAGCCAACGACTTTGATGGAAGTTATTATTAAAAACTTTTTACAGCAGACACCTTTCGATTATTGGTTGATGACCGGGGGATTTTTGTTTCTCCTTATCATCCAAATGTATTATTACTTCAGATTCTACAACAAAATTCTCAGATACGACCGTAAGAAGAGGAAGAACAAAGTTTTCTTCACAACCACACAACCTCCTGTATCTGTCATCATCTGCGCTCAAAACGAAGCAGACAATCTTGCAAAATACCTACCCAAAGTATTAGAACAGAAATATGATGGCGGTTTCCAGGTGATAGTGGTAAACGACGGTTCAACAGACGAGAGCAGCGAATTGTTGGTGAAACTAAGCAAGCAATACAACAACCTCTACTCCACTTTTCTTCCGATGGACGCCAAATACACCAGTCGCAAGAAAATGTGTCTGACAGTAGCCATCAAAGCCGCTAAATACGAACATCTTCTCTTCTTAGATGCTGATTGTGAGCCAAGTAGCGACAAATGGATTGCAGAGATGATGAACAATTATGTCAATGGCACCGACATTGTCTTAGGCTACAGCAAACGAGAGACAAAGAGTAATTTCTTAGGTCGTTTGATTCGCTACGACAACGTCACCAACGCCATGCACTTCATGGGAATGGCGTTCCGAGGAAACACCTACCGTGGCACAGGCAGAAACTTGAGTTACAAAAAGAGCCTTTTCTTCAATGGAAAAGGCTTCTCCAACCAACTCAACCTGATCGCAGGAGAAGACAGTTTATTCATCCAAGACGTGGCAAACAAGAAGAACGTGCGTTGCGAAACCAGACCCACAGCCACAACCATCAGTCATCGAGAAGAGACGAAAAAATCTTATTGTTTCCAGAAAGAAGACCAGCTCAAGGCTTTATGTAAGTCTAAGAAAGGTGTTCTTTTCAACATTTTCATGGAAAACCTGACAAGAATTCTCTTTTACTTCGCTTTCATCGCCATCATGGCGTTTATGTTAGTAAAGCAAGAGTGGATTATGGCGGTCATCGTCCTCCATATTTTCTTCTTCAGATACATCACGCAAATGATTATTATCCGAAGAACAGCTAAACTACTGAACGAAAAGAATTTCTTCTTCAGCATCCCTCTATTGGACTTTATTCTTCCATTCATCTCATTACATCTATTGACATTCGGAAGAACAAAGATTCGCAACAGAGTGTAAATCAGAATTTTAGAGTATCAAAAGACGAATAGTCATGAATACATTAGAAGATAAGGAAAAAGCATTTGCCCGTCTGTTAGACATTATGGACGAGTTACGCGAAAAATGTCCATGGGACAAGAAGCAGACATTTGAGTCGCTTCGTCCCAACACCATTGAGGAGACCTACGAACTTTGCGACGCCATCATGAAGAAAGACATGAACGACATACGCAAGGAGCTTGGTGACGTGTTGCTTCACGTAGTCTTCTACTCTAAATTGGCTTCAGAGACCAACACATTCGACATTGCCGATGTATGCAATTCACTCTGTGAGAAATTGATTTTCCGCCATCCTCATGTGTTTGGGGACGGAGCGGCCAAGACGGCAGGCGAAGTGGAACAAACATGGGAGCAGATCAAACGCAAAGAGAAAGATGGCAACAAAAGCGTCCTTTCTGGCGTACCAGAAGCATTACCTGCTCTCATCAAAGCCTACCGAATACAAGACAAGGCACGCAACGTCGGCTTTGATTGGGAAGACCGTTCTCAAGTGTGGAACAAAGTCTATGAGGAGATAGACGAGTGGAAAACCGAGGTTGAGAAAGGAGACAAAGAGAAAATGGAAGAAGAATTTGGCGATGTTCTCTTCAGTCTCATCAACACGGCACGACTCTATAAAATCAATCCGGAAAATGCTTTAGAGAAGACCAACCGCAAATTCATCCGTCGTTTCAACTACTTAGAAGAACATACGTTGAAAGAAGGTAAAGAGTTGAAGAATATGACATTAGAAGAAATGGATGAATATTGGGACGAAGCAAAGAGATTAGAGAAAGAGGGCAAACTATGAACTTTCTTTCACAACATAAAAAACAGAAAACAACAAAATAAACAGATAATCAATGGCAAAAGAACTTACTCCACGCAGTGAAGACTACTCACAGTGGTACAACGACTTAGTTATCAAGGCCGACCTTGCTGAAAACTCAGCAGTCAGAGGTTGTATGGTCATCAAACCCTACGGCTACGCCATCTGGGAGAAGATGCAACGCGAACTCGACCGTATGTTCAAAGAGACAGGACACGTCAACGCTTATTTCCCTTTATTCATTCCTAAATCGTTCCTCAGCAAGGAGGCAGACCATGTGGAAGGCTTCGCCAAAGAGTGTGCCGTTGTAACCCACTATCGTTTGAAGACGAACCCAGACGGTTCGGGTGTCGTGGTAGATCCCGAGGCTAAGTTAGAAGAAGAGCTCATCGTTCGTCCCACCTCAGAAACCATCATCTGGAGTACTTACAAAAACTGGATACAATCCTACCGAGACCTTCCGATTCTCTGCAACCAATGGGCAAACGTCGTTCGTTGGGAGATGCGCACCCGTCTCTTCCTCCGTACCGCTGAATTCTTGTGGCAAGAGGGACACACCGCCCACGAGACCTACGAAGAGGCTGAAGCAGAGGCACAAAAGATGTTGAACGTCTATGGCGACTTTGCCGAGAACTTCCTCGCGTTGCCTGTCATCAAGGGAGTGAAATCCGAGACTGAGCGTTTCGCAGGAGCGGTAGACACCTACACCATCGAGGCTTTAATGCAAGATGGAAAGGCTTTGCAATCGGGAACCTCCCACTTTTTGGGACAAAACTTCGCGAAGGCGTTCGACGTGCAATATCAGACCCGCGAAGGCAAGTTAGACTATGTCTGGGCAACCTCTTGGGGCGCTTCTACTCGCCTGATGGGAGCACTCATCATGGCTCACTCCGACGACAACGGATTGGTTCTTCCTCCAAACGTAGCACCTATCCAAGTGGTAATCGTGCCTATCGCAGTGAAGAAGATGACAGCGGAGATGAACGAGAAGATCGACCAAATCATCGCAAAACTCAAAGCATTGGGCATTTCCGTGAAATACGACAGCACAGACGCCAAAACCCCAGGTTGGAAATTCCACGAATATGAGATGAAGGGAGTGCCTGTTCGCCTCACTGTCGGTCCGCGCGATTTCGAGAACAACACCATTGAAGTGGCACGCCGCGACACCTTAGAAAAGTGCAACGTCAGTATGGAGGGCATTGAGACATACGTCAAGAACCTTTTGGATGAGATTCAGAAGAACATATACAAAAAGGCATTGACCTACCGCAACTCAATGATCCGCACCGTCGACACCTACGAGGAGTTCAAAGTGGAGATTGAGAAAGGTGGATTTATCCTCGCCCACTGGGATGGATCAGCCGAGACAGAGGCTAAAATCAAGGAAGAGACAAAAGCCACCATCCGCTGTATTCCGTTCGATTCATACGTTTCCGGAGACAAGGAGGCTGGAGTCGACATGATGACCGGCAAACCTTCCAAATGCCGCGCACTCTTCGCAAGAGCATACTAATAGCAACACGCTAATTAGATTTCAAGCGTGTTAGTGGACAAAATAAAAATTTAAAACAGCAATGAGAAAAATCACAATCCTATCACTCTTGCTTCTTTTAAACAATGTTTTAATGATGGCGGAAGACACGATTACCAGTGTCTTCCCTCGTCATTTTTATAACTCTCGACAAATTCCTTTCTTAGTCGAGCAACAAACCAACAGCACACGAGACAAGCATCGTACACTCTATTTTTCGCCAGAGATTACCACTTTCGCTCGAGATGCTGAGTATTTCCTCCCTTACACCGAGGGGTACACTGCATTGGGATTCCACTTCAATCCTTCGTTCACCTATCGTGCCAACAAGGCTCTTGAAGCCACCGTCGGAGTCCACCTGACAGGCATCGCGGGCGATCACACGAAGATACGGGAAGTCGCCCCTATCGTACGACTGCAATACACACCTGCAGAATGGATTACGTTCGTCGGAGGCTCGCTCTACGGAAACCTCTGCCACAACCTCTACGAACCCATGTACGGATTTGACCGCTACTATCGAGACAATCAAGAGATGGGATTACAGATTTTCGCCCACACAAAACATTGGAACACGGAGGTTTGGTGCAATTGGGAAGACTTTATCGAAATAGGATCCGAATGGCAAGAAAAATTCACTTTCGGATGGGTTAACAACTTCAAAATCACTCCATTCCAAGACACGACAACTCGCTTTGAAATACCTCTCCACCTGATGATGAACCATCGAGGCGGACAAATCAATACTTTGGCAGACACCTGCCTGGAGACATTGGCAAACATAGCCGCAGGACTTGCTTTTCAGTTTGAGACGACACGCACGCAGACACGCATAGAAGTGCCGTTTTTCCTCTTCTCCAATCGTTCTAACGAAGAACACATCCACACCCATTTCAAAGATGGATGGGGCATATACCCACAAGTAACCGTGCAGAACAACCACCCTAAACACCATTGGTCTACCACCATCGGCTATTGGCACGGACAAGGATTCATAGCGGGACGAGGCAGTTACCTTTTCCAATCACGCAGTTATTTCGACGACACTTTCGAACGCAAATGCAGAGATATGGCAACCATAAAAGCCACCTACTGTCTCAACAAAATCTTAGGATTCGAAGCCCAAGCCTATTACGATTTCTCTGAGCCAGGCATGGACTACGCCTTCGGAATCTATCTCTTCTTCGACTGTGATTTCAGAATCCACACTTTCAAGAAGAAAAGCATTTCCCAACACACACGCCTTTAAACAGCCAGAACCTTATGCGTCTACTTCTCGCTTTTCTCATCACATTATTCTCCCTAAGTTCCTTTTCCAAAGAGAAGACACGCATCACCGAGCGGGGATCCTCTCTGTTTTACCGCAGCTGGCGTTACCCTCAAATCGCTGACAATCAAAATGATAAAGAGAATGACGAATTAGAGAAAGACTCAGTAGACAACAACACCATTCCCGACAGCACCTTTATTGCAGAAAACGATTCTATAGGAAATGGCGACACGTTAGACGACAATGAAATATTAGACGGCAACGAAATAAACGATAAAGAGAACGACAACGAAAACAAACCAACAGACAATCCTAATACGCCTATTATGTCAGATAATATGCCAGATAACATGCCAGAGGCTTGCGTTCTATACTTTAAATTCGATCAATCCAACTACACTCGCGACTATACCGCCGAGATAGACACCATTCTTCAATTCATTGATTATCACAAAGGTGAGAATTTCTTGCTGACAGCCCATACTGACGAACGAGGCTCTATAGCATACAATCAAGCCTTGTCGGAACGGCGAGCCCAACAACTCTTCCGCACACTTGTCGCCCAAGGTGTTGACCCGAATCGTCTCACCTGCGTTGGCCGTAGCAAGCTGGAGCCCATCATTCGTAATGCCAGAACCGAGCGAGACCACCAACTCAACCGTCGCGTAGTCATATCCGTAAAGAAATAAAATAAAGCATCAAAAAAGACAAACAATACAGTTGAAAAACAGAGTATTACATATCATTCTTCTATTGATGAGTGTTGTAACGACCAACGCCCAACAAGATTTGTTTTTCACACAACAGCAGTTCTCTCGAGGCAATATCAACCCTGCGGGGGTCGGCAACACTGGCGATGTAGACCTATTTCTTTTGGGTCGGCTACAATGGATTGGAGTAGATAATGCGCCCCACACGATACTTTTCAATGCGACCAACTACATACCTAAAATACAATCGGGAGTCGGTTTGACCATAGCCTACGATGCCTTAGGAGTCGGACACCGCACCACCGAGCTGAAAGCCGAATATTCCTATCAGATAGACCTCACGCCGAAGTGGGTGTTGTCGTTGGGAGCGTCTGCAGGCATTTTTGTCGGCGTCTATAATCCAGGAGAGAACAAAATCGCCGACGAAAGTGAACGAAAAGACTACGACAACCTGCAAGACAAAGAAAGGAAAATCACGCCCGACTTCAACACAGGAGTTGAAATCACCTCCATAAATTGGACCTTTGGAGCATCATGCACACACATACAGAACACGCAATCGACGAGTTATCGTTCAGACCGACATTTTTACGCCTACGCAATACGAGCCATTAACCTGCGACAACAATGGGATTTGATGTTGAATCTCGCCTATATGAATCGCAATAAAGTACATTTGGCAGAAATTGGGCTTTTAGCTTTCTACGACCGTTTTGTGTGGGGAGGATTTTCATGGAGACCCGACCTTGTCAATGAGTGCAACCCCTCCTATCTATCCGTATTATTAGGCATAGAACATCACATTTTCCGTATTGGCTATGTCTATGAATGTGGGTTGGGGAGTCGCAGCACATTGCCGTCGAACACCCATGAAATACTGTTATCCGTTCGCATTGCAAAATAAAAAAAAGGAATAGGACAACACAAGGAGAAAAAAAACGTTACTATAATCTGCTCCTTAATCATAGAAAAATTCTTAACTTTGCGAGTAAAATCTGCAATAGGGTTTAGCAGAAACAGGTATTGAACTGATACATAGAAACTTATGAAACAAAATAAGTACGCCATTAAACGGCATATTCGAAGAATTATCACAACACTCGTAGTTGCGACTGTGGCATTGTCTGCCCAAGCCCAGGACGGAGACCAACTCAACCTCGACTTTTCCAAAGGTTGGGACGGTTGGACTCAATATTATTCGTATTGGAGACCCCAAGATGCTAGGAACTCAAACTCAAAATGTGTATATACATTAGCAGGAACAGGTACTGTTAATAGGAGTCAAACTTTGCAAGGATATGGGACATGCGCATCTGGACTTTACCAATGCAAAGATGGTACTACATCAGCCGGAAATTGTAATGACCATGGGGGATACGTATTAAACTCTCAAGCTGACGGCAATTTTCCAAAATGTGCTGACGTAGAAAATCAAGATGAGTGGGGCGTAAGGAATATAAATGCGACCAGTTCATTTTTAGGCTCATTCACTATTTTCAACAAATCAGAAGTTGATGGAGTAATGCAAGTAGGATGGAGTACATCTTGCACGCCATTATACACACTACCCGAGAACGACAATTTCAAAGGTGCTGCACGTTTAGGGAACCCAGGAAAATGCGAAACTGGATGGAGTGAAATAGGGGGAACTAATATTGCATGGCAATACGGAGCCACTTCAGAAAAAGTCGAATATACATTTAAGGTTACAGAAAAGAGTACGATATTACAAGTTGCATACGCAATTGTACTTGTTGAACCTGCCAACGATAGCCACGCTGGAGACGCTTATCCTGGTTCGGGAATTTCAGTAAGTTTAGTTGACGGGAATACCACACTGCCATGCGCAACCTACTTCGGAAACGCAAATGCGTCCGACAAAACACTTACAACTATTGAATCAGGCGAATCATGTTTGAAAAGCTCAAGGAGAGGAGAGAATGTTGTTTATAAACCATGGACTACCAACATCTACGATCTAAGGGAACACATAGGGAAAACTATAAAAATAAAAGCATACAATCACGATTGTCTTGTTGAAAATTATGTCAATGGATATAAACGATTAATGCCTGGTGGTCACTCCGCTCACATGTATGTAACTGGTGCAGCCCAAGAGATGCGCATCGATGTGGAAAACTGTCCCAAAGATGACAAGGTACGTATTTACGTTCCAAAGGGCTTTGAGAATTATGAATGGAAAACAAGCGACGGAACTATATTGAAGGACGAAAGTGGTAACGCCTACACCGACTACTACGCCTACGTTAAGCGTTCAGAAATACAAGACATTGACTATATCTGTACAATTTCAGGTTCTAACACGTCTTGTACCACCATCACCGCCAAGACCCGTATCGCCAAAGAGCCTATCAAGTCGGAAGTGAAGGCTCTGCGTTCTTGTTATAACAGGGTTACTTTCTCTGATACATCTTGGGTTCCTAAGGTGTTAGTTTCCAACCCTGACCCTGTATTGACGCAGTTAGACACCATCAAGTCCTGGCATTGGGTTTGCGTGGAGAAAGCCTCCAACAAGGTAGTCTACGACCAGACTTTCACTAAGAGTTCTGAATTTGACGAGACTTTCCCTTGGACTGCCACCAACAAGGGCGAGTATGTCATGACTTTGACCGTAACCACTGTCAACGGTTGTGAGAAGAGTACGAGCGTAGAGTTCAAGGTCATGCAGACTCCGACAGTCGATATGAACGGTGTGACAGACATTTGTGCCAATGAGAAATCCACCCTCACGATCAACAACTACATGTCTGAAGTGAGCGGCAAGCAGAACCGCTACGTTTGGAAGAAATGTGATGACACAGATAACTTGACCTCGTGTACCATCAAGCAAGATTCCACTGCGGGCGTCAACAGCAACTCGTTCACCATTGATGGTGGCGTTGCAGACAACGCAGGACACTACCTCACAGAGATTTATCGTTATGAGTCCGTCTACTCAGGAACGGTGGCGTTGAAAGACACATCCACGCTCTGTTCGTACGAGAAGACATTCGATGTCTCCATCAAGAACATTCCAGAATTTGATTTCTACGACAAAGCAGAGAAAGCCAACGCCAATATCGTCTACACAAAGGAAGGGAAACGAAAAGTCGTTGAGATCTGTAAAGGACAAACAAAAGACGTCGCCGTTATCGGTACTTATTCATACATAGACAACAGTGGAAGCACGATAACAGGAGATTTGAAAGGAACTGACGATGGTGTCGACGCGACCTCTTCCAACATCGTATGGAGTAACACGGAGAGAACCCGCAAGGTGACTTTAGGACCTGCCGACACCACCAAGTATTTAGCCAATGCGTCGTACAATGGATGTACAGCGACCGACTCTATCTTCGTCTATGTAAAACCATTACCAGAACTCACCATTGATGCGCCAAAAGCGATCTGTGTCGGAGAATCTGCCACATTGGAGCACAAGGCATCCGAGAACGACAGGACAAAGGCAGTCAGTGGCTACAAGTGGTACACAAAAGACGGAAATACTCGCACAGAATTGGCAGGGGAAAACAAAACCACATTAGAAGTCGGACCATTCCAAAGCGTAGCAGGCTCGACATCTAAAATATACCGTTATAGTTTCTCTGCACTCAACAAGTTTGCTTGTAGCGACACCATTGATGTACAGGTTACCGTTCGAGACACACCGAACGCCACCATCTCCGATCCTGCCGCTATCTGTCAAGGACAGAACGTGATCATCAACGCCTACGGAGCAGACTCTTGCCTCTGGTCGACACGCACCACGAAGGACAAGATGCCAAGCTCCATCAACGAGGTGCCTCCGACAGCCAACTACACCTATAAAGTAACTGCTTTCCGCAACTACTCAGACGTGACTTGTCAGTCAACCTACTATAAAAAGGTCACAACCAACAAGATTCCTGAAATCAAAATTAAAGGTGACACTGACTTGTGTATGAACGACGTGCTCGAGTTAGTCGCTCAAGACACCGCCATCTATACTGGTTGGAACAACGAAGCAAACAAAACCGTCACCTACAAATGGAATAAGAACGACGCCGATGGAGCAGATTTAAAACTCACTCCAACCTTCTCGACGGTCTACACCGTAACCGCAACGGTAACAAGCGGAACAGGGACAAATGCGACTTCCTGCTCGTCCACCAAGACACAGCAAGTAATCGTACGCGATCTGCCAGTGTTCACCGTAACGCCAGCAAGTTCCCGCGTATGTCCAGGAGAGGAAGACCTTATCACGGCAGACTCCGTAGGTATGGAAGCGTTCAGATTCTACACCATGACAAACGGCAACCAGACATGGTTGACCGATTGGCAGACGGTTACAGATATGAAGAATACCTTCAATACCTATACCCTCACAGCAGATGGAGACGGGAAAACACAAAAAACGATAGAAGTCTTTGCGATAGGCCGTGACTATCATGGTTGCGAGAACATCTTCTCTACGACCATAACCGTCAAGACGACACCAACGCTCAAAATCTCGTCCGCCGACAACATCTGCGATGAAGAGTCTATGAACCTTGTCCCTTCAGGAGCCGAGGATGGCACATACACATGGTATATGGCATACGGAGACCCAACAGACGCAATAGCAGACCCTTCCAAAAGGACCGCCGTCAGAACAGAGCCTGGAGATGGAGTTACCGTAACGCCATCAATGGGTGCGCAGAAGTATGATAAAGTAACCTACTTCTTAAGAGGTACGAAAGATGCTTGTGAGGGAGAGACCTACAAGACCATCACCATCAATCCAATGCCAGAGATTGAGATTGAAGGAGACCTCACAATCTGTAAAGGCGAAAACACGACGTTGGAAGCAAAGTGCACAACGTCAGGAGTCAACATAAAATCATGGAGTTGGACAGGACAGAACAACAACACGAACAAGATTACAGTATCTCCGTTGACTGATCAGACCTACAATATAGTCGCAACCGCCGATGCAGGCTGTGCAGGTAGAGCCTCTGCAACCGTCAAAGTAAACACACCAGCCAACATCACCATTGAAGGAGGAAAAGCCATTTGTGGAGGAGAGCAAGCAGAACTCAACGTAACCGCTGACAAAACAATCCAATCGGTTACTTGGACAACCTCCCCAACAGTCGACGACAGCGATATAGAGTACAACACAGACAAGACAACCATTAAAGCGACACTGAACGAGGTAACTCTATTCACCGCCAGCGTTATAGACGAGAACCTTTGTTCTTCTATCAAGACAAAATCTGTCGTTGTATACGAGAAACCAATCATCGAACAAACAGAGACCGCATTTTGTGAAGGTAAGAATCTAAGCGTCACGGTTACTGGTGCCGCCACATATAAGTGGTATAGCACGCAGCAAGATGAAAGCAATTACAAGACAGGCGCAGGAAGTTTATCTTCCGGAGCAAAATATACCGAGACTTGGGAGAGCATTAAAAAGAAGATAGCCACAGGTCAAAACAAATACACGCTCTATGTCGTAGGACAAGAAAGTGGATGTTACACTCAGAAAGAGGTGGAACTCGACATTAATCCACAGCCTACCCCAGTCATAACGGGTAACCACATCTATTGTTTAGGAGAGGACATCGAGTTGACAGCCAACTACGCCAACGCCACAGCCTACTTGTGGAGCAATGGACAAGACAAGCAGACTATGACAACCACGGCGTTGACCTCTGCATCCAATTTCAAAGTAACCGTTACCGACAACGCTGGTTGTACGGGAGAGGCAACCTACACAGTGAAAGTACACGAGGCGCCGACCGTAGTTGCCACCGCAAAAGACGATGTATGTAGAGATTCTGTGGTTACAATCACAGCCGCTGCAACGCCTGCAACAGTTGGAAACACAAACATCTCTTACCAATGGTACGAAGGCGATGCCAGCACAAAATACACTGGAAGTGGCAACACAACCAATAAGATCGAGCCAACCATCAACACCCAAGATGGTACTATAAAATACATTGTTTCTGCAGGTGAGACACACTCAGACGAGTACGACGGCGTTACAGAGACTAAGGTCTGCACATCGTCGGCAGAGAAGACTATCAACGAGCGACCTAACCCAGAGGTAACCATTGCAGAACCAGCGAAGATTTGTCAGGGAACATCCACCAGTCTGACAGCCAGCAACTCAGTGAGCAGTGCGATTGTCAATTCATGGACTTGGTATGCGATAGACAATGCCAACAAGGAGACACAACTTGCGGGCACATCAAGCTACATCACCCTTTCTGCCGCAACATTGGAAAATGCGAACAAGTTCAAAGCCGTAGCAAAGACCAACTATGGATGTACGAACTTTAGCGAGCAAGAAATTAAGTATCAGCCGACTTACACCGCCGAAATATTAGCAGAAGATGGAGTTACGGAACACAACGACGAATACTTCGTCTGTCAAGACCAAGATTTCCAACTCAAGGTTAAAATCAAGGATGAAAACGGCAATGAAGTTTCAGATGTAAGCGGATTCCTCTTCACATGGGCGCCACAAGGAGGAAGTGGACAGACAACAAGCGCAATGCAAATCAATGCAGACCAAGAGTTTAGTCTCACACTTTCAACACCAGAAGGGTGTGCGGTTACAGTTGATCCATTGACCATTCATTACAAGGCGAAACCTATCGTTACTATCACCCACCCTACAGGGAATATCTGTGCAGGGGACAACAATGTCACCCTTACTGCGAAATCGACTAACTATTCAACAGGCATGGATGAAGATGGTTGGAGCTGGTATATCGGGGATTCAAAAGATGGTTCTGCTACAAGCAACCAATACAACATTAGCGACCTTGCCCAAACGACTACATACAAGGTATCCGGCAAATTGGCCATCTATGGATGTCAATCAGAATTTGCTTACGATGAGGTTACCGTCAATGAAAAGCCAGACTTGACCATCACCGCGGTAGACAACGCGTGTGAAGGAGCAACCGTTGAGTTGACAGCATCCTCTTCAAAAGAATCGACCGAGACACCTATTTACTGGACTGACAACCTATATGGGAACAATGGGAACACAAAAGTTTCCAAAGCAAGAAAGATTACTGTTGTAGGCACAGGTACCCAATCGTTCACCGCCTCTATTACGGTGGCAGGTTGTACGAGTGAAGCGACAAAGGCAATAAACATACACGCCAAACCGACAGTGGCGCTGTCTGGAAACGACTACGTATGTCAGGGTTCAACAGAAGGATTGAAACTCACTGCCACAAAAACCGGGGATGCTGCTGATGCCACCTCCAACGCATGGGTTTGGAACATCAACAACACCAACAGCAACGAGAACACAATTCTGCCAACGACCAATCCGACAACGGTAAAGGTAACCTATACCGATGCCAACAACTGTAGCGCAGAGGCAACGAAAGATCTCTATATCCAAGCCAATCCGATATTGATGATCGAGGGTGAAACCGCGGGTTCTGAGACGATCTGTCAAGGCGACGAAAAAACATTGACCGCAAGTTTCTCTGCTGCTAAAAACTACGATGGAACAGACATGTCTCTCAACGGAGGATACACTTGGCTGATTGGAGCTACACAACAGAGCGAAACAGGAGCAGCCTTCACGACGCCATCCATAGATGCAGAATCCGTTGTAACCGTCAAAGCGACCAACACTATGGGTTGTGAAGGAAGTGCGACTTACACACTCAGCACCAAACCATACCCTACCTTCACCGCCGACGATGTCACTATCTGTAGCGGAGAAGTAGCCACCGTAAAGGCGACAGCCACCGATGCAGACAAAGCAGGCGACTACTATTCATGGACATGGGAAGGCGAAGACGGACATAACGTCACGCCAAAGACAGGTTCATCTTATTCAGAAAAACTGACAAAAGATAGAACTTACCTCTTGACTGCCACTAAAAACGGATGTACATCAGAAGAGAAACAAGTCAAAGTCACCGTCAAGGAGAACCCAGTCTTTACTGTTCCTAATGATGTCAGAATGTGTTATGGAGAAAGCAAAACATTGCAACTGACAGACGGCACAGTAGCGCCAACTCGCTATGTATGGACAACAGCCGTTGGTTTAGTGCCTTCGACGACTGAAAAGAATGTCGCCAATCTCACGCCTAACACAACAGGTACATTACAATACACAGTGACAGGAGAAAAGGACTACGCCGTCGGAACAAGCACGTTGACCTGTACCGCTCAACAGTCCATTAAAGTAACCGTCAATGCGATTCCAAGCGTTTCTATTTCAGGAGACAACAACATCTGCTATGGCGCAACGACAGATTTGACTGCCACGTCAACCACTGCCACATCTTTCCAATGGTACAAAGGAGACGTTTCTACCGGAACTAAGATAGAAGGCAACGAAACAGCAAATCTAACGACAGACAAGCTAACAACAACCACAACCTATAGCGTTGTAGGCACAGACGGCTACGGATGTCAAAGTGCTGCCACTACATACGAAGTAAAGGTAAAAGACGACATCACGATTGCCTACGGAAATCCTACAGTCTGTGAAGGAGGAAACACCACCATCACCATTTCTGGTGCGACTTCAATCAACTGGTACACAGATGCAACAAGAAACACGATAGATGCGACAACAGGACCTTCGCGTACTTTATCTAACATCACCGATGAAGATGCAGATGGCGTCGCAAAATACTACATCACCGCATATAATAACGGATGTGGAAAAGACGCAGTTGTCGAAGTTGCTGTCAACAAAACACCGACAATCACATTCAACACAGACAAAGCAGGACGAAACATCAACACAAACGATAGATCAAGCGAAATCTGTCTGAATGAAGTATTTGGATTGACGGCAAAATCAGACATCAACAACACAACATT
The DNA here is from genome assembly GCA_963619325.1 of Bacteroidaceae bacterium. Classification (GTDB taxonomy): domain Bacteria; phylum Bacteroidota; class Bacteroidia; order Bacteroidales; family Paludibacteraceae; genus UBA1181. The sequence continues at coordinate 32,556 of CAVEVQ010000013.1, read as the reverse complement.
CAAATGGAATGTTAACGACGGAAACGGAGCAGACTTGTCCACGACACCTAAATACGGTACAAAATACACAGTGAAGGCAACAACGGCAGACAACTGTTCAAGCGAGTCAGACTGGACAGTGATAGTCAACAGCAACCCTGCCGTTACCATCACAAGCGACAATTCATCCGTTTGTGCAGGCGCAAACGTAACATTGACACCATCCGCCAAGACGAACAACGAGGAAAACACGAATGTCACCTACAGTTGGTCTTCCGCTGAAACAGCAGATGGAACTTATAGTGCAGAAACAGCAACCAACGACAAAATTGTCATCAACGATGCAACGGACACACGCACCTATAAAGTAACTGCAGAAGACAATACGACAAAATGTACGGGAAGTGCGACTTACACCGTCACAGTCAACCCAATTCCTACATTTGAGTTCACCTCTACCGCAGTCTGCGAAGGCAACCCTATGACCATCAGCTTGACGAACATGGCGGTTACAGAGAACACCACCTACGCATGGAAATATTGGGATGAAGGCAACTCAGAACCTGCAAGCATCAACCTTGCCAATGCAACCTCTGTGACATTACAAGCAAGCAATCGCACATACAAAGTAACGGCGACAACAAAAGCAGGATGTACATACGAATCAGAGAAGACGATTAGAGCCAACTCCACACCTACCTTCGGCGTAGAGAAAGAGAATCTCTATATCTGTAGCGGAGGACAAGAGTCAGCAGAGTTGGTGGCAACAGACGCAGACAAATACACCATTGTCTGGACAGATGCAAGCAAGGCTGTCCTGACACCAACAGGAGACAATTCCGGTAAGATTACCGTAACTCCTACCACAAGATCCGTCTATACAGCGACTGCAACGTCTACCGACGGTTGCACCGCCACTAAAACAGCCATTGTCAATGTAGTCAACTCGCCAAAACCAGAAGTAACCCAAGACGGAGCGGCATGTATCGGCAACTCCGTGACATTAACTCCTGGCTTGCAGATCACACAAAGTGGAAGCACTGTCACATACACTTGGTATGAAGACGCCGCCCTCACTAAAGAAATGACAGATAATAACGGCGTACTTGAGTATCAGATCAGCGAGACCTCGCCAAACAGCATCTCCGTATGGTTGAAAGCAGTAGAGACAACAACCAACAAGACATGTGTTGGAAGCGCAGAATACACGTTCAATCGTGTTGAAAAACCAGAAATTGCCGTGTTAGGAGACACCGTACGTTGTGACGGAGCGACTGGAACAATCAGACTTTCGGGAGCTAACAGTTACACCTGGAAGAGCGAAGGAACCACTGGAAGCTCATTGCAAGAGACATTGAACTACAACGATTTAACAGGAACGAACGGCATTCGCAAATACAAGGAATACAGCGTAAACGCTGTCTCTGGAGAATGTTCTGCAGACATAACTTTCAAAGTTTACGTTTATCCAAAACCTGAAGCTAACATCTATGCCGACGCAAGCGACAAAAATGCGACAGAAGCCACCATCTGTAAAAATGGAGACATAACCTTGAATGCCGACGTCAACAAGAACTATACATGGGAGGTTCCAGGATACTCATGGAGTGGAGGTGCTGCAACATACGAAGCGACGAACCTCGTCAAAGGACAGACCTACTCGCTTTATGTAACCGACACGCACACCCACGGAACAGCAACCACAACTTGTAGAAGTAACAAAGCAGAGTTCAAGGTCAACATACAAGATTTGCCAACCATCACTATCGCGACAGAAGACGGAGCAAGCAAGTATTGTACAAACGGATCGTTTACTTTGAAAGAGGATGGCAAGACCAACCTAACAGACTATCAATGGGGTTATGTAGATGCCAATGGTAATACGCAAACCATTGCAGGGGCTACCCAAAGCACATACACCGTATCGCCATTTACGGAGACAACCACATACGTGTTGACCGCCGCATCCAACGATGCGCTCAAATGTAAGAACAGCAATAGCATAACCATAGAAGCGAAACCATTGCCAACCTTGACATTCAAGAATGTCAGCGTTTGCGACGGCAAGCAAGCCATCTTCGTGGTTGACAAAGCGAACAGCAACATCAACACATTCTATGTAGGCACGGACAAGACAAACACTTATCCAAGCACTTACACTACGAATGAAGACAAAGGATTGGTTGCAGGAACGCAATATACCTACACATTCGGCGCAACATTGGACGGATGTGATGTAGATAACATCACAAGTGTAACGGTAACACCAAACTACAAACCAATCGTTGAGTTCACAGACGAGAACAACCAAGACTTCAAGATTTGTAAAGGAAGCACGGTAAACCTCTCCGTCAGCGATAAAGAGGCCAACTCCACTACCCAAGACCAGAACTTCGCATGGAGCTGGAGTAACGAAACAGGAAACGGGAAAACAAACTCGGTCGACAATGTTTCTACCAACACCACTTTCCGCGTGACCGCCACCAATGAAAACGGATGTGTGAATAGCGCATCACAAACGGTGACAGTGGTTACTCCAAACCCTATCACTATCTCTGGCGATGTCGAAATTTGTGAGAACGAAGATGCGACGCTTACCGCAAGCGGAGTTTCTTCAAACATCAGTTGGACAGTCACCGAAGAGGGAACGAATGTAGATGCAAGCAGATTGCAGTTCTCAGCAGACATGAAGATGGTGACCATAGCCGAAGTAACAGGTGAAATCAAAGCCACAGTAACAGGAAACGAGGGTACACCATCTTGTACCACAAGTTCTGAAGTCTACACAGTATCCGTTAAGGAGAAACCTGAGATTACAGTAGCAGACAAAGTTGAAGTATGTAAAGGAAACGCTGTCAGCGTTACCGCATCATCATCAACCACAGGAGCGACAATCCAATGGGAAGGCGGTTTGAAAGGCTACTTGGAATACTCTGTGGCGCCTACGAAAGACTCTACACTGACGGTCAACGCATACACAACGACTTCAGGAGGAAACACCTGTGAGACGAAGAAAACAGTCGATGTGAAAGTCAACGCACTCCCTACTCCAGAGATAGAAGGAAAGAATTTCTGTTATGGTTCTACCGCAGAATTGACCGTAAAAGACGCTGCAAGCAGAACAAGTTCTACTTTTGCATGGAGTGGGCCAAAGGCGGGCGAAGGAGCCACGTTGACAGACATCAACCGTGAAGGCACATACACCGTCACCGAAACCGACGCTAATAAATGTGTCGGAACAGCGACAAAAGAGATCATGAGATTAGAGTTGCCTAAGATTACAATCGAGCGAAGCAACTACGCATGGGACGATGACAAGAAAGTCTGCGCTGATTCTGCCATCACCTTGGTTGCAAGTGCGAACGGAGCAACAGAAAATTTCGTTTGGGATCAAGACGGCACCACGCTGAGCAGCGCAACCGGCACGTTAAACAACACCCTTGAGGCGAAAATAGCAGACGGAAAAACGACATCCAAATTCACCGTAACAGGAGCTATCAAGTATGCCGACGATGTAACCTGCGCGAATACCGCCACCTACACCGCCACCAAGAGCGACATGCCAACGTTTGATTTAGTTGCAAAGACAGTTTGTACAGGCGCAAATTCGACTATCAAGGTGGAAAATTCCAATTCTACCAACACCACCTACAAATGGAGTTGGACGGATAGCGAAGGAGACAAAGAACATGCAGGATCATATAAAGAAATTGCCACTGACGGAAAGACAACATTCACCGTCGTAGGAACTCTCGGACATTGTACACTTAAGAAGCAGATCACACCGACGTTATTTGCAGAGCCTTCACTTAACGATATTCTAAATAAAGGGGACAATCCTTTATGTCTGAACGGAAACACTCAATTAGTATTAGAAGGCGCACTTAACGATGCAGAGGTTTCGACGGTTAGATGGGCTACGAACAGAGACAACAACAGCATTACGAACACGAACACTGTCGTAAACCCATCAATAAATAGCACTATCAATGTTGAGCCAACAATGATAGGGACACGCACATACACTGCAACCGTTCCTTTCGGAGAGAACAATCAGTGTTCTGTTTCCAAGTCTATAGAACTCAACGTCATCGATGCGCCTGAGATTAAAGTAGATGGAGAGACGAACATATGTATGGGTACTCAAGCAGAATTGACTTTGAGCAACTATACGAATGGAATCGAGTGGTATGCAGTAGGCGCAGATAAGAAAACCCCTACAGGGAACGCAATCCATAGTGGAGCGGACAAATTCACTCCTACCATCACGTCTGACACAGTGTTCTATGTAACCGCAACCAGTGCCGAAGGATGTGGCAACAGCAAACTTGTAGAGCTCAAGGTTAAGAACTTGCCTACAGTTACGTTCTCGGGAGACTCTGTCATCTGTAAGAACAGTGCTACCACAATTTCCATCCAGACACAGTCAATGAAGTCTATCTACCAGAAGTTAGAGGATGGAAGTTATACTACCACATCAAGTTACAACTATAAGTTGTCTCCTGAGGCAAACACAAAATACACATTCCATTTCACAGCCAACAATGGTTGCGAATTTGAGAGAGACTTGAACGTCAAGGTAATGGATTTGCCTACTATCCAAATCAATGGAGAAAAGAACGGAAATTCGACTATCTGTTTGAATAGCAGTGCAGATCTTCAAGTTTCCGGAGGAGACAATACTTCTGAGTACACTTGGAGTACGGGAGCGACCGCCACAGGAAAAGAGGAAATTTCAGTATCACCAAAAGTGGAGACGAAATATTTCGCTATCGGCAAGAAACATTATCAGATTAACACAACAGACTTGGTATGTAGCGACACCGCGTTCCACACTGTCAAGATTCAGCAGTTGCCAAGTGTTGGCATCGCAAAAGTCAGCGCAGTTTGTCAAGACTCTGTAGCAGAACTCACCATTTCACCATACACGGATGGATACACCTACGTTTGGAGTCATAATGGAAATGCAATTACAAGCAATGCTGATGGCTCGGCAATTAGTGGCGAGACGGTGAAAATCAAATTAGGAACAGAAAGCTCATACACATATAATGTTAAATGCACTGACAATACTACATTAAATTGTGTGAACGACGCTTCAATCACAGTTACAACCAAGCCGAACCCAACCGTTACAGCGACGGTCGACCCAGTCTGCTTGAACGCCACTGCGACGTTAATTGCCACCTCTTCACTCACCTCTTCAGAGTATGAATGGAAAGACGGAGAAGGAACGACATTAAGCAGATCCAGCCAATACAACGTTGTTGTAGAAAAGCCAACGACCTACTATGTAACCGTTACGAAAGACGGATGTAAGAAAAACGCCGAGGTAACAACGTCGTTGTATTCTCAGCCTACCATCGCCATCACAATGGATGACGACAACACGCTGCGTCAGAGAGACTCATTGGTATGTAAAGGTGGTTCAACAAAATTGAAAGCGACAGCCCAAAACGGAACGACGCCATATAGTTTTGCTTGGTCTAACGGAGACAACAACGAAACGACGACAACAGCGAAACTCAACAGCAACACCTCTTACTTCGTCAGCGTAACAGACAATAACGGATGTACAGCAACCGACACGATGGAGGTGAAAGTAAAAGTGAACCCTGTCATCACCATCAGCGGAGAGAAGAACATCTGTAAGGGCAACGACGTAGTTCTCACAGCGTCAGCCACATCAGAAAGCACGAAAAACACTAATGTTTCGTATGTTTGGAGTGTAGCAGACGAGGACAACAAAAATGATGTCAACCCTATCTCTCTGCTAATCAACGCCGACCTCAAGGTGAATGTAACAGGAACCGATGAATACGGATGTGTGGCGACAAGCAAAGATTTCTCTGTGACGATGAAGAACAGTCCAACACTCTACATCTCTGGAACACGCACTATCTGTAACGGACAAAGCACTACCCTTTCCGTATCTGGAGCAGGAGCTGGCGCAGACAAATATCTTTGGTATGAAGAGGGGAAAGAGTCGGAAGGAGTAAACGGAACTTCCCACACATTCAATAACACAGCAACCACCACATATCATGTAAGAGGCACAAACAGTTACGGATGCCAAACCGATTCATCATTCACAATCAAGGTGAACGAGCTTCCTGTGGTCGACATAACAGGAGACAAGTACATTTGCGAGAACAGTTCATCCACTTTGAACGCCACTCCAACAGGAGACTACTCGTACTCGTGGAATAATGGAAAAACGACAGCAGAAAATGCCGTTACCCCATCAGAAGACACTGAATACACGGTAACCGTAACAGACAACCAGACAGCATGTAGCAGTGAAAAGACATTCATGGTCGTAGTCAAGAAGAACCCGACCGTCTCCTTGGACGTTGTGTCCGCTATCTGTGCAGACAGCACGATAAAAGTCGTTGCCAACACCAATAGCACAGAGTCCACTCCAGACACATACACCTGGAATGGTACAGCCAGCACGAACAACAAGTTTGAAGAAGCCGCAGGAAATACGGATAAAACAATCACACTTGAGACTTCAAAGACATACACAGACGCCAACAACCTCACTTGTACCGCAAATGTCACGAAAACAGTTGTTGTAAAAGCAAATCCTGAAGTTGAGATAGACCCTGTCGTTATCTGTGACGGTGAAACTGCAAAACTCACTGCCAACGACGGAAACACAGCCAATCGCTATATCTGGCCGACAGATGGAGAAACGCCGAACACATCTTGGACGGCATCCAATGTGGAGGTTGGAACAAACGAATACAACGTAACAGGAATCCTTCGCCATGTTGTCTCTAACACGACATTAGATTGTAAGAAAACGGTTACGGCGACTATCACCTCATATTCGTTACCAGAACTCTCAATCTCCGGTCCTGCGTTCGTATGTAAAGAGACAACGACAGAACTCAAAGCCATAGATGCCACTTCTAAGGCAGACACATGGAAATGGAGCAATGGAGAGACCCAAGATGCGATCACCGTCAATGCACCAGCAACAGGGACAACCACCTACACAGTAGAAGGTATGTACGCAATAGACCCAACTGCAACGAACAAGAAATACTGTTCAAGCTCGGCGACGTTTGAGCTCGGTTCATACACGAATCCAACCTTCACTGTCGATGCACCTACATCTGTCTGCAATGGCACTGAGGCTAAATTGTCCGTCATCGGAAACAACTTGAAACAAGTGAGATGGTGTGATATCACAGGAAAGACAGACGATGCTTCACTTGTTCTCACACAAGCGGACACCATTGGATACGAGACCACGTTAACGTTAGACAATGTAACCACAAAGAAAACGATTCGTGCTTACGCATGGAACAACGATGGATGTGCGGTATACAAGACGGTAACGGTAGATGTCAAGACGAACCCTACATTGACGATAGCCGGCAACACCACAGTATGTAAAGGATCTGTTGCACAACTCACCGTCACAGGAGCATCCACCTATGTTTGGAATGACAGCAACGACGACACCAAGTTCACCTCCGCCTCTGTCAACATTGAAGTAAACGAACCTATTACCTACACCGTAATAGGAAAGCAGAACGGTTGTGAGACGAAAAAAGATGTTCAGTTGAGCGTCTACGAGTTACCAACCGTCAGCATCTCGGCATACGATGGCAAAGATGCGACTGGCGACGCATTGTCAATAACGAAAGTTAACAATCGCAAACAGACAGCCATTTGCTATAACAAAGACTTCAGTTTGAAAGCCACATCCGACAACGCTCATACTATCAACAGGTACGTTTGGGAAGACAACTCACAAGAAACAGAAGTTGTGAACTTCACAGCGAACCAAGGCAAGACCTACATAGTCAAAGGAGAAGATAATAACGGATGTTCTGCATCAGACACACTTGTCGTGAACGTTAACACCTTGCCAGACTTTGAGGTTCCTGCCATCACTAAAGTATGTAAAGACAGCACCGTAACCATTGAAGCCACAGCAGAAAAGACTTTGTCATACAAATGGGATACGCAAAGCGACTATAGCGAAAACAGCAAATACACGACCAAAGTCACCGCTGACGCACAGACAGAGACGACCTATAGTGTATGGGCTAAAGACGAGAATGGTTGCGAGTCTGCCGAGCGTCAATTCAAACTCGTATCAAAAGCCAACCCTGCGTTGACGCTCACCAGCGACAACACCGAGAACATGGTATGCTATGATAGCAAGGCAAGCCTGAAAGTAGAGAACACCAACAGTGGACTTTCGACCAGCAGCACAAGATACGTTTGGGAGAACGACGAGAGCAAGACAGGACAAAGCTACACCACTGAGGCCATTAACAAGAAAACGACATTCTCTGTAAAAGCGACAATGGACGGATGTACAGCGGTAGGAACAATAGAAATAGACAACTTCCCTACTCCTGAACCAATAGTTGACAATGTAACGGGATGTAGCAATAGCGAGGTGACACTTTCTGTCGCAAACGGAAAGACATACACGAATAGCAACATCCAGAACATCAAGTGGGACGGCAAGCCGTCTTTGAGCAGCGAGACCTACACATTCGTTCCTTCGATGGATGGAGAGAACCACTCTGTCGAGATTACAGACGCGAATGGATGTTCGGCAACCAAAGAAGACATAACGGTCTCAATCAAAGAACTTCCGAAGTTTGAAGTTTCAGAGAACAGATCGTTCTGTATAGACTCTGTCGTAACACTCACCGCCACACCGGTCGACAAGTCCAACACTTACACCTATACTTGGACAGACGAAGATGGAAATGCTATTACCAGTGCCACTATTTCCGGTGCGAACAACAACACCTTCTCTTTGCCGAAAGACATACTCAAGTCAGATCTAAAAGTGAAAGTGTCTGCAGTAGACCAAACAGAACTGAGCTGTGATTCTTCATACACAATCACCGTCAAAGCGAAAGAGAACCCTACCATTACGACAGTAACCACAGTAAGCGAAATCTGTAAGAATCAAACAGCCACATTGGTTGTCAGCGGAAGTGGAGAAAAATATGTTTGGAAAGATAAGTTTGGTGTAGAGTTGTCTAATACCTACTCTATCAGTGTCAAGGTAGATCACGACACAACGATTTACGTCTACTCTACATTAGATGAATGTACGACACCGCAAGAGTTCACCATTAAGATGAACGAGTTGCCTAAGATGGAGTTAGAAGATGCCGAGATTTGTTATAAACAATCACACACGTTCACGACAACGACCGGATTGAACAAATACAAGTGGTATAACGAGACTTCACGCAAAGATGTTACCGAAAACGAAAGTAACAATGAACTCACTGTCGCACCTGACTTAAGTTCTAACTACTACGTTGTCGGATGGAATGAGAAAGGTTGCTACGACACCGCACGCGCATCGTTGACCGTACACTCGTTGCCAGTCATTAAGTCAAGTTACGAAAAGACAGTATGTGAAAACGGAACGGTAACCGTTTCGGTATCCGACCAAAATTTGACCTACGCATGGAATCGTGAATCAGACGGCTCGCTCAACTATGGAAGCGACCTCAGCCACGACTACACAGTAGGAGAATATCCTAAAGTCGAGACATACACCATCTACGCGAGAACAGCCACCACGGCAGGCTCATGTGAAGACTCTACGAAGATAGAAGTCAACACAAAAGAGATACCGCAGTTGAACATCGCCTTCAGAGACACATGTATCGGCTATAGGACAATCATGGCAGGACAAAACAAAAACGTCCGATACACATGGTATAGCGAAAATGACAAAGACACTCCGTTGTCAACAGCAAGCAGCTACTCGACAACAGAAGGTTTGAAAGATGACCAAACGGGCTATTATGTAGTCGGCACGATGAACGGATGTAAGAACGACTCTACATTCTACATTACCGCATGGAGTTTGCCAACCATCAAGATAAAAGGTAGCGCGACCGTTTGTCAAGGCAATGACGACACCTTAAGAGTAGACAATCCAACCTTAGGATGGAGTTACAAATGGGATAATGGAAGCTATACAGTAGACGATACGACCTACGCCATCTATCCTAGCAAACCTACTCAATACACCCTATCAGGAAGAGACCTCAAGGGGTGCGTCAACACAGACCAGATATACGTTGCACTTAACCCTAAACCTGAGTTCACGGTCAATGGCGACAAGGAAGTCTGCGTCAACAAGACCTCTTACCTCTACGCAACCCCTACGAGCACGGGAATTTTGAATTACAGATACGAATGGTATAACAGCCAAGGAGACTTGATTGCGCAAACCGATGGCACAGACGCCATGTCTATCAAGGTAACCCAAGACACCGTCCTCATAGTACGCGGATACGACAAAGACCAAAAGAACTGTTACACAGAGGTTGAACATAACATAAAAGTCAATGCCACACCAGTCATCACAGTGAGCAAGCAAGATTTGGAAGTCTGCGATGGAACGTCCGCTTACATTGAAGTAAGTGCCAATGTCGATGCAACCTTCCAATGGGAAACAGGAGAAGAGACACGTTACATCAACCCTGTCTTGAATCTTGAGAACGGTAAGACACAGTCATTCACCGTGACTGCCACATCGACCGACACGACCCAATGTGCATCTTCCGAGACTTACTCTGTGAACGTGTTGGAGTTGCCAGTCGTAACTGCCGACGGAACGACCGTATGCTATGGAACAGCAGCAACGCTCACAGCCACTGCAACCAGCACCAACGAGGGCGACATCACCTACAGATGGGCAGATGCTACGAACGAGGGCGCAGAGTTCACCACAAACACATTGACAAACCCAGCGACGTTCGAGGTTGAAGTAACAGATGGAAAGAGTTGTACCAACAAAGCAACAGCAACCGTTTCTATCTACGAGTTGCCTGTATTCACGCTCACAGCTACGACGCCAATATGCCGCAACACCGAGACGGAGATCACAGCCAACTCAAGCGACAGCCGTTCTCTTGAATACGTTTGGGTAGATGAAAAAGAGAGCACAGGCTACGCTGCCACCAACACATATACACACAGTGTAGGACAAGACACGACATTCATCGTATGGGCGAAAGACGAACACGACTGTCGTTCAAGTATGAAGACAAACGTTAAAGTCAAGGAGTACCCTGTTCTCAGCATGAGAATGGAGAGTGACACCGTCTGCTACAACGAATCGAGAACAGTATATGTATCAGGGGCAACAAACGGATATGTTTGGGAAGTAGACGGACAAGTCATCAAGAATGAAGATGGCAACAATTACACCAACAACTACTATCGTTTGGAGAATGTCGTTGAACGTCAGAAAATACATGTCTTAGGAAACTCCAATGGATGTACGACAACCATAGACACTGCTATTAAGGTTTGGGATTTGCCAGTCATCACCATTGACGACGTTGCACCTATCTGCTTCGGAAAGTCTACAGAGTTGGAGGCACACGGAGGCGTTGATGGCAAATACAAGTGGACGAACGGCGCAGTGGATGCAAAAACATCCGTTATTCCTACCCGAAGTGGAGTAAACACCTACTCAGTAACAGGCCAAGACATTCACGGATGTAAGAACAGTGCCGAAATTGACGTTACCGTCAACAAATTGCCAGTTGTGGCCATTGCACAAGACAGCGACTATGTCTGCCGAGGCTACAATACAGAGTTGAAAGCCGAGGTAACAAGCGATGTTGCGGTTGAAGCATACCAATGGCATAACGAAGATGGTTCAATGATTGAAGGAGCTACAAACGCCACCTTCCAGCCTACCATTGACAATGACAGTTACACCTATTGGTTAGTAGTCAAAGACATCAACGGATGTGTAGACTCAGCGACGACAACATTGAAGGCAAAAGAGTTCCCTGTCATCACACACAGGACAAGCACGAGACGAGACAGCGTATGTAAAGGTGGCAACATCGTAATCTATGTAAGCGGAGCGGAGACCTACCAATGGAACCAGGCAGATGCCGAAGGATTAGACGATAGCAACACCTTCTCTATCGAGCAGTTGACGACTAAGCAGAAATACACTGTAACTGGATGGAAAAACGGTTGTTCAACCAACTACGATATCACAATCGACACATTACAGTTGCCAGTCTTCACCGTCAACAATGCGGTTATATGTCTGAACGACAACGCAGAACTCAAAGTCAGCGACAATGCAGTAGCAGACAGAACAACCACATTGAAGTGGAGGCATAACGGCTCAAGCGACAATGTCATCTATGTGTCGCCAGCCTCAACAAGAGACTATACAGTAACGGCAACAGACCAATACAACTGTAAAACAGAGGTGTCTGCCAACGTACTTGTCCGTCCATTGCCAACCGACGTGATGATAGACGCGCTTTCTTCTATCTGTAAGAATGACACCCTCAAGTTGAAGGCACAATCTACGACAGGAAGAGAGTACACTTGGTATTCGTCTGCCGACACGACAAAAGCAGAAAATTTCATCAAGAAATACAAATACACGGAAGACGAACAGTTGGAGGCAGTCATCACCCAAGACACCACCTTCTACTTGCTCGCTGTCAACGAGTACAGTTGTAGATACCTCACCAGCAAGAAGATCAGCAACATCAACCCTCCTGTCTTGGAGAAAGAGTATGTTGATTCAATCTGCGACGGTTCGAGAGCATCGCTCGCTATTAGAGGCGCAAGTACCTACAGATGGGACATTGACGGATCAACCAAAAGTTTCCGTACGGATGTCATCACTCAAGACACCGTCTTCTATGTTACAGGATACGCTAACGGCTGTCAATCTCGCGACTCGTTCAAAGTGCGCAAACTTGAATTGCCAGTCATCGGCATCGACCTTGCCACAGCAGAAGGAACTGCCAGCGACGCTATCTGTAAGGGTCAAGACTACCGCTATATGATTGGAACAGGCGGAGTTTCAGGCAAATACATTTGGAGTACTAAGCAGACAACAGATACGATTAGAGTTGCGCCAAGTAGTTCTACCATCTACCGAGTAACAGGCTACGGAAAGAATGGTTGTCAAAGCACTGCCGACACGACACTCATCGTAATGCCATTGCCGAACGTATCAATCGTGGCAGTAGACGCTGTATGTAACCGAGACACATTCGGATTGAAAGCGGTGGTCGACGATAAGGATGCAATCAAGTCATACGTATGGACCAACTACCCTGACGTAACCGACGACACGTTGACGACAGCGATTACATCAAACAAGAACTTCACGGTTACGGTAACAGACATGAACGGATGTTACAAGCAGGCCGAGAAATTGATTCAAGCCAAGGCATATCCAAGCGTATCGGTAACAGCCTCTCCTGTTGACGTCTGCTACGGAACGACGACCGTCATCTCAGCACAAGGCGCCAATGCTTACCAATGGGAAGGATTAAGCGCATCACAGAGAAGTTTCACGGCAGTCATCACTAAAGATTCAACCTTCGTGGTAGAAGGAACAACTGACGGATGTACGACTAAGGACAGCGTGAAAGTCAACGTATTACAGTTGCCTAAGGTAACCATAGAGTCGAACACGGGCAAAGACGCCATTTGTCGACGCGATTCTATCATCCTCACGGCGAAGAACGCATTGACCTACGTATGGAGTACAGGAGATACGAAGACGAACATTAAAGTTTCGCCTCTCGTTCAAACCAAATACACCGCAGAAGGAACGGATAGAAACGGATGTAAGAACACCGCAGAGTTCGTCTTGAAAGTGAATCTGTTACCAGAGTTCAGGATCATGGGCAACGACCTTGTGTGTGAAGGCATGCCAGACACCTTGTACGTTGACTACGGCGGAGGAAAGAAGATTTCAACCTACAAGTGGTTGAGCAACTCGAACGTAATTACAGACACGTTCATCACGAAGATCAATGAGAACACGACCTTCATCGTAGAGGCGACAGACACGAACAGCTGTCAGTACATCGCCCAGAAGACAGTGAAGACGAAATCGTTCCCAGATGTTCAGATTTCCGCCGTTGACGAGGCATGCTACGGAACAGTAGCCAACCTCACCGCAACAGGAGCAGCCTCTTACGTATGGATGCGTCAGAACGAAAGCGACACGCTTTCCAAAACGAACATGCTCAATGACAGTATCTTGAAGAAGACAACCTACGTCCTCTACGGTACAACCAACGGATGTACCGCAGAAGTAACAAAGACCATACAGAAGATTAACTTGCCTACCGTTCAGATTTCGGCAACATCAGATGTCATCTGTATCGGACGAAGCACATACTTGTCGGGTAACGATGGATTAGCAGAATACATCTGGAGCATCGGATCGGCACAACAAGGTGTGAATGTCTCTCCAACATCAACGACCACATACACGCTGATTGGAAGAAACTCAAGACATTGTGAAGCACGCGACTCTATCACCATCAAGGTGAACAGCTTGCCAAACGTAAGCATTGTTGGAGACGACGCAGCCTGCAACGGTGCACATGCGACCCTTGTTGGTAAGGGAGCAGCCACCTACTTGTGGACACAGACAGGAGAGACGACAGACACCATCCACCCTGTCATCACAGAGACAAAGACCTTCGCAGTTGTCGGTGTCGACGAAAATGGTTGTCAGAACTCAGCAACATGGCAAGTTCGGAAGAACGACATTCCTGAAATCACATGCACGACGCCAGGCTCTATATGCCTCAACTCACTCGCCTCTATCACAGCGACAGGTGCCAACACCTATGCTTGGACGACAGCAGACAATCCGTCTGACACCCTGAGCAAGAGCAACACGTTGAATGTTGTTCCTAAGGTAGACACCAAATACGTTGTAACAGGTTCAACCAACAATTGTGTAGCAAAAGACACTGTTGAAATCATTGTTAAAGAGTTACCTAACGTAACTATCAAGATGAGCAGCGACTATATCTGCGCTAATGACACAATGACATTGACTGGACAAGGAGGTAAGAGTTACGTATGGAGTACGGGAGATGTAACAGAAAAGATAGAAGTATCACCATTCAACAATTCAACCTTCACTGTAACAGGTACAGGAGAGAATGGATGTACGGACACTGCAAATGCGACCATAACAGTTAAGCCATTGCCTAACTTTGATGTAGAGGGAGACAGAGAAATCTGTAAGAACGCGACAGCGGAGTTTAAGGCAGTTGCAAACAATGCTGAAGATGAGTACACTTACAATTGGACATGGAGCGAAAATGGCACGGAGATGCAAGACACCAAAGATAGAGTCAACGTTCTTGTAACACAGAATACGAACGTTCATGTCGAAGCTGTCGACCTCTACGGATGTACGACAAAACGCGACTTTGTAATCAAGAGCAAGGCGTTCCCAGAGTTGACCTTCGTAGCACCTGCGACAGTCTGCCAGAGAGACTTGCTGAGCATCTCCGCCTTTGGAGGAAACAACTACGAGTGGTCTACTGGATCAAAGACAAACCAGATGACCGACTATCCTGAAAGCGTAGGAACAGTAACCTACACCTTGAAGGCATCGCTCAACGGATGTGAGAAAGACTCAACCGTAAGCGTGGAAGTCATCGCCAAACCAGTGTTGAACATCGCCGGACCAGACGCTGTCTGTGCTGGAGAGAGAATCGGTCTGAAAGCGACAGGAGCATTGACCTACAAATGGAATAACAATGTATATGCAGACTCTCTGACCTCATATCCGAGCGAGAGTTCCACCTATACAGTCATAGGTACTTCAGAAAACGGATGTACAGAAACCCTCTCTAAGACGGTAACCGTCAACAAGTTACCTGACTTCTCAATCATCAGTGCCGATGAGGTATGTACGAACAGCGACTTGCAAGTTATGGGTTCAGGAGATGCGCAAACATACTATTGGGGAATCAACATTCGCAAGTATGAAGACAACATTTCGACGAATCAATCCTACATTACGATTCCAGGAGATATGATAGACCGCACCCTCACCCTCTTCGTGAAGGGAGTTGACTATAACGGATGTGCGACAGAGAAATCCAAGACTATCAAGACGATTAGCACCCCTGATGTCTTCGCAACAGGAAGCGGAACCGTATGTATAGGCGATGCCGTTACATTCTTAGGACAGGGAGCAGAAACCTATATGTGGGAGCGAACTTGGAATCAGACCATCGTACACGACGGCAAGGACACAGTCATCACGATGACCGAACGTAGCAACGACTACACATATAAGTTCAAGCCGAACGGATCGGATGTGCTGAAGTTGACCGGACAATTAGGACAATGTGCGACTACGATCAGTGTTCCAATCGACACCTTGTCCGTACCAAACGTCACCATATCAGGAGACCGCGACATCTGTGCAGGCGATAAAGTATCACTCACCGCCAACGGAGGTTACAAATATGTTTGGAGCAATGGCGTGACGAATCAGAAATTAGAAGAACGTCTGAAGAAGAGCATGCGCTACTGGGTAGTCGTAACCGGATACAATGAGTGTCAATCTCAGAAATATGTAGACGTAACCGTTCATGACATTCCACCAGTTAAGTTGACGATGAATACCATGTCGGGTTGTCCTGAAGTTGGAACGAACATCCACCTGACCGCGACAGGTGCTAAAGACTACATTTGGACGAGCGACCCTTCAAGTTACGACATTGACGGAATCGTAGTCGACCATGTGGATGCAACCATTTACGAGAAAACTTTGATCACAGTAACAGGAACATCAGAATACGGATGTGAGGCGAGCGACACCATCACAATCTCGCCTATGGACTTTGACCCAATGATTTTCTCTGTAACGCCAAGAGTTATCGACGAGAAGAACCCTATCATCACCCTCTCTGGAGACTATCCTGAGAAGGCAAATTGGACATGGACAATCAATAGAAGTGAGGAGACTGGTTGGGAGACTGGAGAAGACGTGGCCGACACCGTGGTAGGCAACTACACTCGCTACAAATTCCCTAACACCTACGAGAAAGACTCCTTCCTTGTGCAGGTGGCAGCCACCGACACCAACGGATGCGTTTACCATGGCGACACCTACATTCATGTATGGCGTAACACTTGGGCTCCAACAGCCTTCACGCCAAACAATGATGGAGTGAATGACGTTTTCCGTGTCAGCGGAACGTTCCAGGAAAACGGATTAAGCGAGATTCTCGTAAGCGATTTCAGACTGATCATTTACAATCGTGTTGGAACGATCGTCTTTGAAGGCGACATGGAACATACGGAGTGGGATGGTAACGATAAAAAAGGCAATCCTTGTCCGCAAGGTGTCTATGGTTACGTTCTCTCTTACCAAGGAGAAATCCAAGGAATGCATAAATCAGGAGAAACGAAAGGCTATATAACATTGGTTAGATAGCCTAACCCAACAGTCGATTTTCAAATAATGATCTATCCTAATAATTTCGAATCAAAAACAGGATTCGAGAAGATAAGGCAACAACTCCACTCACTCACCCTATCTCCATTGGGTGATGAGTGGATTGATAATATTGCCTTCACAACGAACTACGAAACCATTCTCGAAAACCTAAATCAAACCAACGAATTCACACAGGTCATCACCGAAGAGGAGGATTTTCCACAAGACGCTTTCTTCGATCTTAGAGAGCCGTTAAAGCGAATCACCATTGAGGGGATGTTCATCGAAGAAACAGACCTTTTCAATCTTCGTCGAACCCTGGACACCATCGGGAGAATCCACAAATTCTTTGCAGAGAAAGAAGAAGAACATTATTTCTACCTCAAAGAACTATCCAAAGACGTGTTCATCTTTCCGGACCTCATTCGAGCCATCGACCGAATCATTGACAAGTTCGGACACATCAAAGACGACGCCACCCCCGAGTTGCAGACTATCCGCCGACAGATTATGTCTGCGCAAAGCAGTATCTCAAGAACCGTCTCTGCCATTCTGCAAAGAGCGCAGAGCGACGGATTCGTAGACAAAGACACAAAGCCATCCATCCGCGACGGAAGATTAGTCATCCCCGTCAATCCTGCATTCAAAAGGAAAATAAAAGGCATCGTGCATGACGAATCGGCGACAGGCAAAACCGTCTTCATAGAACCCGACGCAGCTGTTGAAATCAACAACAAGATAAGAGAGTTGATGACAGAAGAACGTCGCGAGATAATCAAGATCCTCACGCAGATTAGCAATGATCTTCGTCCGCGCATCCCCGAGATGTTAGACTCTTTAGAGTTTATGGGGCAAATTGACTTTATCCGCGCCAAGGCACTCTTCGCCTTAGACACGGAATCCGTTCTGCCGAAAATCCAAAAAGAAGCCATCATCGATTGGAGTTGGGCAAAGCACCCTGTCCTTTTTCTCAATCATCGAGCAAACGGGAAAAAAGTCGAACCCTTAGACATCTCTTTAGACAAAGAAAAACGCATTTTGGTCATTTCCGGACCTAACGCAGGAGGGAAATCTGTCTGTCTGAAAACCGTCGGACTCCTTCAGTATATGATGCAGTGCGGATTACTCGTACCCCTTCACAAGACGAGCATCATGGGCATTTTCGAAAACATCCTCATTGACATTGGCGACGAGCAATCCATTGAAAATGACCTCAGCACCTATAGTTCGCACCTGACACACATGAAGCAATTCTGCAAGAGTTGCAACGAGCAAACCCTAATACTCATCGATGAGTTTGGTAGCGGAACAGAACCTAAAATCGGAGGAGCGATAGCAGAAGCATTGCTTAACCTTTTCAATCAGAAGAGAAGTTTCGGTGTCATCACGACCCACTACACCAATCTGAAAAATTTTGCCAAAGAACATGAAGGCGTCGTCAATGGAGCCATGTTATATGACAGGCATGAGATGCGCCCACTCTTCAAATTAGAAATCGGCAATCCGGGAAGTTCGTTTGCTGTCGAGATCGCCCGCAAGATAGGACTGCCAGAGAGTGTCATCGGAGAAGCCATTAACAATGTCGGAGAAGACTATGTCAATATGGATAAATACCTACAAGATGTAGTTCGAGACAAACGCTATTGGGAGAGCAAACGTCAGAATATCAGGCAGAAAGAGAAACGCATAGAAGAGTTAGAAGCCAAATACGAAGAAGAACTCTCTCACCTATCCCAACAAAGGAAGGAGATTCTGCAGGAGGCGAAAGGAGAAGCCAAACAGATATTAGAGCAAGCCAACGCCGCCGTTGAGAACACCATCCGCAAGATAAAAGAAAGTCAGGCAGACAAGGAGAAAACCAAGGAAGCCCGCAAAGAGTTGGAGACGTTCAAACAAAAAGCCAACGAAGAAGACGGAAAGAAGAGCAAAGTTGATGAGAAAATAGAGAAATTACAACAGAAAGAACGCAACAGGCAGAAGCAAGACAAAGCAATAGAGAAGCATAAAGAAGAAATCACAGTTGGGCAAGCCGTCAGACTAAAAGGGCAAAAGAGTCTGGGCACCATACTCGAAATAAAAGGCAATAATGCGTTGGTAGCCTTAGGCGGATTGAAGACAAATGTCAAGCTGTCGCAATTAGAAGCCGTCAGCAACAAATTACTCAAAAGAGAGACATCACAGAAAAACAGTTATCTCAGCGAGCAGACGACAGCAGACATACGAGAACGCAATCTCAAATTCAAACGTGAGATAGACGTGCGAGGAATGCGAGGAGACGAAGCGTTGCAAGCAGTATCCTATTTCATCGACGATGCCATCATGTTGAATGTAGACCAAGTTCGCATCCTACATGGGACAGGCACAGGAGCATTGCGTTCGCTGATTCGCGACTATTTGAAAAAAAATCCAGAAGTTCAATCCGCCGTCGACGAGCATGTAGAATTTGGAGGAGCAGGAATAACTGTGGTAAAAATGAGAGGGTGAGCATTAGGGCGGAAACATTGGTCTTAGGGAACATAAAATTATTCCGTTAAAGAATCAAACGGGCAACAGAATATTAAAGAAACTTGCCAATTTCAAATCATTATTTTTTAGATTTGTGGAAAACAACTTTTACAGACAACCCCCAAAGGGGGAATACGCCCCTATTATCAAACAAAACTAAATTATGATTAAGACCAGAAGCTATAAAGAGACCATTCAAGAACTTTTAACGTTATATTCGGAAGAAAGCGTAGAGTTGGCAGTTCACTGCGTTTGTGAAGGACACATTTGGGACAATCTGACGTGGTTGGAGAGCTACGACCGTCTACTTCGTGTATATATCGAATTAGAGGTAACAGCAGACGGATTTAACAGTATCACTCCCAATTTCT
This sequence comes from Bacteroidaceae bacterium, assembly GCA_963619325.1. Taxonomy (GTDB): domain Bacteria; phylum Bacteroidota; class Bacteroidia; order Bacteroidales; family Paludibacteraceae; genus UBA1181. Next base: position 12,429 of record CAVEVQ010000013.1, on the reverse strand, counting down.
CTCTCTTCAGATATAGGAAGTGCTGCTACTGCGAATTTATTATCAACACTGCGTACAACAAAGTGGAAGATGAACGAAGACGAGAAATCATCGCATGTTTCCATCAAGACAACGAGTTACAAGAGGCTTTTCTATTCAACTTCGAAGAAGACCGGCTATACCGTTTCTCAAGGCAACCCGACAATAGTTACATTGAAGAAGAAAACAGTTATTCTCAGAGGTTCAAAAAAGACATTCGACATTTTTTCGGCTCCTCATTGGAAGTTTTAGAAGAATTAGAAGAAGAAAAAGAGCCATGCATTGTTGATATAGAAATACCAGCAAAGGATAGGGAGAAAGAAAAGCGCCGAAATAAAGAAAATTTGGAGTACTTACGCAAACTCATACCCAAAGAGCGGTGTGAGCAATACGCAGTCCGCAATAATCTCGACAACATTCCTATAACGGAAGATCTTCATACTTGGTATAGCAAGATAATTTACAACAAACTCAAGATTGAGATTTCAGAAGGCAATAATCTCAGCACTGACTTACTATACACCGACGCTGCGGTTTATTCCGACTCAACCGGCACTCTAAGACCCGACATCGCCTACTTTAAATCTGTCGACAAACCAGAAGACGGGAACTACCCCACTTTCAAATATGCACTTTGGGTCGTAGAGGTCGTCGGAGAAGAAGGATTGGAGAATGCGCAACAAAAAATGGAGGACATTCTCAAGAAAGTGGTTACCATAGGAGAAGCGTTTTTATACGAACCTAAAACGAAAAAATGGACGCGTTACTCCCGAAAGAAAGACAACAGCTTCATCATTGAAGAGAAAACCTATTCAAAGTTTTTCAAGAAGTATATGGGGACAATAATATAAAGTTAGAGCAATATAAAAATTGAGCCATAACAAACTGAAATTCAATCACTTATAAAAGTGTTAAAAACTAATTATTAAACACGATACAATTGTTATTCATTGTTATAAATTTGTAAAAAAATGATTACAACAATGGGAAAAGGAAAAGACACGAAGGACAAAATTCCTATGGGGTTAGGGATGGCCAGTCCTGCAATGATTCACTCACTGGCTTGCAAAGTACTTTATGATGGACTAAGCGACCATACAAGGAAGAGGACAAACAAGCTGAGCAGAAAGAACTTAGACAGAGAGGCTCCAGTATATAATTGGGGAAGTAAAGGGGAAATAAAACCAGATGTTGCCTATTTCACATCTATTAGGAGAGTTAGCGACATTAATGCTATTTATAGAGCACCTATTTTTGAAATCGAAGTAGTCCGCAAACATGGAAAAAGAGTTCCTTAAAGAACATTATAGAAGTCCTCAAGAAAGTAGAAAGCATCCAAGAGGCTTTTCTTTACAATTACGAAACTAAAGATTGGACTCGCTATACCAAAGAAGACCTCAAGGGAGAGAAAACAGACTACTCAAGCACATTTGAAATTCATTTAAACACTTTAATAGAAAGATACCCTTATGATTAAGTTAAGAAAATACAAAGAAGTTATTAAAGATCTTTTGAAAGTATTTTCAGAAGAAGATGTTGAACTCTCCGTACACTGCGTTTGCGAGAGATATTTATATGCCAATTTAACAAGGAGAGAAGCTTCTTACGACTATCTACTTCGTGAATATATCGAATTAGGGATAACAGCCGACGGATTTGACAGTGTCACTCCCAATTTCTCTCTCTTCAGATATAGGAAGTGCTGCTACTGCGAATTTATTATCAACACTGCGTACAACAAAGTGGAAGATGAACGAAGACGAGAAATCATCGCATGTTTCCATCAAGACAACGAGTTACAAGAGGCTTTTCTATTCAACTTCGAAGAAGACCGGCTATACCGTTTCTCAAGGCAACCCGACAATAGTTACATTGAAGAAGAAAACAGTTATTCTCAGAGGTTCAAAAAAGACATTCGACATTTTTTCGGCTCCTCATTGGAAGTTTTAGAAGAATTAGAAGAAGAAAAAGAGCCATGCATTGTTGATATAGAAATACCAGCAAAGGATAGGGAGAAAGAAAAGCGCCGAAATAAAGAAAATTTGGAGTACTTACGCAAACTCATACCCAAAGAGCGGTGTGAGCAATACGCAGTCCGCAATAATCTCGACAACATTCCTATAACGGAAGATCTTCATACTTGGTATAGCAAGATAATTTACAACAAACTCAAGATTGAGATTTCAGAAGGCAATAATCTCAGCACTGACTTACTATACACCGACGCTGCGGTTTATTCCGACTCAACCGGCACTCTAAGACCCGACATCGCCTACTTTAAATCTGTCGACAAACCAGAAGACGGGAACTACCCCACTTTCAAATATGCACTTTGGGTCGTAGAGGTCGTCGGAGAAGAAGGATTGGAGAATGCGCAACAAAAAATGGAGGACATTCTCAAGAAAGTGGTTACCATAGGAGAAGCGTTTTTATACGAACCTAAAACGAAAAAATGGACGCGTTACTCCCGAAAGAAAGACAATAGCTTCATCATTGAAGAAAAAACCTATTCAAAGTTTTTCAAGAAGTATATGGGGACAATAGTATAACTGCTCAATAACAAACATATAATTATGACGACAACCCAGGAAAAACCAAAGACGTCAGTCAAACCTCCTAAGGGTTTAGGTATGGCTGCAGCTGTAAAACCTCATGCATGGATATGCAAAAGGCTTTATGACAAGTTGAGTGACCTCACAATGAAGAAGACAAATAAGCTGTGTCGGGAGAACTTAGACAGAGAGGCTCCCGTATATCGGTGGGGATTAGATGGAGAAATAATACCAGACATTGCCTACTTCACTATCATCACGAAAGACGAAAAATCGGAGCCGACATACACAGATGCCATTTTTGAAATTGAAGTTGTCTGCAACCATGGGAAAAAACATTCCTTAGATAACATCAAAGAGGTTCTCAAAAACGTAAAGAGTATGAAAGAAGCCTTCTTGTACAACTATCAAACGAAGAAATGGATGCGCTACACTCCATCCGATGCTCCCCAATTTAAAGGAGAGGAAAGCGACTACTCTAACATATTTGAAGTACACTTAAATTCCTTACTAACAAAATAATTCTGATAAAAATGAAAGACTACAAAAAAAGCATAAAAGAACTTCTAAGAATCTTTCCAGAAGAGGATGTTGAGAAGTCGGTACAAAACGTTTGCGAGCAATACTTGCGTTCCAGTTTAACAAAAAAACAGATTGAAAAAGATGATTTGCTTCAAATTCAATTAGAATTAGCAGTAGACGCAGACGGATTCTGTGGGGTTACTCCTTTCGTTTCATTATTCAAGTACAAGTTTTATAAAGAGTGCGAATTCATTATTAACACCGCATACAACAAGATTGAAGATAAAAGGAGAAAGGAAATCATCGCTTGTTTTCACGAAGACGATGAGTTACAAGAGGCTTTCCTTTTCAATTTTGAGGAGGATCGTCTCTATCGCTTCACACGACATCCAGACAATGGTTTTGTTGAAGAAGAAGACAGCTATTCTCGTAGATTCCAAAAGGACATCAGATACTTCTTCGGCACTTCATTAGAAGTTAGAAAAGAGTTAGAAAAGTATGTAATCGAGACAAAAGACAGCTGGAAGAATCAAATGTTGTATGGAAATAAAGAGGAAAAAGAGAAAAGATATAAGAGAAAGATAGAGTTCATTCAAAAACTCCTTGAAACAGAGAAATATGAACAATATGCTCTTGACAACAATTTTGAGAACATCCCAGTAACAGAAGATGTTCGTGCTTGGTTCAGGAAAAAAATCTATGACAAACTTTCAACTGAAGTTTTAGGGGACAGTCACTTCAAGGAAAATCTCTTATACATAAACGCCCCCGTCTATTCTGACGAAAACGGCACTCTAAGATCCGATGTCACCTACTTCAATGATGTCGTCATTCCTGAAAATGGAGGCAGCCCTTCTTTTGAATATGCAATCTGGACGATAGTGATTGTCGGAGAAGAGGGATTAGAAGCCGCACGACAAAAGATGGACGACATACTCAAAAAAGTGGTTACCATAGAAGAGGCCTTTCTTTTTGACCCTTCAACAAAAAAATGGATGCGTTTCACACGCGAGGAAAACGACAGCATCTTTGTTGAGGAAAAATATTACTCAATGCTTCTCAATCTCCCTATGGAAGCACTTCTTTCATAATATTCAAAAATGGTAATATGACAGTCCAAAAAGACAATCCTTCTTGTACAACTATCAAACGAAGAAATGGACGCGCTATTTCCCCACTGATGGCATAGAGCCAGGCGAGGAGGCGACCGACTACTCAAGCGTATTTAATGTTCACTTAGGCACATTGCTATCCGACTGAAAAAGTTTTTCAAAGAGCAAGCAAGCCTCAAATATCATTGAATTATGATTTAATTCGTACCTTTGAACGTATTTTTCAAAGCAATTTAAATTTATCAATTATGATTAGGAAGATTACACTAAAATCATTTGCGACTATCGTTTGTTTGTTCTTTTCGTTCGTCGTACTATCGCAAAACGACCGTCCCGTCAAATTCGGCTTCGACCTCGGCTTAGGTTATGCCAATCAATGGGGTAACGCCTACGATGCCTACCACAAGACAGGTCTTTTCAGTTTCACATTCGGTGCGGACATTGACATTCGTGTTAGCGAAAAACAATTCATTGAAGTGGGAGCCAATTTCAACCGAAAAGGTTGCAAAATAGAAGGACACAGGTGGGTCAAAGAAGGCGGTCCTTGGAAATTCTACACTGACGAGGACAAAGCTACCATCAACATGTTCTACTTGCAAGTTCCCGTCATGTATGGATTGTGTCTGCCAATTGAAGACCAAGTGTCGTGGAAGTTGATGGTCGGGCCTTACTTTGCCTTTGGACTGACTGGAGACCGTTGCAACGAGTATGAGAGCGACCTGGCGAAAGTATACAATACATTAGTTGATCGGGAATCAACCGTCAGCACCTTCAATGAAGAGCCTAAAGACTTCAGTTTCAAGCGTTTCGACGTAGGAGCAAAGATACAGACAGGAGTAACTGTCGACAGAGTTTCATATATGATCGCCTACGAACTCGGATTCTTTAACACTTTAAGAGAAGCTGAAGATTCTGACTATGGCTATAAAGCACGCAACAACAGCATTATGGTAATTGTTTCGTTCAGATTCTAAACTGATTTGATATAAGATAAGTAAGGTGACGAAATTAGGGGATGATTTCGTCACTTTTATTTAAGAACAGCTGCGCCGAGAGTTTTTTCAACCGAGGAATTGCAAAACCTTTAGTCTTTCGCTACCTTTACAAAAGTTTTGGATGCATTAATATAAACGATAAGATTATGAAAGTTACAATCGCAAATCCCATTTACGATACGGTTTTCAAGTATTTGATGGAGGACGACAGAGTTGTCAAAGTGCTACTCTCCGCCTTGCTCAAGAAGAACGTGGTGAGGACGGAGCGCAGACGGCACGAATATTCAAACACAAACAGAGACGAGATTTCCTACTTCCGAATTGACTTCGCCGCAACCGTGGAGGACGAAGACGGGAAACAGTCCTTGATGCTCATCGAGCTTCAGAAGACCTGGCTGCCCTCCGAGACTTACCGCTTTAGGCAATACCTCGGACAGCAATACGCCAACAAAGAGAACATCAAGAAGGACGATAACGGCAACAACGTGGGAATCCCGATGGTGGCTGTCTACCTGTTGGGGCACTGTGTGGGCAATATTGAAGCACCCATTCTGTACGTCAACCATCGATACGAGGACTATGAAGGCAACGAGGTGAAGAAAGGCCTGCCCGACCCGTTCGTCGACAGCCTGAAGCACGAGAGTATCATCGTCCAGATTCCTTTACTGCACGGACACGTCAGCAACCGCCTGGAGGAGATTCTCCACATTTTCGACCAAACCAATGTGTCAAAGACCAGCATGCAGACCCTACAGATTGACGATAGCGAATACACGGAAGACGCTGATATGCAATACGTTATCAAAAAACTGATAATGGCATCCGCCTCCGCCGAAGTCCGCCGTCAGATGGATGTCGAGGAGGAGTTTTTCTCAGAGATAAACTCACGCGACGCCGAACTCAACAAAGTGAGGGCGGAGAAAAAGGCTATGGGGGTGAGGATTGATGAACAGAAAAAGGAGATTGAGCAGAAAGACAACACGATCCGTTCAATGGCTCTGTCTATGTTGGATGTAGGAATGCCCTTGGAACAAATCGCCAGAATCACCAATATGAGCGAGGAGGAGTTGAGAGATTTGGTAAGATGAAGGCAGGTTCGCCACTTCCCTTAGCGACATTCTAATTCAGCAAGCGCAACATTACTCATCCACCTGCTCGTAACAGTAAGACTTCAGGTTCAAGTGTTTCGATGTAGAAGCAAAATCAGGGGGATAACTGCGTCACCTTTTTTTTGAAGAACAGCTGCGCCGAGAGTTTTTTCAACCGAGGAATTGCAAAACCTTTAGTCTTTCGCTACCTTTACAAAAGTTTTGGATGCATTAATATAAACGATAAGATTATGAAAGTTACAATCGCAAATCCCATTTACGATACGGTTTTCAAGTATTTGATGGAGGACGACAGAGTTGTCAAAGTGCTACTCTCCGCCTTGCTCAAGAAGAACGTGGTGAGGACGGAGCGCAGACGGCACGAATATTCAAACACAAACAGAGACGAGATTTCCTACTTCCGAATTGACTTCGCCGCAACCGTGGAGGACGAAGACGGGAAACAGTCCTTGATGCTCATCGAGCTTCAGAAGACCTGGCTGCCCTCCGAGACTTACCGCTTTAGGCAATACCTCGGACAGCAATACGCCAACAAAGAGAACATCAAGAAGGACGATAACGGCAACAACGTGGGAATCCCGATGGTGGCTGTCTACCTGTTGGGGCACTGTGTGGGCAATATTGAAGCACCCATTCTGTACGTCAACCATCGATACGAGGACTATGAAGGCAACGAGGTGAAGAAAGGCCTGCCCGACCCGTTCGTCGACAGCCTGAAGCACGAGAGTATCATCGTCCAGATTCCTTTACTGCACGGACACGTCAGCAACCGCCTGGAGGAGATTCTCCACATTTTCGACCAAACCAATGTGTCAAAGACCAGCATGCAGACCCTACAGATTGACGATAGCGAATACACGGAAGACGCTGATATGCAATACGTTATCAAAAAACTGATAATGGCATCCGCCTCCGCCGAAGTCCGCCGTCAGATGGATGTCGAGGAGGAGTTTTTCTCAGAGATAGACTCACGCGACGCCGAACTCAACAAAGTGAAGGCGGAGAAAAAGGCTATGGGAGTGAGGATTGATGAACAGAAAAAGGAGATTAACAGCCAGAAACAAAAATTAGATCGCCAAAAGTTGGAGATTGAGCAGAAAAAGAGCACGATCCGTTCAATGGCTCTGTCTATGTTGGATGTAGGAATGTCCTTGGAACAAATCGCTAAAATCACCAATATGAGCGAGGAGGAGTTGAGAGATTTGGTAAGATGAAGGCAGATTCACCACTTCCCTTAGCGACAATTCTAATTCAGCAAGCGCACCATTACTCATTGCTGCAAACCACGCACAGTCCCTTCCGCGATGGAATTGACGAGTTTACTCTCAAAGAGCGTATACGCTTTTTTGCGACTTTGACCGTCAATGGTGTTGTCGCTATAGGTGATACTTTTCCCACCCCTCAAACACATCTTCTCCGTAAACGTCATTTTCGTCTGCAGAGTGAAGCGGATACCACACTTGGGCAAAGAACGGATTGCCTTTGGCTATCTCACCATAGCGCCATGGCGTAGGCAGACACTCGGGACACCAATGTCCACCCAGCAAGATCAACGAAGGAGACGCCTTGAAATGGTGTCCAAACTGACACTCCCACTCCAACTGCGTAGTACGGTCGCCTTCCACCATCGTCTCACTCAGACATTTGCCACCTCGAAACGCAGCCGCCACCTTCATATCCTCGATATTCCACTCGCTGACGGGCTTCTTCTCGTCATACCCATGATCTAAATAAATCTTTTTTCCCGACGGATGTGCCAGATTCTGACGCTTCCAATCTGGTATTTTCTTCCATTTCTCAACAGAACCATAATAAGCCGCAATACGTTGTTTATCATTATGTTTAATCCACCACTGTGTACCCCACTTCTTCTTGTACGCCATCGGACGCATAGCCAACTTGATGACCCACGCTGGAACGACAGCCGCCAACGAATAGAACCATGGCAATGATCTACCCATCCCTTTGAAATACTCATCTACAGGTATATTGGCACGGAAATGAAGATAATCCTCCAAAACATCTGAATCTAAATACCACTGTCCGTGGAAGTTACGAAGGACAAACCACTCAGGATTAAAAATCTTCTCCGGACGTGGACAATGAATCGCATCCAATAGTTTACATTCAAACTCATAGTTGCTCAAACGATATTCTGGTCCGCTACCAATGTTATAGAACCGATTCCAAAACTCATCTGGGACGTTGTCCTCACAAAGATTCGCCAACACCCTACCGCTATCTTCGACAGTACACCACTCTAAAACGCCCCGTAATGGAACATGGAACATGATCGGGTCGTAATTCTTCAAAATCGCAGGATAAAGGATGCCCGACTGGCGAAGACAAACCCAGTTTTTTATGCCCGACTCCACGATGACACGCTCCGCCATCGTCTTGCTGATTGCGTAATGGTCGTAGACACTGATACAGATAGGGTCGCCCGTCCTACCCCAGTGGATAGGTTCGTTACGGTCGGATGTTTGAGCAACCGAACCGATATAGCACACCTTTATCTCGTCTGCATTAGGCTGAGCCAACACCGCTTTCGTAATATTTTCAGCCGCCAAAACGTTGACACGTCGGGTTTTATTAGGAAAATAATCTGCCGATGGAGAAACCATACCACCGACATGGAGCACATAATCCGCACCACGAGTAGCACGCTCCACATCATCATAATTGGTGAGGTCACCCCAAACAATATTTATTTTGTCAGAAAACGATTGCAGTTTCTTCTTGTTTTTTTTGCTTGGACGGACTAAGACAGTAATGTCGAAACGATCCAAACGTTGCAAGAACTCATGAAGACCCGCCGAACCCATAGTGCCTGTAGCACCCGTTAGAAAAACTCTCTTTTTCATAAAAATAGAAGAATAAAATTTTAAATGCACAAGAAACAAAAAAGCCACACTCATAAAAGTGTGGCTTGCGCTCCCTCTTGGGCTTGAACCAAGGACCCCCTGATTAACAGTCAGATGCTCTGACCAACTGAGCTAAGGAAGCATTTTTTACTTTGTTTCTCAAAAGCGTTGCAAAGATACGGCTTTATTTTTGATATGCAAGGCTTTTAGTAAGTTTTTTCCAACTTTTTTTCACAACACCATTAGCACATTCTTCGGCAAAAAACCACCGATTCTTCCGTTTGTCTCAAAGGACTGTCTTTTAAGAACAGAACGATATGCCCAGTTTGATTGGGTTTAACTTACTGAATCCCATACGGATTAAATTTATAGTTTACAAAAAAATCTTTCTCTACTATAAATTAAAACATATCAAGAAAGACTCCTACTCCACCAATAATTTTAAACTTCGAACTCCCTCGCTCGTTCTAATTTGCAACAGATAAACACCTTTCTCCAAATTGACTGAACGGGTTATCTGGTTTTCTCCACACAAGAGTTTTTCGGAAAAATCCGTTTGCTTGATTCCATGCATATCCACAAGAATAACATCACAGAAATCCTCCTTATCACTATTAACAGACAAATACAGTTCGTAATCTTTATAATAAGCAGAAACGCTTTGCTTCGCAATCTCTGCATACACAGGCTTTGAATAGGTTTCTAAAGAATCAACTTTGGGCAAATTCACATGTATCGACCCTGTTTTCTTTGCTTCTACATCAGACTTGCTGACAGAGGTCACTGTAAACCAAAATATCCCCGCTTCCCTGCATATTCCAGAAAACTCTACCTTAGCAGCATCATTGTCGATTTTCACCTCCACGCCGTCTGGTAAATGTGGATTCCACGTTACATTTACCGTCTCTGCATTATACCAGTTATAATAAAAATATACAAGCGAAGAATCTTTCATCACTTCCTGCTTAGACCCGCCTGCTCCATGCTTCACAATTTCTGGCAACACACGATCTACTATCAATTTCCCTTCTCCAGTTATGAAATCAGGATAATCATCAGCTGTATACTCTCCAGACTTAAGCGAAACATCTCCTAAAGTTGCATTCTCAACAATCAGGTTCTTGTTCAGCACTAACTTTGCGCTGTCTTTTACAGCAACCATCTGTGTCTCAGAAAGGACGTTCACTTCCAACGTACCCGCATCAACATAAACACCCATCGTACCAATAGCATCTTCGTTGTTGATAGCCAAAGTGCCTCCGTTTACCGTCCAATACCCCTTCCACTTGGTTCCGTCTATATTGGCTGTCAGCTTAGAGTCTCCCTCTTTCGTCAAATCTTCATTCCCATAGAGTTTCCCTTCAATGGTCAACGCTCCATTTCTTCCCACTACGCTAATGACAGATGAACTTTCTACCGTGATATTGGCATTTAAAACGACCGCACCATCTTTCACACGCAGATTTCCCCCTTGTAGAATCAGATCTTTGACAGATGATTCATTAACAAGTCGAAGAACCCCTTTCTTTTCCACCGTAACAGGGGCAGTATGATTAATTCCGTCAACAATAGAGATTCCCTGACGAACAATTACTGTATCTTTAGCCTCTGGGACTCCGCTCGGATTCCACCCAGTCGTGTCCGTCCACAACTTCTGCACGTTTCTATTGTCATAAACATACGTTGATGCTTCTTTACGCCAAGCAATCGTTAATATACTATAAGGGGGACAATCAACAGACGGCAAACTCCTATAAGTGCCGATAGTTTCGCTCATATAGTCTTTCAACGGGCAAGTCATAACCACTTTCGCTTCCATGCCTGCAGGGGCAAAATCCATCGCAACGGTCTGACTCTCACCTCGTCTATTCACTAAAACCACAGTATAGGCATCCTCCGCAGGACTTTTAAACGCACACACGATAAGCGAGTCGGGGTCGGTGGTCTGTGCATCTATGTTTTTCCATCCTCGTTCTATGAATTTTGAGAAGTGACGCACCGCATGATAATCGCCGCTAACAGTGTACCCTGCATCCGTCTCATATCCTTTTTCTGAGAATTCAAGATTTATCAGACCATCGCCAGTGTCTCCCCAAATCAAATTCCAATGGAGATAGGCGGAAACATGATTGACTGAAAAAGCGTATGCAAGAAATGTAGCCGTATAGATTGCATCCATCTCTTCGTGATCTCGCAACGTACTGTTCTCATCCATATACATAGGCTTCTCGCCTAAATAATCCGCAGACAACTGCGTCATCGCAGCCAAAAAATCTTCTGGATAACAGTAACGTAATTCTCTCGCCTCATGTGCCTTCAATCCACTATGATAGTAGTGGAAGTTATACCCATAGATAAGGCTTTTATCTATTCTATTTACATATTTCTGCACATTATTCCAGCCAATTCCTAACACTTCAGGACCTAAAAGTCTGGGTTGCTGGTTCATTCCGGATATAAACTTGGCAACTGCTGTCAACGCTTTCGGATAAGAGGCATAACCATCCGACTCATCTGCTTTGAGAACCATAGATTCATAATCTGTCTCACAGTCAATCTCATTTTGGATGCTGACATAGTCAGGATAAACGCCCACATTCTGATATTGCATAAGCGAACGTCTCCACCATGAGGCAAACTCATCATAGACAAACTCTCCATCCACTTTTTTCAGTGTTCCTTTTTCAGACGAATTACTAGTCACACCCGAAAGAGAATTGTTGGCTTTCAGCGATGCTGGAGCGGTCCACGAAGACATAGATAGAAAACAGTCATTGCCTCGCCTACGTTTCACTTCTTTCACGATTTCTGCATCGTATGTCAAATCTGCGTTCTCTTCTTGCGCCCAATTGGCAATACGAAAAGCGGTCAATCCTAATCCATCAACCAAAGTGTCATATAGTTCCGTCTTGTTTTTATGGGTGGTCAGCCAATCTAAATAATAAACAATGCTACCGCCGATTCCGTCGATAGTTTGAAACTCCTTTGACGGCGTAATCGTTACGTCAACTGCCGATTGGATAGGCATAGTTAACAAGACAGACACAATGAATAAAATAAATCTGTAAAATTTACTCATACGCACTTATAGGTTAAATGTCTCGCAACCTCTCATAGAAGAGGTCGCGAGACATAAGTTTCTACTGTCTTACGTTTTTATTTCGACCGCAACAACGTGAAGTGTCCTGTGTAGACTTTCACGATCTCTGGGATTCGAACGGTGTACCAATAGTCGGTCGACGGCATCGCGTGTCCGT
>CAVEVQ010000012.1:0-64656 GCA_963619325.1 Bacteroidaceae bacterium | reverse complement strand
CAATTAACTATATAAATAAAAGTGTATAACTATAAAGTAAGACTTTAAATTACAAATTTATAAAAACAGCACCTTAATTACTTATAATGACTCACCCTCATTATAATTTGTAGTTTAATATTGTTAAATCCCTGCTTTTTATATAAAAGTATATCGTCATTTGTGATTATTACATTTGTAATTTTATTTTTATGTTGTAAAATCATAAAATAAAATATTTCAAAATTATGATATTTTACATTTGTATATTACGAAGACATTGACTATACTCTATTCTAATTTAATATCTGTACAGTTCTTCTTACATTTAACAAATCATTTGAGAGCCTTTTCTTTTCTTTTCTTACATTTTTCGTTGTCCTCTCTAATTCTTTAAAATTATTATCCTGCAATTACTGCTTTGAATACTTTGTCTTTCAATATTTTAACTTTGATTCTGCCTATTTTTGACTCGCTGAGAATCGCTTATTTCATGTATGTGTGATTTGTTTATGAGTTTATTCTATGCATTTAAAGTTTAGAACATCATTAGGAATCTTTTCCATATCGAGGAATCTCTTCTGAGTTATCGTTTATAAATGGTCATAAAAAAATCCCCAATCTCTCAAGACTGGGGATCTTTATGTCGATTAAGACAATTTATTTACTACGAATCAAATTGACTGTCCCTTTTTTATTATAAGAAACGCCGTCTGTTCCTTCTGCCTTTATTACGTAAAAATAGGTTCCAATCGTTCCCAACTTACTTCCTACATTTCCATCCCAGCCTTGAGTGATATCGTCGGAATCGTAAACACGTCGTCCCCATTGATCATAGATATAGATTTGGAAACTTTTGATTGAACGGTAAGCGACTCTGAACTCATCGTTCGTTCCATCTCCATTCGGGGTGAAAGCGTTTGGAATATATAACGCAGATTCCGCAATTTTAAAGCAACCATACGACTTATGTTCGCAAACGCTGTCATTACGGATATTGGTTACGGACAACTCAATGCAATATGTATTGGGTTCAGAAACAACATATGCGTTTACCGACTTTTCAAATAAGACGAACGCACTCTCAAAATCACCTCTCTGTGCGTTTTCTCCGCTTGCGATAGCCCATTCAAAATGATTAGCCATTGGATTCGAATTGCTCACGAAATTAAAGGTCAATGGACCAGAAGAGCGAAATGTGGAAGCTTTTGTCAATGCTTCTGTTATAGATTCTGAAAAATAAAAGAGGGTATCTGTTCCTTCGTCGCCTTCATGTTCTTGAGCAGCTATAGTCTCAAAATAGGGATATGCGACAACAGCCTGTGAATGGAATGTGTCCGTAACAATCTTAACAGATTTGAATGAGGAAGAAGACACATCTTCAATCTCAAATGGCGTGTCAACATACGGAAAATCCTCTAATGAAATTGGCGAAGAAGCTTCATATTCGGCAGAAACTTCTACCTCTCCTGGATTGCCGTCATTTTGAAGGAAGGATCTATATTTTACTTTCATCGTCCGCTCCACCTTTTTGACCGCTCCATATCTTGTTCTATAGGTCATCACCGGAGAAACATAGAGGTTTAAGTCATTGCAAATAACAGTATCTTTGTCCCAATAAACAGAATCTATCGGCATATAATCACGGATCCAGACGAAGGCTTCGCATGGAAATCCAATATTGCACGAAGAATCTCCGTATGTAATTAAATACCCAACATTCGTACTCACATTTTTAATTGTAACCGTAAGACTATCAGACGATAATAGAATGTCTGTAGTCGAAACCAAAGTGGTATCCGAAATAATTGAATCATCCACATCTGAAAAACCTATTTTTTGAATTTTTAGGTTTGAAATGGTTTTTGATTTTTCAGAAAACACAACATCTGCAACAGATTTATCGGTTACAAGCAGACATGCCGCATCCTTCGTACCGTATGAAAATCCACTTTGGGAATCAGAAAACGAAAACGACTGAGCAACGAGATTTGCGGGCACACCGAGCAAAACAGCAACAACCGATATAGCCGCCATTTTGTGCGACAGCGAGCGTTTCAACATATTTAATCTTTCAATTTAGTAAAAACAACCGAATATTAGCAAAAGTAAAGAAATAGAATGAGAAAAAACAATTCGAACTATAAATAAATTTTAGGCTTACCTCTTCCCCCTAACTATCTCTTTTTGTAAATTTGCAAAACGTGTATCTAAAAAATAAGAGGATAAGATTTTTTACTAAAGATTCGGAAAATGAAGAAATTTTTTTGTAGTGTGCTTTTCTTTTCTGCATTTTTAAATTTCGCATCGGCAGTGTCGAATGCGGGTTTGACCTATCCCAGAAAGGTGGTAAACGGTAAAGTATATTATGAATATACCGTGCAGAAAAGTGAGGGCTTTTACTCCATCTGCAAGAAATTCAAGGTAACGGAGGACGAAATAAAATCTGTCAATCCTGGTCTTGAAAACGGTCCGACCTACGACACTGTAATACTTATCCCGTATAAAGATGAACAGTACATTCCTCACAGAGTAGATCGCAGGGAAACACTCTATTCGATATCGAAAAAATATAATATTTCTGTGAAGGATATCTACGATATGAATCCTGAATTGGAGCGAGAGGGTTTAAAATCAGGCATGGAGATTCGCATTCCAGTCAATCGCACTGCTTCTGCCCAAACGATGACAGTGAGTGATTCTGTGCCTAAAATTGCCAAAACCAACCAACCAACTTTTTCTGTTCATGAAGTAGAGAAAGGTGAGACTCTTTTCAGTATCAGTCGACTATATGGAATATCAACAGAAGAAATCGTACGTCTGAATCCAGATGTGAAGGAGGGGGTTAAAATTGGTAAGAAATTAATTATACCGCCAGTACATTCTCAAACAACATTATCGTCAAATTCCGTTGCCGGTAAGAACGCTCAGTTTACCACTCATGTTGTGCAGAAAAAGGAGACTCTCTACTCTATTTCAAAAACATACGGTGTCACACACGATGAGATAGTGAAATTAAATCCTAATGTAAACGATGGTTTAAAGGAGGGAATGGTACTTATTCTTCCTCCATCTTTTACGGTGTCGTCAGATTCTTTATCAATAAGTAAAGTAGACAGCTCTATTGTGGCATTAGATTCTATTACAGATGTGAAGGACCTGTTTATTCGGTCGTACACCCCAAAGAAAGAAATCAGTGCTGCGATTGTCCTTCCATTCCAACTTTCCAAAGTGGCGACAAATAGTAAAATCGACATAAACACTCGTCGTTTTTTGGAGTTCTACCAAGGTTTTTTATTGGCTATTGACAGCTTGAAACAGAACGGTTTATCATTCTCTATTTATACTTATGATTCAGGTAAAACAGAAGAGGATATTCAGAAAATTATTGAAAGAGACGAACTGAAATCAATGGATTACATCATTGGTCCGGCCTATATCTCTCAAAACAAAAAATTGTCTGATTTTGCATTAGAGAATAATATCAAATTGGTGATTCCATTTTCTTCCAAGGCTGAAGAAACGAATAACAACCCCAATATTTTCCAAATCAATGCTCCTGTTGAAAAGTCCAATTATTTAATGGCAGATCTCTTTATAAAGGAGTTTAAGGAAAAAAATATTGTTCTTTGGAGATTCAAGAATGCCGCCTACGACAACAAGAAACAATTTGCTGACACTTTGGAGTTTATGCTGAAAGAACGCGGCATTGCTTTCAAGATAGTTATGTTTGACAATATAGCGACGATTCGTGCGGCGATTACAAGTGAAAAGGAAAATATCGTCGTGCCTCTGACTACTAACCAAGTGGCATTGAGCCAGGCTTTACCAATGGTCAATATGCTTCAGTCTGACAAGAAAACAGTTTCTATTTTTGGATTTGCGGAATGGCAGAACTACCAAAGTATCAGTAAGGATATGTATGTTTTAACAACTTATTTCGCAACGCCTTATCATGTTGATTTTAACAATGAAGAGGTTCGCAGTTACTTGTCTAAGTTCCGCCATTTCTATAATGGTGAACCTTTTAACGGTCAACCTCAATATGGTATGGTAGGATATGACTTAGGTATGTATTTTTCATCCGCAATTGCTCAAAATGGCCATGATTTTGAGTTTTCAGAAAAAGAAGTAAATGTGAAAACATTACAGTCCAAATTTTATTTTAGTCGTGTTTCTGAAAAGGGCGGCTTCTACTCGAGAGGCATGTATATTGTAAGACAAGACGGACAGATGGGAACTATGGCTACAGATGGTGTTACAATGCAAGTTTGTCCTATCTGTGCTGAGAATCTGAAAAAAATTGAAAATCAACAGAAAACAAAAAAATGACAATACGAATAAGAGTCATCACTATTCTATTAATGTGTATTCTCGTCTATCCGATGTATGCACAAAAACTGCGTCGCGACCAAGAACAGGAAATAGCAGTGGGGCTAACTGGAGGTATGTCTTTTTCTCGTGTTAGTTTTCTCCATAACAACACATACAGAGCCAACGAGCTGGGTAATCAAGGCTTCTGGCCCGGCTATCGTTTCGGAACTGTGTTTCGCTATACGAACCAAACTCATTTTGGTGTGCAGTTAGAAGTGTGCTATACGCAAGCAGGTTGGAAAGAAAAATTTGAGGAAACGTCTGGTGTTGCTATGGTCAACAAACAAAATATGCAGAATGTTCAGCTCTCACGTCGATTGGAGTACATTGAAATACCTGCGTTAGCACATATTTATTTTGGAAAAAGGAAAGTGCGTTTTTTTGTTGAATTGGGACCCAAAATTTGTGTCAATACAAAATACGCTGACCTGGAATGGAATATACCCGAGGATGATGACAGACGCTCTGCTATCCTATCTGATGATCCTCGTCTGTGTGATGATCACAGTAAAATAGACTATGGTTTATGCGGAGGTCTTGGAATGGATTTTTTGATTGGTCAGTGTCATGCCATAGTTAGCGGTCGATATTCATACGATTTCAAAGACGTTTATGGTAATGGAAAGGCTGATGTTTTTCAAAGATCCAACAACCAATTAATCAATGCTAGTCTGACTTTCTTGTGGTCTATAACCAAATACACTGAGAAAAGTCGAAAATTGAAAAAATATAATAAATAACAAAATTGCGGAATGGAATTGTCTAAAATCATACTGTATCCACATAAAGAAGAGTCTCTTCGTCGTTTTCATCCTTGGGTTTTTTCCGGAGCAATTCAGAAGATTGTTGGCTCTCCTAAAGAAGGAGACGTCGTGGAAGTTTATTCCAACAACAATGATTTCTGTGCAATCGGTCATTATCAGATCGGTTCAATTGCGGTCAGGATTCTTTCCTTTCAGAAAGTCGATTTGACATACGATTTTTATAAAGGTAGAATAGAACAAGCCTATCAACTCCGTATTGCTCTTGGCTTAGCTAACTCAAAAGAGACGAATGCCTTTCGCCTGATCCACGGAGAGGGGGATTTTCTACCTGGTTTGATTGTTGATATATATGATCAGACAGCCGTGCTTCAAGCCCATTCAGTAGGAATGCACTTGATTCGTGAAAATCTGGCGAAAGCCATTGTTGAGGTACTTCAAGGGAAAATCAAGAATGTCTATTATAAATCAGAAACTACCCTACCTTTCAAAGCTAATGTAGATGCCCAAGATGGCTATATCATAGGTTCTTGTGATAATCAATGTTTAGCAAAAGAAAACGGACTTCTTTTTTATGCAGACTGGCTTAAGGGTCAAAAGACAGGTTTCTTTGTTGATCAACGAGAGAACCGTTCATTATTAGAGTTTTATGCAAAAGGAAGAACTGTATTGAACATGTTTTGTTATACAGGTGGCTTCTCTTTTTACGCATTGAGAGGTGGAGCAAAGGAGGTGATGTCTGTTGACAGCTCGGCCAAAGCCATTGAGTTGACTAATGAAAACGTGAAATTGAACTTTCCTGAAGACACTCGACACCAGTCGGATGCTACCGATGCTTTCAAGTTTTTGGAAAGCATGCCAAAAGATAAATATGATTTAATAATCTTAGATCCTCCTGCGTTTGCTAAGCATAGAGATGCGCTTCGTAATGCTTTACAAGGATATAAAAGATTGAACGTCAAGGCGTTTGAAAAAATAAAAACGGGAGGTATTCTTTTCACGTTCTCATGCTCTCAGGCTGTCAACAAAGATCAGTTTAGATTGGCAGTGTTCAGTGCTGCGGCGATTTCAGGACGAAAAGTGAGAATACTGCATCAACTTACGCAACCTGCGGATCATCCTGTAAACATTTATCATCCAGAAGGTGAATATTTGAAAGGTCTAGTTCTTTATGTTGAATAAAATCGTATAATACTACTATGTATACAACATTATTTTGGTGTATAATTGCAATATTAGTTTTGAATTTTTTAATAGATGCAATATTAGATTATCTTAATGAAAAATCCGCTAATATCAACCTTCCTAAAGAGGTGGAAAATATATATGATGCGGAAGAGTACAGAAAACAACAAGAATATTTTAAGGTTAACAATAAATTCAGCGCAGTATCTGATATTTTTAGCTTTATTGTTATAATGCTAATGTTTTTTTTCTTTGGATTTGCGTTTGTCGATAATGTAGCAAGAGGTTGTACTGATAATTGGATGCTCGTTTCTCTGATTTTCTTTGGTA
This sequence comes from Bacteroidaceae bacterium, assembly GCA_963619325.1. Lineage (GTDB taxonomy): Bacteria > Bacteroidota > Bacteroidia > Bacteroidales > Paludibacteraceae > UBA1181. The sequence continues at coordinate 58,027 of CAVEVQ010000012.1, read as the reverse complement.
TTCTTTATTTTGCTAATGAAATCATCACGATTCCATTCTCTTGGTATAAAACGTTCAAAATAGAAGAGAATTTTGGCTTCAACAAAATGACCCCTAAGATTTTTTGCTTGGATTTGGTAAAAGAGTGGTTAATGACGGTTATTTTGGGTGGTTGTATTGCTGCATTGCTGATGTGTTTTTATCAATATACAGGGAAATATTTTTGGATTATAGCCTGGGGAGCTGTTGCGGTCATCAATATCTTTATGCTGATGTTCTATTCTGATTTGATTTTGCCTTTGTTCAATAAACAGACTCCATTGCCAGATGGAGAACTGAGGACTGAGATTGAAAAATTCTGTGAGAGTGTTGGCTATCAGATTGAAAATCTGTATGTTATGGATGGTTCTAAACGTAGTACGAAGGCGAATGCTTTTTTCACTGGATTAGGTGCAAAGAAAAGAATCATACTTTATGATACGTTAATGAACACTTTAACTACGGAAGAAATTGTCGCTGTTTTAGCTCATGAAATTGGTCATTATAAGCATAAGCATACTCGTACGATGTTGGCGATTTCTCTTGCTAATATGGCTATAATGTTTTTCTTACTCTCCCTGATATTAGGAACACCAGAAGAAGGCAACCTTTATGTGGCACAGGCTTTAGGTGGCGAAAAAGCATCTTTTCATTTTGGCGTGTTGGTTTTCGGAATCCTATACACTCCTATCTCAACGATTTTAAGTATTGGTTTGAATTGTTTGTCTCGACATAACGAATACCAAGCAGACGCATTTGCAAGAGATAATGGATTGGCAGAGCCTTTGGCTAATGCATTAAAGAAACTTTCAGTTTCTTCTTTGTCTAATTTAACACCCCATCCTGCATACGTCTTTGTTAATTATTCACATCCGACCCTTTTGCAAAGATTAGAAAATTTAAAAAACAAATAAAAGTCATTTGATGATAGCAGCGGACGATTTAACACAAGAGCTTGAACCTATTTCTTTTGAAAAGAATAAAATGTTCTATTCTATCAGCGAAGTTGCTGAGAAATTAGGTGTTAACGAGTCCGCTATTCGTTTTTGGGAGAAAGAATTTCCAGATATAATAACACCCAAAAAAAATGCCAAAGGAACAAGAGCTTTCACTCGCCAAGATATAAAGGACATTCAACTTATTCATTACTTGTTGAAAGTCAGAAAATTTACGATTGATGGAGCAAAGAAAATGTTATCAGAAAATAAAAGAAAAATGGATCAGAATAACGAGATATATAGACGATTAATACTTATCAGAGATGAGATCAGATCCATTCGTTCTGCTTATGATCAGATTTTGGATTTAAATAGAAACGAAAAAGAAGAGGATAATAATATCAAAGAATAAATGAACGTTACTGATTTCGTAATGGACAATGGTCTGATTATTGATATTTTAGAGATGATCGGCACATTCGCATTCGCAATTAGCGGTATTCGTCTATCTATCGCGAAAGATTTTGATGTTTTCGGTGCATACGTTATTGGTTGGATCACAGCGGTCGGAGGAGGAACATTGAGAGATCTTTGCTTGATGCAAACACCTGCTTGGATGCAGAATAGTTCCTATTTAATATGGACGGCAATCGCCTTAGTTTTCGTCATTCTTTTCAGGAAATACCTTATACACCTTAACATTACTTTTTTCATCTTTGACACGATTGGACTGGCACTTTTTACCGTTGTTGGAATTGAAAAGACATTGTCCCTACATCATCCTTTTTGGGTTGCCATCATAATGGGTACGGCAACAGGAGCTGCCGGAGGAGTTCTTCGTGATATCCTCATCAACCAAATTCCTTTGATTTTTAGAAAAGAAGTATATGCCACCGCTTGTATTATCGGAGGTGTAGTGTATTATATTTCTTCCCTTGTCTTTCAAGAAAATTCTATAGCAATACCTCTTGTCAGTGCGCTTAGTGTAACCATCACTCGAATCTTAGCAGTGAAATTTAAAATTGGTCTTCCTCATATAAAGAGTGAGTAGGTTAATAAAATCTAAATTTCAATAGACTTCTCCCCTTTCAAAATCTTATCAAAATCAGACTCTGATAGATTATATTCCGAAATTCCAGCCAATTCTATCAACGCTTCGCGCAATTCTTCTTTATTATCTGAATTATTGGCTTTTTGAATAGCCTTATTTATAACTTCGCTTTTTTCATCGATTTGCTCCATTGTCTGGTGAAATTCCTCCTTCAATCTGTCAAATTCACTCTCATAAGCTTCTCTCGTAAGTTTTGATTTGATTTGTTCACTTCGCAAATAAGTGATATTCTTTAGAATATCAGATGTCTTTTCTATAGATTCCTCTACCGCTTTTATTTGTTCAACTGAGAAATTCTCTGAATCTATTCCTAAGTTTTTTAGGATTGTTTGGGATATTTTCATTCCGTTGTTCTTCAAATTCAAACAAGTATCATTGACAAAGCTGTTTACCTGATCTTCTATTTGCTGCGGAAGTTCATATTCTATCTCTTTTATTTTTCTTACATTCACCAAACTATCATCCAATTTGTTTTCTAAAATAGCCTTTCCCGCATGCAACATTGTTATTATTTTTTTCAAATGCTTTAGCACTTCTATCTTTTTATGATTGTCGCATACTAATTTTTCTGCTATCTTCTTATTCAACTTTGATAGTTTCAACTTCAAATCTTCATACTCACGTTTTTCATCATCTATTCCTTTTTGGTGTGATTTTAGATCTTGATTTGCCTCGTACACATCAATTTTTGTCTCTTCGTATGCATCCACTAAAACTCCATTTGTCTTGTTCCACTCATACAGTTTTCGCTCGTACGACTTGCTATTGAAGATTTTCCCTACAAACGATGGTTCTGAGGGTTTTTCAGAAACTGCTTTTTCATACAAGTCTTTTTTTGAAGCCAATAAATTATTATAATCTAACAAGCGATTATTGAAGAAGGAAATCCATTCATTATGATCATTGATAGACTGCTCCAACACTTTCAAGCGTTTTATTATCTCATCTCGCTCATTCTTCAAAGGCTTTGTTTCATCTGTATATATGCTATTTAGTATTTTATTGAGATCCTCTGACATCACTATATCGCAGTATCTCAAGAATGTATCTGCTTGAGGAATAAAAACATCGTTCATTGTCTTGTGAATAGTTGCTACCCTCATCAAATCTGAATTGATTAACATTCTATCTTTTACAATGCCGTCCTTAAACTTCAAATATTCACGTTCCATCTGTGTTGTCTTTGACGCAGCATCCAAATAATGATTCAGAAAAGAGAATGCGGCTGCAACCAATCCTCCATAAACGCCACCCCCTTTCCCAATGGATTTACTGCTTTTCATCCATATAGGCACTTGCGACATTGTTTTCTGAAAATGTTCTGCAATCTCTCCTATCAAAACCGTACAATTCTCATCCAATTTATCGTATTGAAGTTCTTTTTCCTTTTGCATAAGACTGACATCCAACCACTTAATATTGTTAAAATCAAATAGTTGTGGAGATATTACTTTTATTGATTCTCCAAATACATCAATTAAAGCAGATGAATATTGTAAAAATTTATCATTTATTGAACTTCTAAGTAACAGAAAATCACGAATATCAGTTTTCACACATTCCTCTGCATTTTGATATTCAATGACCATCTTACTATAATTTTGCATAAGAGAAGCACTTCTCTTATGTATTTGTTCAATCTCTCCATATCCACTAAATTCTTTTATCAATTCTGTAGATAACGTTTTGATTTCCAATACACTACTTACTTCTTTTTGCGCTGACTCAATGGCAGATTCTGTCTTTTCTAAATCTTTCTTCACCAGACCTACTGCCTGAGAATGATCTTTTTTATCTAATGAAATATTCATTTCATACAAATCTACCACACTTGTTTTCTCGTTGTTTGAAATAATGGTAGCTCGTATGATTTGTGAATTGTCGTATGCTTTATATGTATTGTAGATGGCTTCACTTAGTGTTATGCCATCTTGTATGTTGATTTTATATTTGGATCTTAATATCGCAGCAACGTCTGAACGTGTTATCTTTTCTTTTTCTGTATATTGAGAATTAGCAATCTCATAAATTGCTTCATACAAATCTTTTCCTCTTTTCATAATTAAATTAATTTAAAAATCAATAATTACAAAATTCCATGTGATTTTCTTATCAATACTTTTCGTATGCTTAGAAGTATTATCCCTAAAACTACGGAGAAAATGGCGATTGAAAGAAATATATTTCCGGCACCTAATTTTGTTGTATAGGAGGCTAAAAAACCTCCAACTATGTTTGCAAAAAAACTACTGAGTAGCCAAAAGCCCATCATCAAAGAAGCCAACTTTACTGGAGCTAACTTCGACACCATTGAAAGTCCAATTGGAGATAAACACAACTCGCCCAGGGTATTGAAAAAATAAGCCATTACCATAAACATTAAGTTTGCTTTTATCGTTTCATCTTCCACATCCCCTCCTCTTTGTAAGACAGCGCAATATAGAACTAAGAACCCTATTCCTAAGAGAATCATTCCCATTGCCATTTTCACTGGAATACTTGGATTCTTCCCTATCTTGGACAAGTGGGTCCATAGCATTGTTAGGATAGGTGCAAAAGCAACGATAAACAACGGGTTGACAGATTGAAACCAAGCAGTTGGTATTTCAAAACCACCTACTACTCTGTCTATATATTTATTTGTATACAATGTCATAGAACTTCCTGCTTGTTCAAAACCCGCAAAGAAAAATATGCTGAAAAGCACAAAAACTAATATGACACGAACTCTATCTTTTTCTTCTTTCGTTAATTGTTGTTGTTCTTTATTCTCTTTTGAGACTATAACGTCAGGTTTCATTCCAAGGTCTCCTAATAGCCGTTTCCCTAAGATTTGATATATAACCAACCCAATAAATAGCCCCACTGCTGCAACTAAAAATCCATATCTAAATCCGTATTGCAATGCAAAATAGCCTGCAACAAGAGGCGAAAAAAACGCTCCAACGTTAATTCCCATATAAAAAATCGTATATGCAGAATCTCTTCGTATATCCTCTGGCGAATACAATTTTCCAACAATAACTGAGATATTAGGCTTGAAAAAGCCATTGCCAATTACCAATAAAAATAGACCTATATAAAGAAAAGTCAAGTTTGATTCATAGAATAAACTCAACTGACCCAATATCATTGTAATTGCTCCTATTGTGATAGAACGACGTTGACCGATATAATTATCGGCCAACCATCCTCCTATCAATGGTGTGAAATAGACTAAACCCGTAAAGACTCCATATAACAGAGATGCATTACTTTCTGTAAACCCTAATCCTCCATCTATGAAAGAACTGGTGAGGTATAGAACCAACAATGCCCGCATTCCATAGTAACTGAAACGTTCCCACATTTCAGTTGCAAAAAGCAGATAGAGTGCTTTATTGGTTTTGTCCATTTTAATTAATGTTTATTTTCTTCCACTTTTTTACTTGGCGTACCAATGGCATTACGCATTGCAGTGTCTGCTTCAATGTTCTTCATTTTGTAATAATCCATTATACCCAGATTGCCATTTCTAAATGCTTCTGCCATTGCTTTTGGCACTTCAGCCTCCGCCTCAATGACACGTGCTCTTGCTTCTTGTGCCTTTGCTTTATTTTCCTGCTCTGCGGCAACGGCCATTGCGCGACGTTCCTCCGCCTTCGCTTGTGCAATGTTCTTATCCGCTTGCGCTTGATCTATCTGCAACTGAGCACCAATATTCTTTCCGACATCAATGTCCGCAATATCAATAGAAAGTATTTCAAAGGCTGTTCCTGCGTCTAATCCTTTTTTTAACACTAATTTTGAAATTGAATCTGGATTTTCCAACACTGCTTTATGAGATTCACTGGAACCGATTGATGACACGATTCCTTCTCCTACACGCGCTAAAACCGTCTCTTCTCCAGCTCCACCGACCAACTGCTGCAAGTTAGTGCGAACTGTTACCCTAGCCTTAGCCACTAATTGTATTCCATCTTTTGCAACTGCTGTAACTGGTGGTGTATCAATTACTTTTGGATTCACAGACATCTGAACAGCCTCCAATACATCTCGTCCAGCCAAATCTATTGAAGTGGCAGTGTTGAAATTCAAATCCATATTAGCCTTTGAGGCTGAAACTAAAGCATGTACGACGTTGGCAACGTGTCCGCCTGCCAAATAATGTGCCTCCAATCCATCTCTCGTGATCGTTTTTAATCCCGCTTTGTGTGCCTCAATCATACATTCAACAATCAACTTTGGCGGAACATTACGAATTCGAGAGACAAATAATTGTACTAACGATACGTTAACTCCAGATACTTTCGCTGATAACCACAGCATAACTGGGAAAAAATGCACGATAACCGCCAATATGATGATACATGTCACAACGGCTACTGCAAGAAAAACTAATGTTGTCATATTATTTAATTTTATTATTATTCAAATGATAATGTGAAACTATAGGCAACACTCACAGCAAATAAAACTAATAGGTATTTGCAAATAAGTCTATAATCTCCAACATTTTGTGCCTTCGCAATAATATAATAAAGGCTTAAACAAGGGATTACCATTCCACACACATAAAAACGCAATGTTGACGATACCTGCAATACCGGATAAATATAGATTAAAACACCAATGCTCATCCACATTAAGGTTATCCAAACGTAAAGAATAATCTTCGTGGCACAAGTGCCGAAAACAACCGGAAACGAATGACACTCTAACTCTCGATCTCCGGCAACGGTCGCCATATCCTTTACAACTTCAATCAAGAATGTCCACATAAATGATAGAAGAGCAAAGCCGCCCATCATCAAATAGCAACGACTCGTCAGGAAATCCAAATCTGGCGATATATTGTACTCTAATTCCATGAATCGATTTTGAAATAAAGCCACCATCATTGGTACTAACGCCATCAACAATGCAACAATAACGTTGCCTAAAATCAACATCCTTTTGTATGATGAGGAATAAAACCATAATATTCCTGCTATGAAAAGCATAACCATCGCATAATTGAACGACCGAGCGTGCCAACAAAGCATTATTGAAAAACAGACCCCTATAACTGTCAACACGATATAGAGGGTCATAGCCGTATGCTTATCCAAAGTTCTTCCAACGACCCTTGTAACAGGTCTGTTGATTTGGTCTATTCTCAAATCAAAATAATCATTGATGACAAAACCTCCTGCGGCAATAAAAACCGATGCCAACACCAGATTGATGACGTCTAATGTATGAATGACAGGCTCTACGCCATACGACCTCAAGAATGGTGTTATGACGAAATAGAACATTGCTATCTGGAAAAATGCCACCAACAACAATGTCGGTACATGTAACAACCTTATGTAATCTTTTATTTTTTCTTTCATTTGAATCTCTGATTACCAACCAAATGCATCTGCGTTATCCAACCAATCGCCATTGGCTTTCATCACTTGCTCTATCACGTCTCTTCCACAACCACATCCCCCTTTCATAGGAGAAACATAGCGAGAAATGGACTTTATTTCTGAACAAGCATCTGCTGGACAACATGGGTATCCACATACTTTCATCACCTCATAGTCGGGTATGTCATCGCCCATATAAAGTATCTCTTCTGCTTTTAATTTATATTTCTTTAAGAAATCATTAAATTGCTTCATCTTGTAGGAAGCTCCCATATAAATGTCTTCAATGCCTAATCCAGCAAAGCGTTTTCGTATCGCTTCTGTGCGACCTCCTGTGATTATTGCCAAACGATAACCTCTTCTAACAGCCAACTGCATTGCATACCCATCCTTTATATTCACCATTCTCATTGGCTCTCCTGATGGATGTAATGGAACACAGTCCGATGAGAGTACACCGTCTACATCAAAAACCAAGGCTTTTACTTTCTGTAACTCGTTCTTAAACATTTTATATAGTTTTTTTCGACATTTTATATATGGATTCAGACATCATCTCATATATTTTTAAAAGGTCTTCGTCTTCCTTCATCATTGAACGATGCATCTCAATCACGTTTCGGTCATTGCGAACAGCAGGACCTGACTGCGCCTCTTTCGGTGACATATAATGGACTTTCTCTGCTGTCTCGTCTATTAGTGGGAGGAGAATTTCGAAAGGCACGTTTGCTGTTTGTACAATATCTGACCCCAATGCGTATACGTGATTGGCAAAATTTGATACGAATACTGCTGCCAAATGTATCTTTTTACGGTCTTCTGAACTCACATTATATGAATCTGAATTTAGTTTTTCAGCTATATTCTTCAGATTTTCAACAATTTGACTATTAGAACCTTCTATCAAGAATGGAACCTTTGAGAAATCAACTTTCTTCGTCTTTGAAAATGTCTGCATTGGATATAAGACACCATAATTCTCCGTATATCTTGATAGTATGTTCAATGGCATACTACCCGCAGTATGCACTAACATTTTCGCATTAGAAAACACTTTAGCTTGATTCAAGACTTCTGTAATCACAGAATCCTTCAGTGCGCAGATATACAAATCGGCCTCTGTTGTGAGCTTATCAACATTTGTTGTATAGGCACATTGCAGATCTTCCGCCAAAGATTTTGCAGAATCTTCCGTGCGACTATAGATTTGGACGATATCATACCCAACCATTCGCATGGCTTTAGACAACTGAGTCGCCAACTTGCCTGCACCTATAAAACAAACTTTCTGCACCATATCAAACACAATCAAGAGTTGCAATCTATGTCATCCTCACTTATATCCTTATCTGACTTGCCTTTGCGAACTTTATAAATCAGCAGTACGCCAACTGCAATCATTAAAAGAGGTATAAACAAGTTTGAATGAACAAACATAAAACGAGCAAAATTAGGCACCCATACAGCAACACTGATTAATGCCATTACAGCGGCAACTTTATAGTCTTTTCCAATCAAAAAAATCACTGCCAAGTAAATCGGGAATATTTTAGCATTGAAAATGTTATACAGAAAACTATCGCTTGGTATAACACCTATCTCGTAAACCAAATAAAGTATTCCAAAAAAAACAAATGAAATACCCAACATCATTTTTCTGTTCAATTCTATCATACGCCTGATTTTATTGACTTTGCTAACATCTCATTCACATCAAAATGTCTCTCTCTTTACTTTTTCCCACTTCAAGCGTGTCTCGTCGAAAGGATTCTTCTCCTCTGACTTATAGCCAATAGCGATAATGCACTCTATACGAAGATTTTGGGGTGCATTGATTATGTCTCTAAGATAATCTTCTGTGGTCTGCTCTTCGTTTTTCATTCGGTTTCTAACTTGTACCCAACAAGATCCAAGCCCCAAATCCTCAGCGGCCAACTGTATGTACGATGCAGCAATCGTCGCATCTTCCACCCAAACATCACTCAACGTCTCATCCGCCAAAACTATAATCGCCATGGGAGCTCCATCTAGAAAACTACATCCCATATCGCGACACACAGACATTTGAAGAATTTCGTCTTGATCCGTCACAACCACAAACTGCCAGGGCTGACACCGTTTGGAGGATGGAGCCATCAGCGCAGCTTTCAATATTTCATCTAACTTGTTCTCCTCCACTTGTCGATCCGTAAAACGACGGATGCTTCTGCGCTTCTGCGCCAATTCTGTAAACGTACTCATTGTTATTATATCGTAGTTTTTATTTTTCTTTTTTGGATTATAAAATTTTATTTACTCTCCATTATGCAAATACGCACTAACTACCTCATTAAACTTGTCTGATATGAAAACATTTCCCAAAACGCCAAAACCAACAGTCGCTTCTTCTCCATCGTATTTAATTTTTGTCAATGAAAATAAGCCACAATTTTCAGCGTACACTATTTCATCAACGATATTGTCAACCACTGCGTCGCCTAAGAAACTATTGAATATAGTACTAAACAAACCTCCCTTTTTCGTTGATTGGGTCGTTTGCTCATCGTCATCATCACTCAAACCGCCTATCAAAGATTTCACCTGGTCGTCTTTCGACTCAACTCTTGTCTGTAAATCTTCACGCAGGACTTTCTTCGCCTCCTCTCTGTGCTTGCTTTCTTCCGGATTTGTTGCAAACAAAATTGCAGAGAAGCAAATAATTAATCCGATAATAGAATTTTTTTTCACATTCATATCAACACACGCTTATATTAAACATATCTGAACCTATAAATTTTCGCTAAGATACAAATAATCTACTTCTATGACGTATCTTTGCCAACATATTTTTAGACCTATGACACATTTTAAAAACATTTCAATTGTATTATTTACAATATTTCAAATTGTTGCTTGTACGAACATTCAATCTAAAGATAAGGTCGTGGTTGAAAGTATGAAAATTTCAACTGATGGCTCTGATAGAACCACTTCACTTAAGAGTATGAAAGCATCTGATATATTAAAGAAACTCAAGAAGGGCGAGAATATTCAAGTTTTCAACGCAATGATTGAAGGTGATTTAGATTTCACGGAAGTCTCATCCCCTGCGCTTATCTCTCCAAATCAGTTTACAACGGACGTAGCACAGCATATTTCTTTTTTCAACTGCGTTTTTACGGGAAAAGTAATTGCTTTTAAGAAGGTGATTGACAAAACCACCTTTCTTTATCGCACACGTTTTGGTGGAAATCTATGTTTTTTTGGTTGTGATTTTCAAAATGTTGTGAATTTCAGAAACGCGACAATTAATGGAGATGTTTATTTCCCTAATTGTCAATTTTTTGATGATGCCTCTTTTGATTGGATGTTAATAAACGGGACACAGGTTAATTTTGTCTCAGCAATTGCTCAAAAAAAATTTGACTTTTCAAATACCGTCGTTCGGGGAAATATATCTTTTATGGACGCTAAATTTGCAGAAGATGCGTCATTTCCGGGTTTAAAGGCAGATAATCTAAATTTCAACAACATTAATGTAGGTGGTCAATTCCGTTTGTCTGAAGCCCAAATTTCAGGTATTGTAATGTTCAATTATGCGATGGTAGAAGGTGAAACTTTGCTGTCTTATTCTAAATTTGATGACAAAGTTAACATAGTTCAGTCTACTTTCAATGGAGATTTTTCAATTCAAGAGTCTGTGTTTTATGGCAAAACCAAAATGAACCGTTCTGTTTTCAAAAAAAATATTACAACAGAAAACGCAATATTTGAGCTAATTCCAGAGATGATGAGTATTGAAAAAAGGTCGGAAGAACAAATTGCAGTGGAAGTGAAAAATACTTCAACTATTTTACTTAACCATTAATATTTTCCATTAGGAATCATCATTTAACTATATATATAATCAAACAAACAAAAATTGCGATTGCTAAAAATGAAAATGAAGATATAATTTTAACCCTTCTATGGGCCTCTTTGTTTCCATCTACAAATCCTTTTATCATATTTTTGTTAATATAATTTCCACAGAAAACAAGATCAACGATACTACCTGCAAAAGGAATAAACCCAATAACCGCATCAAACAAGGTTATCGTCAAAACGGCCAATGTCAGTCGGAAAGACCTAACTATGAAGAGACTGATATAGACGTAAACAAAACTAACTGCCGTGGTAAAGAAATCACCCACACCTTCGAAAAACCCTAACACACCGTCTATGATGTCCAAACCAAAGGAAAAGCCAGAAATGAAAATACGATAGATACCGTTTTCTTCTATTTCTTTCCGTCGGGCTTCTATTTTTTTAGCTTCTTGCTTCGCTTTTTCAATTGCGATACGCTCTTTTTCTCTTTGTTTTTCAGTTTTCAAATTCAGTTGTTCTCGTGTTTCTTCCCTTCTTCGATTCGCCATTTGATTGATTATTAAAAAGTTCAAAAAGACTGACGCAAATGAAATGATTTTTTCTGAAAAGCACAAGAATTTCCTTAATCGTACTTTTCTTTTTCACATATCAAAATTTAAAATGTTTTAATAACAGAAAAAACTCATTTTTATATCCGTCTTTAACAAAATAAATATCTATCTTTACAATATGTTTAGGATTCTGTAAGAGGTTTTTGCCTCTTTTCAAATCACATTGAGCAGGATTTAAAGATTTTGGAAAAACAAAAACAAAAGAAAATGAAGAATTTATTAACGATTTCATCCGCATTGCTTCTATCAGTGGGATGCTTTGCGCAATACAGTCTTTCTTTCGATGCCAATGGTCTTAGAAAAGGCGACTATAGAAATATGAAGCAAATTGAATATGTAGAGCAATCTCAGTCTGGTGCCAATCAAGTTTGGGATTTCTCTCATTCTAAGATACTTAAGGATTTTTACATTGAACAGAACGAAGACTTAAAATCTATTGCAACGGAAGGTTACAGATTGAGTTGCGACGAGGGGGGAGAAAAGAACACGTTGTTCGAGATTACTCCGAACGAAAAGCGTTATTTCGGTATGGAAACCCCAAGCTCAACACTCTCTCTTGATGCACCTATCGTTGATTTGTTTTTTCCACTTTCGTATCAGGATGTAAAAACAGGTGCTTATAGTGGAACGTCTCAGTCTGGTAGTGCAACCAACTACTTGGATGGCACATATATCACGAAAGCAGATGCTTGGGGAACTGTTGTCATGCCAGATGGAACAATCTACAAAAATGTTCTTCGTGTAAAAGTGGACAAAGAGTACACTGAGAGTTTCGGCAGCTCTGAATACAAAATCAGCTCTATCCGCTATCAATATTTTGCAGAGGGTGCTCGCTACCCTATCATCATCACTGTTGAACAAGAGTATTTCCCATTAGCAAACGCTTGCAAGTGTAGTAATTCAAAATACGCCGCAATGTTTATGGAAACGCCAGCAACCTACAAGAATGACGCCATTCAAGAAAATAAAACGAAGAAAGCGAATGTGTCAGTTTCTTCTTTCAACTATCTGGCTATGCCAAATCCGTTTATTGATAACTTACAGGTCTCTTTCAACTTAAACAAAGATGCTAAAGTGGTTATTCGTATCCTCGACCTCACAGGAAATGTTGTCTCAAAACTAATCAGCGAGAAATTAGAGGAAGGGCAGTATGCATACGATTTTAACACTTCTAACTTAGGAGCAGGCACATACGTTCTTCAGTTGAGTGTTGACGGAAAAGTTTATTCTAACAAGATGCTGAAAGCGGATAGATAACAATAAGATATATATAAGCAAGAAAGGGTGCAATAACATGCGCCCTTTTTCATTTTATAAAAAAAAGAGAAAGATGAACAAGAAGATTCTAAAAATTGCCTTGCCGGCGATAGCAACCAATATCACAGTTCCTTTGCTCAGTTTAGTAGATATGGCTATTGCAGGACACTTGGGCAATGAAACTTTTATATGTGCCATTTCGGTAGGAGGAACACTTCTGAATCTGCTTTACTGGAATTTTGGATTTTTGCGAATGGGTACAAGCGGACTGACAGCCCAAGCATTCGGTGCAAAGGACAATTCGGAAATGGCAAATATCCTTGTTCGTTCTATCGTTGTGTCTCTTTTAGCCTGTGTACTGATAATTCTGCTAAAAAACATTGTGGAATCGGTAGCCTTTAGATATATGCAAACGACAGAGGTAGTAGAAAAGTCGGCAAACATATACATTTCTATTTGTATATTCGGTGTTCCCGCCACAATGTGTCTTTATAGCATAAAAGGTTGGTTCATAGGTATGCAAAACTCCGTCTACCCTATGATTGTAGCATTGACAACCAACATCATCAATATCCTATGCAGTCTTTTTTTTGTTTTCAATTTTGGCATGGGTATTAAAGGAATCGCATTGGGGACGGTCATTGCAGAATACAGTGGAGTAATATTAGCATTTTCACTTTGGATTAAAAAGTATGGGAATTTAGCTAAATTTGTAGACATTCGATTAGCGTTAGAAATAGAAAAACTGAAGAAATTTTGCACACTTAATGGAGGGATTGCCATCCGGACACTCTGCCTAACAAGTGTAACCTGCTTTTTCACATTAGCAGGGGCAAAACAAGGCACAACGCTATTGGCGGTCAATACTTTGTTAATGCAATTGTTCACACTATTTTCTTATTTCTCAGATGGATTTGCCTACGCTGGAGAAGCTTTAACAGGACGTTATATTGGAGCGAAAGAGAAAAAAAATATGCAATTGTCCATCAAACATATTTTTCGTTGGGGATTTTCTTTAGCAGTTTTATTTACGATACTTTATACATTCTTTACCACTCCATTTTTAAAGATTTTGACAAACGAGGCATCTGTAATAGAAGCAGCCAAAGATTATCATTGGTGGGTCATCGCAATACCATTCTGTGGATTTGCTGCTTTCCTTTGGGATGGCATCATGATTGGAGCGACAATGGCTAAAGGAATGGTTATCTGTATGATTTGTGCCACAACGTCTTTTTTCATAATATACAATCTTTTGATTAACTCAATGGGCAACCATGGACTATGGTTAGCATTTATTGTCTATATTCTCATGCGAGGAGTTGTGCAAAGCTTTTATTTTAAATCAGCTATCAAAAAAATTATCTAAATTTGTGTAAATACACGTTTGTCTAAATACAAAAAAGGCGTTATGAATTTTGATTTTAGTTCCTATATGTATAGCGACATATTCAACTTTCTATGTATAGCACTAATGTCGCTTGTTATTGGTTTATCTCAGAGAAAGCTCTACCTGAGAAAAGACGAGACGACCACTTCTTTTGGCGCGGACCGAACTTTTACATTAATTGGAATTTTCGGTTATATACTCTATGCTATTGGAGATGGCAGTCTCGTACCCTTCCTATGCGGTGGAATAATACTTTCATTGCTTTTTGTAGTCTTTTTCGTTCATAAGATTTTTGTACAAGGCTATCATGGCATCACTTCTATTATGGTGGGACTCATCACATACAGTTTGGCTCCTGTCGTACTTGCCAAAGGATTGTGGCTGGGGATTCTCGTTGTCGTTTCTGTATTGTTACTGTCTGAAATGAAGGAGAAATTCACTGAATTTGCAAAGAGTATGAATGATGAAGAAATAACCAATTTAGCAAAATTCCTTATTATAGCAGGCGTTATTCTCCCCATACTTCCTAAAAATGAACTTATAGAAGGAACAGGACTTACCCCCTACACGATTTGGTTAGCTACCGTCGTCATCTCTGGAATATCGTATGTCAGCTACCTTATAAAGAAATATATATTTAGAAATGGAGGTGTTATCATAACGGGAATTTTAGGAGGAATCTATAGTAGTACGGCAACATGCATAATACTTGCAAAAAAAGCCAAGGAAAATACGAATAGTCTTCATGAATACATTGCCGCCATTTTTTTTGCATTGTCTATGATGTATTTTAAAATACTCGTATTACTAGCAATATTTAATACTCGTTTGGCATTACAATATTGGTGGCTATTCGTTGTTATGATGATTGTATGTGCACTAACCGCATTATTTTTTTATCGAAAAGGTAAAAATAAAATAGCAGTTGGCGAGAATAAAACCGTTTTAGAGGAAGACGAAAAGAATCCACTGGAATTGAAAGTATCAATTTTATTCGCAGTTCTCTTTGTCGCATTTACCTTAGTAACGCACTATGCACTACAATATTTTGGAGACGGTGGTTTGCGTATTCTTTCTATAATGGTAGGTGTAACAGACATTAATCCTTTTATCATCAATCTTTTCCAAACAAAATATGATATATCAGACTCTTTGCTGATCTTGGCGGCTTTTCAGGCAATCATAAGCAATAATATTGTGAAAATGTTCTACGGAATGTTCTTCTCTGGACGAGTAATTTGGAAAGAATTACTAATCGGCTTTTTATTGATATGTTTTGTTAATATTGCATTGTTATTATTTGCTATTTAATTCTATTTTATTATTAGTCAATAGAAAATAAAAACATAGTATGTTTTTGCTATCTTAATAGCAAATTGATTTCAAAAGATTTGTGAAATTTCTTATTTTTGCCAAATAAGAAACAAATAACTGAAAGAAAAAAGACAAGACATGAATAACAATTTTAATAATTGTAAAGTGGGAGTCGCACTTAGTGGAGGTGGCGCAAAAGGAATTGCTCATTTGGGTGTTCTTAAAGCATTGGAAGACAGAGGTGTACAAATTGAACGACTTTCAGGTGTAAGTGCGGGAGCTATTATGGGGGCGATGTACGCCGATGGTAACAGACCTGAAGATTTGTGTGAATATTTTAAGCAATGTGACTTGTTTTCAATGCTAAGTCCTGTCAATATGATGAAAACGGGAGGTTTCAGTAAAATGGACAAGTTTAGACGATTTATCTCTAAGAAAATAACCTCCAAGAATTTTGAGGATTTGAAGATTCCTTTAACAATAAATGCAACTGAGTTGAATGCAGGATGCAATGTCTACTTTAGTTCTGGTCCGTTATTGGATTGTATAATAGCCTCTGCCTCAGTTCCTATTTGTTTTAATCCTGTTGAAATAAATGGGAAACAGTTTGTTGACGGTGGTTTTTTCTGCAATATGCCAGCGTCTATCTTAAGGAAACAAGGATGCGACCTTGTTATTGGTATTCATGTTAATCCGATTACATACGTTGAGAAATCAAAAAGTTTAATTGATGTGTCGGAACGTGTTTTCCATTTGGCGGTAAATGGAAATACTATAGAACAGAAGAAGAGTTGCGACATCGTTATAGAGACAACGAAGGCGAAAGACTATGGTATGTTTGATGCCAGCAGAGCCGATGAGATATATAATATTGGTTATGAAGCTGCGGAGGAGGCTCTCAACAATTTCGATTGGGATCAATATATGACGAGAAAGTCGATTTCAAGACCTTATACAACTGATGAACGGGTAATCCCATGACATTATAGAAACTTCCTGTGATTTCCTCAACTGCAATATAACCAATCCACTCTTGAACGCCGTATGATCCAGCCTTGTCGTACGGCTTATATTTTTCTATATAATAATTTATTTCAGCATCACTCAAATCTGAAAACTTAACGTTTGTGCGTGTTACAAAAGACTCTTTCTTTTCATTTGTACGAACGCAAACACCTGTAAAAACTTGGTGTGTCTTTCCTGATAAAAGTTGCAACATTTCAAAAGCCTCTTCGTAGCTTTTAGGTTTACCTAACATCTGTCCTTTCCCATCTTCGGCTATCACCCAAACGATTGTGTCTGATGTAATTATCATTGTGTCTTCTTCTTTCCATAAACTCTCATACGCTTCAGACTTCTTCTCTGATAAAAATAACGGGATATCTCCAGCCTGCAAGTCACTTGGAAAATTTTCATCTAATCCAACAATTGTTTTTACTTCAAATGGTATATCTAAACCTGCCAAGAGTTCTTTTCTTCGAGGAGAATTGGAGGCTAATATGATTTTATGATTCATTTTCTTTCGTTTTAAAAAAAGAGGACAAGTTATTTTCTTGTCCTCCCTAATTTTTTAATTATTTCCCTAATGGTTTTATTTCCAACCCGAGTTCATCCAACTGAACATCATCAATTGCCGAAGGCGAATCAATCATGACATCTCTGCCTGAATTGTTCTTAGGAAAGGCAATGCAGTCGCGAATAGAATCCAACCCAGCCAACATTGATACTACTCGATCCAAACCAAAAGCCAAACCACCATGAGGTGGCGCACCATACTTGAACGCATTGATCAAACAACCGAACTGATCCATAGCTTTTTCTTCCGTGAATCCGAGCAGTTGGAACATCTTATTCTGTAACTCCGAATCGTGAATACGAATAGAACCACCTCCTAGCTCAACACCATTCATCGCTAAATCGTATGCATTTGCACGAACACGTCCAGGATCACTGTCAAGATATTGGACATCCTCTAATTTCGGGCTAGTGAACGGATGGTGCATTGCATAGAATCGTTTGTCTTCTTCGTTCCACTCGAATAGTGGGAAATCAATAACCCACAAAGGAGCAAATTTATTCTTGTCTCTTAAGCCCAAACGTTCGCCCATCTCCAAACGCAATTCGTTCATTTGTTTACGAGTGGCATTAGCATCAGGACCAGAAAGAATCAACATCAAATCACCTGGTTTTGCGCCGAAACGATCAGCCCAAAGTTTCAAATCGTCTTGACTATAATATTTATCAACACTTGATTTGAAAGAGCCGTTCTCTTCGTATTTAACGTAAACCAAGCCTTTTGCTCCAACTTGAGGACGTTTAACAAACTCTGTCAAAGCGTCCAATTGCTTTCTTGTATAATTAGCGCAACCTTCGGCATTAATACCAACGACAAAATTAGCTGCGTCAAAGACCGGGAAATTATGGCCTTCTGTTAAATCCTTCAACTCCACGAAAGTCATTCCAAAACGCATATCTGGTTTATCAGAACCGTAGAGTCGCATACACTCATGCCATGTCATCCGAGGGAAAGGACCATCAAAATCTACACCTTTCACATATTTAAAGATATGTTTAATCATACCTTCGAACATATTTAGAACGTCCTCCTGTTCAATGAAAGACATTTCACAATCGATTTGAGTAAATTCTGGTTGACGATCGGCTCGCAAATCCTCATCTCGAAAACATTTCACAATTTGGAAATAGCGGTCAATACCAGCCACCATCAAAAGCTGCTTGAATTGTTGAGGAGACTGTGGCAATGCGTAAAATTGTCCTGGGTTCATACGAGAAGGCACAACGAAATCGCGTGCACCCTCCGGTGTTGACTTAATCAAAACAGGAGTCTCAACCTCCAAAAAATTCTGGCTGTCTAAGTAGCGACGAACTTCAAAGGCTATTTTATGACGCAACTCTAAATTCTTTCGAACCGGATTACGACGGATATCCAAATAACGATACTGCATACGCAAATCATCACCTCCATCAGACACATCCTCAATAGTGAATGGAGGAACTTCTGATGAGTTCAAAACAACAAGACTCTGAGCAATAATTTCAATATCACCCGTCGGTATATTCTTGTTTTTATTACTACGTTCTGCAACAGTCCCTTTAACCTGAATCACCCATTCACGACCTACCTTATTAGCTTCTGTACAAAGAGCTGCATCGTTTGCCTCGTTAAAAACCACCTGCGTGATACCATATCGGTCGCGCATATCTACAAAGGTCATTCCTCCCATCTTACGGGATTTCTGAACCCAACCCGCCAAGGTTACGACTTCACCGACGTTTTCTATCGTGAGTTCTCCGCATGTTTTACTCCTAAACATCTTCGTAAATTTATACTACTATGAAAACTATACTTTCAAAATTACAATCGTACAAAATTACAAAAAAAACACTATTTTGTTAAAGAGGAGTGATTTTGTTTTGTTGACTTTTCCCCTTGGACTCTAATGAATAAACTCTTTCAATATTAGTCTCTTCTATTATTTTCTTTCCATTTAATTTAAGATAAACCTGCGCTGTTGCAATTACATCGTTCTCGCAATAATACGCTATTCTATCAAGATTATGGTCCTGATAATAAATTTGATAGACATCTTTTCCTGACATTTCCTCTTTGGGCGACTTTATGCCTAATGTCTCACACAATAGGTTTAATGATGTATAATGCTTGTAATCGCCAAATTTCCATAAATCCATTGTGTCTAACAACGGATTGTTCCATGGCTTTCCTTTCAGTTTCAAAAAGAACTTAGGAAGTGGTATGTTGTTGATTATCAGTCGTCTGGCAATGTATGGAACGTCAAATTCTTTGATGTTATGTCCACACACAAGAAATTCTTTCTTAACCACATCCTGCAGTAACTCTATGAATTGCTGTAATATGACATTCTCATTGTCTGAAGTGATCGAACGAACTCGAAAAGACCATTTTTCATCTTCTTCGGTTTGTTTATAGAGAAATCCTACCGAAATGCAAATGATTTTTCCAAACTCTGCAAACAACCCCATGTCGGGTAATGACGATAAAGCATCGCTCTCCTCCTCGTACTTATACAAAGACCGTTTCTTTATTTGATCATATTTCTCATTCCATAGCGTAGCCATATTCTCATTCAACTCGCTATAACTCTTGACTTGAGACACCGTCTCCACATCAAGAAAAAGTATCTTTTCTAATTTCATACAGTCCAAACAAAACATATCTTTCAAACGTGCAGAACAAAACCGATATAGCACAAAAATACTCGTTTTTTTAATAATCGCAAAAAGTTGCTAAACAAACGACAAACAAAAAACAGAATAAAGAAAGAGGAGTCCAAAAATTCAAGACTCCCCCTTCCTTCGAATTTTAAATTATTTTTTCTTAGCTGCCTTTAGTTTCCTCGTAAGCGTCTGAACACACTCACGACGAGGAATAATCACAGAAAGGCCATGATAGTCAATTTCTTCCTTGATAATTTGCAACATTTCATCGTAATTTTTCTTCAACGGAACGAATACCCTCAAATGCTCTGGTTTCACACCCAAACCTAAGCAAATACTCTCTATTTTTCCTGTTCCTTGAGAATCTTGTCCGCCCGTCATTGCTGTCGTCTCATTATCTGAAATCACAATAGTGATGTCAGAATTTTCATCTACAGCATCCAGAAGTCCTGTCATACCAGAGTGCGTGAAGGTTGAGTCTCCAATTACGGCAACTGCCGGATACAAACCTGCGTCGGAAGCTCCTTTTGCCATCGTAATGGAAGCACCCATATCTACAGTCGAGTTGATGGCCTGATATGGAGGAAGGGCACCTAAAGTATAACATCCGATATCACCAAACACCTTACTGTTAGGATAGCCTTTTAAGACATCGTTCAACGCCGCATACATGTCTCTATGTCCACATCCTTGACACATTTGAGGTGGACGATTTTTTACAATTGAAGGAACTTGGTAGACAATCTCTTTTGATTTTCCAAATGCTTTCGCAACATTATCTGGATTCAATTCTCCAGTACGAGGCAAAGTTCCATCCAAACGTCCGTGTATCTTTTTCACCTCAAAGAATCCCTTCAGTTGACTTTCGACAAACGGATAACCATCCTCTAAAACAATCAATTCCTCGCACTCATCAGCAAGTCTGTCTATCATTTTTTTAGGCAATGGATATTGAGAAACCTTGACAACCGGGTATTCGCATCCTTTAGGGTAAGTTTCATTCAAATAGTTGACTGCTATACCACATGCGACCACGCCCAACTTTTTGTTTTTTCCATCTATATACTTGTTGTATTCAGATTCTTCGGAAGCTTGCAACATAGCACTCTGCGAATCTAACAGATGTTGGTAACGACGACGTGCGATTGCAGGCAATAAGACGAACTGACGAGGATCTTCCGGAACGCTATTCCCATTTTGCGGTTTATTATCTCTACGCTCAACACCCGAACGAGAATGAGCCAAACGAGTAACCACCCTCATCAGAATTGGATATCCTAATTTTTCAGACAACTCAAAGCCATTATAAGCCATATCGTAAGCCTCTTGTTGGTTGGATGGCTCGAATATTGGAATCATAGCGAAATTTCCATAGAAGCGAGAATCTTGCTCATTCTGGGAAGAATGCATTGATGGATCGTCGGCCGCAAGCACCATCATACCACCATTGACCCCAGTCATGGCAGTGTTTACGAAACAATCTGCTGCCACATTCATTCCCACATGTTTCATACATACGAGCGAACGTTTCCCTGCATACGACATACCTAAAGCTGCCTCCATAGCGGTTTTCTCGTTAGAAGACCAGCGACTGTGAATGTTTCTTTCTTTTGCTTGCTTTGAATTCTGAATATACTCCGTTATCTCCGTAGATGGAGTTCCTGGATAGGCATATACACCGGACAAACCACCATCGATTGCACCTTGGGCAATTGCCTCGTCCGCTAACAATAATTCCTTTTGCATCTATTTTTTAGTTTACTAAGTTTCACCCGTTGCACCTAAAAACAACTAAGTTCTACAAATTTAAGATTTTTTTAACGTACTTCCATCATACGGCTCAAATATTTGCCGATAATATCAAACTCAATGTTCACAATAGAGCCTTTTTCTATATGACAAAAATTGGTATGTTCGTATGTATATGGAATAATCGCGACAGAAAAGCCATCAATCTTTGAATCACAAACAGTCAAGCTAGTTCCATTGACAGTCACGGAACCTTTCTCTACAGTTACATATCCCTTATGAACCATCTCGGGAGTACTATCATACTGAAAAGTAAAATAGAAACTACCATTTTCTGATTTCTTATCAACGCAACGAGCAGTTTGATCAACGTGTCCTTGTACGATATGACCATCTAAACGGCCATTCATTACCATACTTCTTTCAACATTAACAAGGTCGCCTTCCTTCAACAAGCCTAAATTAGATCTTCTTAAAGTCTCTAAAACAGCAGTTACAGTATAGGTATCGTCAGTACAATCCACTACCGTCAAGCATACACCATTGTGTGCAACACTTTGATCTATTTTTAGTTCCTTAACGAATGGACATGTCATCGTAAAATGGACATTATCACCATCTTTTTTGATTGCAACCACCTTGGCAGTTGCTTCCACTATACCTGAAAACATATTTTTGTTTTTAATTTCTTATAACAGATTTAACTCCTTTTATCGTCTTGATTTTGTTGGTCAATTTCTCAAGATCTTTTGTGTCTGAAACCATTACCGTTATCGTCCCTTGGAAGAGTCCATCTACCGTATTTACGGAAATGGAACGAAGCGAAATTTTTGTCTCTTTTTGAATCAATGACGTCACATTTGTAACGATTCCGATATCGTCATTTCCGACCACATGCAAAGTTGCCAAGTACATTTGATCAGATTTTCCCGCCCATCTCGCGCGGATAAAACGATAACCGAAACGAGACATCATTTGTGGGGCATTAGGGCAGTCGGTGCGATGCACTTTAATTCCATTGTGAATGGAAACAAAGCCAAAAATATCGTCGCCATAGATAGGGTTACAGCACTTTGACAGAGAATATTCAACGCCTTTGAGATGTTCATCTATGATAAGGCAATCTTCTGATTTGGAAAATGTTTCTAACTCTGTCGTGCGACTATAATTTCCAATGTTTTTAGGAGATTCGTCCGTGTTAGAGTCATTATTTTGGCATAGTACATATAAATCCTTAATCTTTGCCAAATCTTCTTTGTCTTCAGCTAAAGCCTGGTAGAAATCTTGTACTGCTTTATAGCCTAATTTCAACACCATCCGTGAGACTGTACCCTCTTCGTATGGCAGTTTCCAATTCTTAAGACGTCTCTTTAAGAGTTCTTTGCCCTCCTCCATATTCACAGCTTCCTGTTCGCGAAGATATTGCTTAATGCGAGTCTTCGCCTTCGAAGTGTGAACAAACGAAAGCCACTCTTTATGAGGAACCTGGTTTGAATTGGTGATGACCTCAACTTGATCGCCATTGTGCAACTCTGTGCGAATAGTTACACTTTTACCGTTTACTTTTCCACCCACGCAATGGCTACCAACATTCGAGTGTATCATAAAGGCGAAATCTAATACGGTCGCCCCTTGAGGCAATTGTTGCAAATCACCTTTCGGTGTAAACACAAAAACCTCCTTACGATAAAGACTCAACTTGAAGTCGTCCATATACTCAATCGCGTTAGGCTGAGGGTTTTCCAACAACTCACGAACATTCGCCAACCAAGAATCCAACCCTATCTCACCCTTGATCCCTTTATATTTGAAATGGGCAGCAAAACCTTTTTCGGCCACCTCATCCATACGTTCCGTACGAATCTGGACTTCAACCCACTTCCCTTCTGGCCCCATCACCGTAGTGTGCAACGACTCATATCCATTTGATTTCGGGATAGAAAGCCAATCACGCAGGCGCTTCGGATTAGGCTGATATTTGTCGGTTACAATAGAATAAACCTGCCAACATTCAGACTTTTCCTTCTCTAATGGTGTGTCCAAGATAATACGAATAGCAAAAAGGTCATAAATATTCTCAAATGCCGTATTTTGCTTCTTCATCTTGTTCCAAATCGAATAAATCGACTTAGTTCTACCCTTTATAGAGAATTTGAATCCCTCCTTCTCTAACTGTGCCTTAAGAGGTTCAATAAACGCATAGATATAGCGATCTCGTTCAGCCTTTGTTTCTGCCAACTTTCCTGCTATTCCTTTGTAAATCTTGTTGTTCGTATATTTCAACGATAAATCCTCCAACTCAGATTTGATACGATACAAACCTAATCGATGGGCTAAAGGCGCATAAAGGTAAGAGGATTCATTTGCGATTTTCACACGCAATTCGTTGTCCGAATTTGCCATTGAACGCATAAAATAAAGTTGTTCGCATATCAAAATAATGACAACACGAATATCCTCCACAATCGTCATCAGCAATTTTCGGAAGTTTTCAGATTGAACGGACGCACTCTTTTTGTAGAGTTCACGCGATTTGAACAAACCATTCACAATGTTCAACACCTGAGAGCCAAACACCGATTCAACTTGTTCTAATACAATCTTATCCTTCATTACCGCACAATATACAAGAATGCTAAGAACAGGTATCTTGCCGATGTTCACCTCCTCAACCAAGATAGTAGCAACCTCCATACTTCGCTTAACATCGTCATTCTCATCCTCTTGCAAGTTAAGAATAGACCCGTATGCAATGTTTAGTAGATTTCGCTCCTCTTCTGTTAGAAGCAAATCGGAAGAATTGACTATCTTCTCGAATTTCAACCTTATATCATTCTCCATATTGCTTTGTATATTAACGATTTAAACTATTTTTATGCGCAAAAAACAATATGAAATTGTTTTTTTCTTACTTTATTTTTGAACCTTTAGAAAGCATCAATACTGGATAAGCAAATTGGAATAACCAATCTTCGCTTAAATTCATTTTTTCTTTGAGGTCTCTGACGTTGACAGCCGATTTTCTAACGTCAGCAGCCTTGAAGTTCGCACTTGTCAAGATTTTATGAACCGAATCTTTGGTAGAAGATTTTATTATTCCACTGAAGAAAGAGGGTAAGCGCAACGTCCATTGCATCTCTGAAGATAGTGCCAAAAAAAGGTCTTGAGAAAGACTTTGAAACAAAAAGAAATACTTCTGCATGTCTTGTTGCTTTTTGCAAACCTTTTTGATGGAAGAGTCTATTTCTTTGAAGAAACTGTCAGTCATTTTATACTCGGTAACCATCATTTTTTTTGCGAATTCTTTCTCTGCAACACCTAAACGAGACTGTGTAGGAATTTTAAATTTTTGTTTCACCATCTTCAAATCTGGAAGCATACGAATATCCATCACGCCCAAGTTTACTGCCATTGAAGCCTCCAAGTAGACACGAATCAAAGAGTTGAACTCCTCCACTCTCGTACGTACCGCTTGTTCAAGATTTTCCTTCTTTTTTTGTAGTTTCTCTGTTAATCCCATATTGATTTTATATCATTATCTTTTATTATACCATCAAGAGGGACGTAGCAAAATGCGTCCCTTCTCAATAATTCTTTATATTTATTTTTTTAGTCGTCTCTCCTTGACATATAAATCATCACATAATAAAGCAATGTTCCGATTGAACTGATTGCCGCTACGAAATAGGTATAGGCGGCGGCGCTCAAGGCTTTTCTTGCTGCTGGGTATGTGCTGGCATTCGTGATTCCTGCAGAAGAAAGCCAATCCAACGCTCTTGAACTAGCATTCACCTCGACAGGCAATGTCACAACACTAAACAAGGTTGTAGCCGCAAAGAGGATAATTCCGATGAGCAACAGACTTGGAAAACTGTTAACCAAAAGAATTCCCGCCAATAGCACCCATTGCACCCAATTACTTGCAAAACTTACAACAGGAACCATGGCAGAACGCATCTTCAAAAAAGCATATCCCTTTGCATGTTGAACGGCATGGCCACACTCGTGCGCAGCTACCGCAGCAGCGGCGACATTTCTACAATCATAAACACTCTCGCTCAGATTCAAAGTCTTGTCTGTCGGATTGTAATGGTCTGTCAATTGTCCTGAAACACACCCCACCTTAACATCATAAATGCCGTTATCACGAAGCATCTTCTCAGCCACCTCCTTACCAGTAAGGTTAATCGGCATCTGAGAATATTCCTGAAAACGTCTTTTCAAGAGCCATTGAACTCCATAACTTACAATCGCGATACCAATGAAAAATATCCAAACTCCATATTGTGAAAACAATTGAAAAATCGTCATAAGCAAAATTTTTTTTAACAATTACACATTCCAACCTATTTACTACAAATATAGAGCCACAACTTTGAAACTGCCATTTTGTCAGATTAAAGATTGTTAATAAATGTATTTTCTTATTAAAATCATTGGATGATTCCGTTTCTTCTCAACAATGGCATAATAGAAGGTTCTCCTCGTCTGAAACGTTTGTAAAGCTTCATTGGATGTTCACTTCCTCCCTTCTCTAAAACCTCACGTCTAAATCTCGATGCAGTTTCTGTATTGAAAATCCCCTCTTTTTGGAATACAGAAAAAGCATCTGCATCTAAGACTTCCGCCCATTTGTAACTATAATAACCAGCAGAGTATCCTCCTGAAAATATATGTGTGAATTGAACGCTCATAGATGTACCGTCGACAGTTGGCAATGTCTGTGCTTTTTCCCAAGCATCTCGTTCAAATGACAAAACATCACCATCAAAAGGTCTTTCTATGACATGCCATCCCATATCCAAATAGCCAAAACTCAACTGGCGGAGTGCCGCATACCCTGTATTGAAATTAGCCGAGTTTCTAATACTCTCAATCATTTCGAAAGGTATAGTGGTTCCATTTTGATAGTGGACGGCAAAAGAGTCTAAATAATCCTTTTCGTATGCCCAATTCTCCATCAGTTGGGAAGGCAACTCTACGAAATCACGATATACATTGGTTCCCGACAAACTTGAATATGTCACATTCGAGACCATTCCATGAATAGAGTGGCCAAACTCATGCAGAAAAGTTTGCACATCATCAAACGTTAGCAAAGCTGGTGTTGAGTCTGTTGCTCGAGGAAAATTAGTAACGATAGATATATGTGGTCGAACGTTAACACCTTGTTCATCAATATGTTGGCAAAGATATTCTGTCATCCACGCACCTCCTTGTTTCCCTTTGCGAGGATGAAAATCGGCATAGAAAACAGCCAGGAATTCCCCATCCTTATCAAAAACCTCGTACGCTTCTACCTCTGGATGATAGACAGGAATATCTTCGTTTCGTCTGAAAGTCAGTCCGTAAAGACGAGTTGCTAAACCAAAGACACCTTTTTTCACCTTTTCCAGCTCAAAATAAGGACGAAGAAGTTCATCGTTCAAATTGAATTTTTCTTCTTTCAGTTTTTCAGAGTAGTAAGACCAATCCCACGGCATGATTGTAAAATCGGCGCCCGCTGCATAGGCATATTTCTGCACCTCTTCAATTTCTTTCTTTGCCGTTGGTTTATAAGCGTCTAAAAGTTCATTAAGCAGTTTATAAACATTCTCTTTGTTCTCTGCCATTCGATCTTTTAGTTTATAGTCGGCATAGTTACGAAAGCCAAGCAATTGAGCTAAGCGGAGACGAAGGTTCACCATTTCTTTCACGACAGGGCGGTTGTTCAACTCTCCTTCTAAAGCCCGTGTATTATAAGCCATGTACAACTCTTTGCGCAATTCGCGATTCTCCACATACTTCATAAAAGGGCTGTAACTTGGCCGAGTCAAGTCAAAGCACCAACCCTCTGTATCTTTTTGTTTTGCACGTTCCTTGGCTTCCTCTAAAATTGAATTAGGCAAACCTTTCAACATTGCTTTGTCAGTGATAACCAACTTGTATTTGTTAGTCGCACTTAAAACATTTTGAGAGAATTGAAGCTCCAACAGAGACAGTTTCCTACTGATCTCTTTATACTCCTCCTTATCTGCGTCACACAAATCTGCCCCATGATTTACAAAAAAATCGTATGTGTCTTGCAGAAGCATTTGCTGTTCTACTGACAAAACAATAGAATCTCTACGATCATAGACAGATTTCACACGAGCAAACAATTTCTCATTCAACGATATACTATTGCTATGTTCCGTCTCTTCTGGAGAAATCGTATTGGCAATTTCATCCATTTCGTCGCAGGTTTCTGCGCTAAGCAAATTATAGAAAGCACTTTGCACACGAGACAAAAATTGTCCAGAACGTTCCAATGCAACGATTGTATTCTCAAAAGTCGGCTCTTCCTCATTATCTACAATCGCAGCAATTTCAACATCTTGTCTTTTGAAACCTTCACGCATTGCTGGAAGATAGTCGTCTAACTTGATTCTATCGAAAGGAATCGTTTGATGAGGTGTATTGAAAACCTCTTCGAAAAACACATTCACAGGAATATTTTCCTTAGTATTATTATCCATATTCATATTGTTACAAGAAACTAAAAACAACAAACCGAGTAGCAAAAAATTTTTCATTTCAGTTCGTTCAATTGTAATTATACAAATTTAAAATAAAAAAGCGTATTCCGTTATTTAATTGGAATACCTATCCTCCTCATATATCTTATCCAAATCGACAATCCGAGGAGATTGAGCGTTTTTTATTCTCTTTCGACTCTCTTCCACATAGCGCCAAATGTAAGCATATTTTGCAGATTTATGAAGATGAAATTTCTCTGGGGGGGTACCTTCTTTATCTAATGCGATATAAAATGACCCACAAGTAAGTTCTGACAAATCAGGTTTGGGGCGATAGCCAAATTTTCCGTACGAGATTTCCACCTTATCTAAAATGCCCGCTCTACAAAGTTTGTCAACGCATGCCTTCGCCATTCTATAGGGCATACCTTCTTCTTCTGTCAGCTCTTGTAAAGTAACATAATCCTGTTTAGACCTAAATCGATCCACACAAATCTTTGTAACCACTAAACAAGCGAACTCATAATACTTATGACTAATCTTGCGTACATCATCCTCATGGGCAAAACGTTTCAGACACTGCGACGTAAATGTGAATGCGCACCCCATCAAAATCATCGTCCATGTTATTTGTAAAAACATCAGCAAGAACGGAATAGCGGCCAATGCACCATAAACGGCGTTATAGGTTGTCATCCAAGATTGGAAATAGACATAAAACCACTTGAAAACCATAAACGCCACACTGAAAATAAGTCCCGAAATAGCAGCATAACGAAACTGAACCTGCGTGTTAGGAATAAACCAAAACAACATTGTAAACGTAAGCCACGAAACAACGTAAGGCAAGATGGCAAGGATTATCCTTAAAGAAGGAGTAATTAGGAATGTACCCCCGAAATACTGGATTGCATATTTAAAATAGAACGAAATCGCACTTGTGAATAAGATAAAAATAGGGATGAAAAAGGCAATTGCAATATAGTTTGGTATACGGTATTTGATAGGACGTTTGATTTCAATGCCCCAAATATCATTGAACGCACGTTCTATTTGATTGAACATGCGGTAGATAGACCATAGCAACATACCTACACCAATGCCGATGAAAGCCCCTCCGTTCGCATGATCTAAATAACGTTGAATCATGTCGAGCAGCATATTCGCCATGTCTACATGTGATGGGAAACGATAATAAAGAGCCTCTTTCACATAAGAATCGAAGCCGAATCCCTTGGCAATTCCCATAACGAATGCTGATATAGGGACCAGTGCAAAGGTTGTATAGTAGGTTAATGCAGCCGAACGAACGTGGATGCGACGCTCAATAAAAAACTTGCTTATCAGACGAGAGATTTCGAAGATGTTGTGCAAAATTCGCAGATAAACAGACGAATCACATCCAAATCCAGTACGAATCTTCACAATCAACTTGCGTAATGAATTTTTATAACCCTTTGACATACAACTATATCCAATGATGGTTTGCTTTACATCTGTGAAAAAAAACAGGAAAATAAAAAAGATAGCAGGTGTATAAGCCGAGTTCTGTAATCTCCGAAGGAGACTGTTTGTCATTTATCTAGGACATACGTCGCCGCATGCCTCAAGCGATCTACCCCCCGGCATTGAGGATGAGAACCCTACCGGTATATTTGATTTTACAACCCATGACTCGCACAGCATCGGGATCGCCCCCGACCTGGTAGGCTCTTACCCTACCTTCTCACCCTTACCAACCGAGATTGGCGGTTATTTTCTTCTGCGTAGATTCACCCTCACGGATGACTTCCCGTTAGGAAGCATGGTCTCATCTGTTGCCCGGACTTTCCTCTGACATTTCGCTTTCGCATCGTGCCAGCGACAAACCCACCTACTATCAAGGTGCGAAGGTAGAAAATTTTTACATTATATTCTACAATTTCAACCTAAAGTATAATTGTAGAATACAAACTTATAGAAACTTTAAATAGTAGTAGCCCACCCTATAAAAAAACAAAAGCATTCGATTACGAACATCGAATGCGGAGTGGGATCTCAAAAATTACTTTTTACATCAGAAAATAAACGTCCTATTTTTAGAACTTAGGAGCATACTTCTTGAGAATTGCCATGATGAGCATGTTTAAGCAAACCATCGTTATCAGTTTTTATTGTTAGACTTCTTTTTTATGTTGCAAAGATATGTTCAAAAACATAGTCGCGCAAGTATTTTTCAAAGAATTTTTATAGAATCTCATAAAATTTATGTTTAAGAACATAGGTAAAAAGCATAACACAGAAAAAAACAAAAAAACTCAAAGATTTCCCTTGACAAAAGAGAGATCTTTGAGACTAAAATAACACGACAGCGTGTCTATATCTTATTTTTACTTTGCAATTGAATATTGTCGAGATGAAAAACGGTGAGTTCCATCTTCTGAAACCATTATGAAACTAACGGTTGATTGTTCCTTTACAATATCCGCAGGCAAATCTATTGAGAAACCAACATTAGCGACTTTGCTCATACCTAAAACCGCACGAACATCGGCACGTTCAGAAACAATCAAGAACGGAAAAACACTTTCGCCAACAACCGCATAGATTTTTGAAACTGGTTCAAGGTTGTCTATATCCAATGCCCAACCAGCCACTGAGAATCCACCTTCTGAGTTTAATCTGATATTCTTTCCGTCGAAACTTTCTTTATTATTAGCATCGATGCAAAATCCACCATACCAATCAGTGCGAACATTCTTCTTCATCGGCAAAGCAAACAACTTCGCCACCTCCTTTTGTGAGATTCCGTTCTTTGAAGCCACGGTCAAAGACAAAGGCATGCTACTATAGGATTGATCAGCCCCAACAAAAACAAGGTCAAATGTTGAGATATCCTTTAGTGCCGACCCTGGAATGGTAAGAGAGAAACCGAGCAAAGTATTAGGCGTACCATAAATAGCTTGGACATCAGGACGTTCAACATTGATATCTCCCCTGAATACATTCTCGCCCACAACCGCATAAACTGACGAGTAAGAATCCTTTTTCTCAGCGTCCAAAGCCCATCCACTCAAAGTAAGATCAACACCCTCTTCCACATAAATTGAACGAAAAGCCCTAACAGCAGATTCATCTCCATTCACTGCTTCTATTTTGAAAGTCGCCTCTCCTGCGGAAGGCAGTTTTAACAGACTACAAATATCTGCGTAAGATATATTTGTCTCTTCTGAATTTGACGAATCGCTACCATTCGTTGTACAAGACGCAAATAACAAACAAAGGGAAAGTCCACCAATCAATAATTTTTTTCTCTTCATATTCCAATATTTTCTTTTTCCGCAAAGATAACACTCTCTTGTTTTTTTGATAACTTTTTCAGAAATTTGTGAAACGTTTTGAAAAGTTCTATATTGAATTTTATTCTTATAACACATAAATTAAAAGAAAGACAATGGCAAAAAGTGCATTGCAAGTTGCAAGAGCTGCCTACCAACCTAAGTTGCCTAAGGCATTCAAGGGTGGCGTAGAGCTCAAAGAAGGTAAAGCAACCGTGTCTGTTGCAAACCAGGACGAAATCAAGAAGTTATTTCCTAACACTTACGGTCTACCAATCGTAACTTTTGAGGCTTCTGACAAGAAATTATCAGCACCTTCCTTCAATGTTGGTGTAATTCTTTCAGGTGGTCAGGCTCCTGGTGGTCACAATGTTATCTCTGGTCTTTTTGATGGTTTGAAAGCACTCAACAAAGACGCTAAATTGTATGGTTTCTTAGGTGGTCCTAGTGGATTAATTGATCACAAATACATTGATTTAACCGCTGACATCATTGACGAGTATCGCAATACAGGAGGATTCGACATCATTGGTTCTGGTCGTACAAAACTTGAGGAAGAGTCTCAGTTTGACAGCGGTATTGAAATCTGCAACCAATTGGGTATCAAGGCCCTCGTCATCATTGGTGGTGATGACTCTAACACTAATGCTTGTGTTTTGGCTGAGTACTACTTGCAAAAGAAGACTGGTATACAAGTGATTGGTTGCCCTAAGACAATTGATGGTGACTTGAAGAACGACCAGATTGAGACTTCATTTGGATTTGACACAGCATGTAAGGTTTACTCTGAGGTTATCGGAAACATCATGCGTGATGCTAATTCAGCAAAGAAATACTGGCATTTCATCAAGTTGATGGGGCGTTCTGCATCTCACATTGCTTTGGAGTGTGGTTTGCAGACTCAACCAAACATCTGTATCGTATCAGAGGAGGTAGAGGCAAAGAAAATGACTTTGGCAAACATCGTCGACAACATCGCTGAGACTGTTGCCGCTCGTGCTGCTAAGGGTAACAACTTCGGTGTTGTTTTGATTCCAGAAGGTTTGATCGAGTTCATCCCAGAGATGAAAGTGTTGATCAAAGAGTTGAACGACCTTTTGGCAGCTGAGTCTGACGTGAAGAAGGCAGTCGCTAAGTTGTCCGCTAACAGCAAGGCAGTTTACGAGAGCCTTCCAGAGGCAATCGCTAAGCAGTTGACTTTGGAGCGCGACCCTCACGGAAACGTACAGGTTTCTTTGATTGAGACTGAGAAGTTGCTCATTGAGATGGTACGCACTAAGTTGGCTAAGATGAAGGCTGAAGGCAAATACGTTGGTAAGTTCTCAGGACTCGGCCACTTCTTCGGATACGAAGGACGTTGCGCAGCTCCTTCTAATTTTGACGCTGACTACTGCTACTCATTGGGTTACAACGCTGCTAACTTGATCGCAACTGGAAAGACTGGTTATATGTCATTGATTAAGAATACGACTAAGCCTTCTGACCAATGGATTGCCGCAGGTGTTCCTATCACAATGATGATGAATATGGAGCAACGTAACGGAAAGCAAAAGCCAGTTATCCGCAAGGCATTGGTTGAGTTGGACGGCGCGCCATTCAAGAAATTGGCAGACAACCGTGCTACTTGGGCAATCGAGACTTCGTACATCTACCCAGGTCCAATCCAATACTGGGGACCATCAGAAGTTTGCGACCAACCAACTAAGACTTTGGCTTTGGAGCAAGCAGCAAAATAATCAACGAGTAATCTAAAAGGATAGGTTAATAAACTATCTACACTCACATAGAAAAAGGAAGGTAAATTAGTTGCCTTCCTTTTTATTTTTTATCATTATTGAATTACAGACGAAATTTTTTTAATCTCTCACCATAAAGAATATTAGAACGCCCGACAAATCATTAGAAGAACATTACAAACGAACACAGATTCAAATACAAAATTGTATATGTTTTGTGTTATACAACAAAAACATTCTCTATCAAAGGAAACTATACAATGATTACAAAACACAAAAACCGCCGACTCTACAGCCGACGGTTTTTATTTTTCCTCAGTTAATTCTGATTACTTAACTTGGATGATCAACTTGTGAGTGTTTGACCAGAATGCACTGTAGTTTGTAATCTTCAAAACCAGATTCTTATCCTCATCAGATTTTCTTGTGATAGTGTAAGAATTGATTGGGTGAGATGATAAAACAAATGCTTTCTTAGAACCAAGATCCAACTCAGAGAACTCGCGGATATCTACCTTTGTAAAGTAACTTGTGTTGATTGAAGCAGAGCTCAATAACCTTGCTTTCAAACCTTTAGCCTTGATTTCAGACTTGTTACCCACAAAATAGTAAGCGGTGTTCAACTCTGCATCTTGTGCTTGAATTGCAGCAAACTGCTGTGCGTTTACTTGATTTACAGAATCTTGAATCGCATTCATGCTTATAATCGTGCTATCAAGGCTAGCAATCTTAACGTCCTTAGCAGCCAACTTTGCCTGCATGTCCTTCAAGTTTGCTTCACTGGCTTTCAACTGACTTTGCAAGTTGCTAACCAATCCTCTGAAATAAGCAGCATTTCCTTTTGCCTTTGCCAATGCTGAATCCAAAGAAGCGATCTGCTCGCGACTCGAGCGAATTGACTCTGCAATAGTTTGGAAATCTTGCTGAAGTTTTGCCTTTGTATCAGCGTTCACACCCTCTGCTCCGGAAGTCTCCTCAATGATACCCAACTCCGTACTCTTCAAACTTGCGAGATTTGATTGTACTTCTTGAATCATCTCCAAGTAAGAATTCATCTCATCTTCTACTTGATCCTTCTCTGCCTGGATTGAGTCTCTTTGAAATTGAGCCTGTTCCATCTCACCTTTGTAGCATGATGTTGCCATCACAGCTACTACTGCACTGAAAAATAAAACTTTCTTCATTTTTTGAATTGTTATAAAATTATTAATTGATTAATCATTACTTTTTTTAATCTTCCTCATCCTCTTCTACCTCTCCCTCTTGAATTTTCTTTTTTTCCTTCCCTGCAATCACCACGACGATCTCTCCTTTCGGTGATTTCTCCTCAAAATGAGCTCTCACCTCTGCAACAGTCCCTCGAACTGTTTCTTCATACACTTTAGATATCTCCCGTGTTACAGAAACTCTTCGTTCGCTTCCCATCACCTCCTCAATCTGAGCAAGTAATTTCAACAACCGAAATGGCGATTCATACAATATGGTAGTCCGCTCCTCCTTCTCTATCTCCTTCAATTTCGTCTGCCGACCTTTCTTCTGTGGTAAAAAACCTTCAAAGCAAAATCTGTCCGTCGGAAATCCAGAATCTACTAAAGCAGGCACGAAAGCGGTCGCTCCTGGCAAACACTCAATCTCAACATCTGCATCTGAACACGCTCGAGACAAAAGGAATCCAGGATCTGAAATGGAAGGCGTTCCCGCATCCGAAATCAATGCTATATTCTCGCCCATCTTCAAACGCTCTACTATGCTTCCTACCGTCTTATGCTCGTTGAACTTATGATGAGATAATAATTTATTCTCTATCTCATAATGTTTTAACAACACACTTGATGTTCGCGTGTCTTCCGCTAATATCAAATCAACCTCCTTTAAAACACGGATAGCACGAAAAGTCATATCTTCCATGTTACCGACAGGTGTCGGTACCAAATAAAGTTTACCAAATGTTTTCGTCCTTTCCATGTCTTTTTTAATCTCTCAAAAATCCACTCCCAAAATTATGAAAAATGCGCTTTCAAAAGTTTATAAAATTCATTTACACCCTCATTCTCTTCATCCCATTGATACTGAGACAGATAATCAAGGGCTTCTTCGTATGTGTCCAACTTATTGATCTCGGACACCGCCTTATTCATTTCGTTGGCATCATTGTCAAAAAGTTTTATGTATAGAAACCTGTCTCCTATGCTTATTTTCAAAGGTTTTAGGAATCTACGTTCACTCACAGCACTCTTCTTTGCCGTTGAATTAGAATCGTCATCCTTTGCTTGAGGTTCTTCTACAACGGTCTCTTTAATCTCTGTTTCCTCTACGACAGTCTCTTCCACCACCGGATTGGGTGCTTCGGTTATCTCCACTACGGTGGCTTGTTCTTCAGTCTTTTCCTGTTCTAAAGAACTCACTTCCTGCTCTGCATACTCAGCCTCCTCAGGAAGTGTCATCCCAAATGGTTCATCTTCTGCATCTTCCATCTTTTCTGTTTTGTCTTCGAGACTTGTCGCTGTTTTTTCTACAAACTCCTCTTCATCAACGAAAGATTTTTCCTCCAAAAGCGTTTCTACTCGTTGATAATCATCGGTTTGCTCTTTACATTTCTTTTCAGACTCTTTTGAAAGTATGTCTATAATCGAAGCCATAGACTCTACTTTCGCCTTGGACAATAGCAACAACCCCGAAGGTATCTCTCCTACCTCCGTCAACGAATCGCATAGAAGAGACATCTCCTTGATTTCCCTCACTAAAAGATTTCTATAATCCTTACTGTCCATTCAATACAATATCCAAACAAA
Source organism: Bacteroidaceae bacterium (assembly GCA_963619325.1). Taxonomy (GTDB): domain Bacteria; phylum Bacteroidota; class Bacteroidia; order Bacteroidales; family Paludibacteraceae; genus UBA1181. Next base: position 21,855 of record CAVEVQ010000012.1, on the reverse strand, counting down.
TTTCTATATTTGCGAAATGCGAATATAAAGAATATTTTTTTCTTATCCGACATTTGCTGTTACAATTATTTTTTTAGAATCATTCATGGGTAGTTTTTTTTCAAAGCCTTTTACTTTGGATAGCACCGTTCGCTTGACAATTTCTATCATCGCAACATTAGCTATCATTCTATTATTTAGATATTTATCCCCAATTCTACTTCCTTTTTTCATTGCTTGGCTCATCGCCTATATCGTTCACCCTCTCGTGGTTTTTTCTCAAAAGAAATTAGGTATCTCAAACCGCACATTTGCAGTTATCTTCGTGCTTTTCTCCGTTCTTTTGGTCTTAATCTTAGCCACCTACTTCATTTTTCCTTTGCTAATCGACCAATTTCTGAAGTTAAAAGATTTTATCATAGAATATGTTAGTAATTCAAATATCACAACGGTCTACTCTTGGGAACCTCTGCTCCGTAAATTTCTGATAGACAACCATATCGTCGAACTTTTCATGCAAGAAAATCTGACAGATTTCTTCTCTTATCTCTTTCCCTTCGCTCAAACCATTTTAAACCAGTCGGTTGCCATTACAGGCGCACTCATAACGTTCTTTTTTTCCATCCTTTACTTGTTTTTTATCTTGAAAGATTATCAAGTCATCAATGAACATTTTATCGCACTTATCCCCATTAAATACAAAGACAAAGTTTCACTTATTATGCAAGACTTGGAAATGGGTATGAGCAATTACTACAGAGGTCAATTTATTGTAGTTATTGCTGTCGGATCACTCTATGCTTTAGGTTTTTACCTCATCGGTATGCCTATTGGTATCTTAATGGGCATCATCGTCGGTATTCTCAATTTCGTGCCTTACCTCCAAATTATCGCTATTCCTCCTTGCATCCTCTTAATGCTAGTTCATTCTTTGGAAACAGGAACTTCCACAATCTATTCTCTCGTTTTCTTACTCGTTGTTTTCGCAGTCGTGCAAGTGATTCAAGACGGCTTCCTCGTGCCTAAAGTTATGGGAAAGAAAATGGGACTCAACGCTGCTGTTATTCTACTTTCTCTCTCCATCTTCGGTATGCTTTTTGGTGTCATCGGACTCATCATAGCTTTACCTATCACCACTTTATTGATTTCATATTATAAGCGATATGTTTTAACGAAGGTTAACCACCGCTACCAACGAGAGCAAGAAAAAGAAGCCTCAGAAGCCATTGATCAGTTACACAAATAAAAGAATAACATAGACACAATATGCTACCCCAAATAAGTGAATTCAAAACGAAACTTAAACATCTCTACGATGAAAGAGAGGTTAGAAACTTGTATTACAGTATTTTAGAAAAAATTCTCGATTGTGACACAACCTCATTAATACTTCATGGAGATGAACGAATGACAAGCGATAAACTATCTGAATATCAGCAAATTGTAGACAAATTAGCATCTGGTATTCCAATACAGCACGTCTTTGGCTATACTATTTTTCACAATAATCAATTTTTCGTAAACTCCGATGTGTTAATTCCACGTCCAGAGACAGAAGAGTTAGTTGACTGGATATTAGAAACCTCTACAAATTACAAAAATTTGTTAGACATAGGTACAGGTAGTGGTTGTATAGCCATTAGTCTAAAAAAAGAACTTGCAGATTCCTCTGTTTTTGCCGTGGACGTCTCTGAGAAAGCATTAGAAACAGCAAAAAAAAACAATCAACATAACGAAACAAATGTCCATTTTATCTTAGACGATATTCTATCTCCTAAAGTCTCTTATCCTCAATTTTCGTGCATCGTCAGCAACCCTCCCTACATCCGCATTTCAGAGAAGAAAGACATGCACGCGAATGTGTTGGAACACGAGCCTCATCTTGCCCTATTCGTAACAGATGAAGCCCCCTTGATTTTCTATCAAAAAATCGCTCAATTTGGACAGTCGTATTTAGAAGAAAATGGTTATCTATTTTTTGAAATCAATGAATATCTTGCTGATGAAACTATGCAGTTACTATCTGTCAATCAATATGTTGACATTATGTTAAAACAGGATATTAATGGAAAAAACAGAATGATCCGATGCAGAAAAAGCCACGTCAAATAAGTAGCGAAGAGGCATTATTCAGATTGGCATCCCAGTGTTCGCTCTCAGAACAATGCCTGCAATCATGCAAACAGAAATTAGAGAAATGGAATATTTCAGAAATTGACTCGAAATCAATTCTTGAAAGATTGATATCCGAGAAATACATTGATGAACGTCGTTACGCAACCTTTTTCGTCAAAGACAAATATACCCTGGAGCACTGGGGAAAAAAGAAAATCGAGTTGTACCTTAGGCGAAAAAACATACCTTTGCCCTATATAAAAGAGGCTCTCGACGGTATTGCAGACAATAACTACGAAGACCAGCTTTACCAAATGATTTTTCAAAAGATAAAGACTACAAAGGCAAAGAGTAAATATGAACTGAAAGGAAAACTTTTTCGCTTTGCCATTAGCAGAGGTTTTGAAAGTGATTTATCTTTGAAAACAATCGAAAAAGTAATTCAAAATTACAATATTAAATTTTCTACGGATGAAGATGGAATCGAACCATTTGAGTATTAACGGTCTATTTGCGGATAGTGGCAAAGGAATAAAAATTTTAGTTTCATTTCTATCAATACTCCTTTGCTCTGCCACTTTCTCTGCCTTGGGTTATATTGTAATGAAAATGTTCAATGACCCTGTTCTTTCCAAAAAATGGCTTCAACTTTTGTCAGCATTTGGCACGTTTGTTTGCGCCCCCTGCTTAGCCAGTGTATTAATCTTTCATAATTGGAAAGAAGCGCTGTCATTGCACACCACTAAAATCATTTTCTTTGGATTAGCATTGATTTCAATTGTATCATCTATGCCTTTCATCAATTATATAACGCAAATGAATGCACAAATGCATCTACCCGACTGCTTGAAAGGCGTTGAAGATATGATGCGTATGATGGAGGACCAAAATGGCGAGCTGACAAAAGAATTCCTTTCTGTGGATTCCTTCGGTGGGTTCTTACTGAACATTATTGTATTGGCTCTGATTCCTGCTGTGGGTGAAGAACTTCTTTTCAGAGGATTTCTACAAAAATGTATCGAGAAAATTTCAGGGAACATTCACATAGGAATTTGGGTTGCCGCTATTCTTTTCAGTGCCATCCACTGTCAGTTCTACGGCTTCTTTCCTCGTATGATCATGGGCGCATTGTTTGGCTATTTCTTATATTGGAGCGATAGTATTTTCGTTCCTATGATATGCCATTTTTTTAACAATTCAATCATTGTAGTCTGCTACTATTTCATGCAAGACCAAGTGGATTCTCTTGAAAACTTAGGAAACGAAAATCTATGGGGATGCCTCTGTAGCCTTTTTTTCGTTCTGCTTTTCTGTGAAACGATGCGTCGTTTTTCAAGTTCTTATAAAGAAAATATATCAATCTCCGATTCTAAATAACCATGTTAAAAAAATATGACTCTGAGCCAACCGTCGAAGTTGGTATTATGAAAGAAAATATTATCGAGTTCTCACTCATAGGTGACTTTAGACAAGGGAACTCTGAGTGGACTTTAAACGGCGATTTTTCAGTCTCTTTAAGCAATGGAAAGATACTGTTTAATTCCACTGCTTACGACACACTTACTTTCACTCCTTTGTCAGACAGCAATACTTTTGTGTTGAAAGATGTTACTATCGGTATCAATTTTCATTGGCAAAGGAAAGAAAATCAACAGTTTAAAGGTGCTATCAGATTTATTATTCTGGATGATAAAATACAAGCCATTAACATTATTCACGTTGAAGATTACCTCACAAGCGTGATTTCATCCGAGATGAAAGCAACATCTGATTTAGAACTACTGAAAGCGCATGCCATCATCTCTCGAAGTTGGTTGCTTAATAAATTAGCAAACAAGAAAAAGGAGCTTCCTATCACTACTTTTTCAGATATAACGGAAGACGGCACTCAACGCCTTATCCGTTGGTATGATCAGCAAGACCATGATCACTTTGATGTTTGCGCAGACGACCACTGCCAACGATATCAAGGATGCACCAAAGCGAACACAGACGAGGTAAAACAAGCCATCAAATCTACTTACGGTCAGATTCTCTCTTTTGATGACAAAATCTGCGATGCTCGTTTCTATAAGTCCTGCGGTGGAGCCACCGAATATTTTGAGAATTGTTGGGACACATCTAATTCTCACCCTTATCTCGTTCCCATAGCGGACGGAGAAAACATTGATATCTCAAATTTAGATAACGAAAGGATAGCTGAAATGTGGATTTTAAGTAATCCCAAAGCCTACTGTAACACAAAAGATAAATTAGTTCTTTCTCAAATTCTCAATAACTACGACCAAGAAACACCTGATTTTTTCCGTTGGTCTGTCAGCTACACACAAGAAGAAATCTCAAATATAGTCAAAGAGAAATCTCAGATAGATTTTGGTCTAATCACTAATCTGATTCCAATAAAACGTGGAGCTTCAGGAAGAATCATTGAATTGAAAATTGTTGGTGAAAAAAAGACAATGATAGTAGGCAAAGAATTAGAGATACGCAAATGGCTCTCTACAAGTCACTTATATAGTTCTGCTTTTATCGTAGAAAAAAAAGTATCAAACGGACAATGCTCATACACTCTTAAAGGTGCTGGTTGGGGACACGGCGTCGGTCTGTGCCAAATCGGGGCTGCAATGATGGCACATCTCGGATTCAACTATCGTTCCATTTTAGCACACTACTATCCCAACTCTGCCATTGAATCCTTGTACGAACAAGATTAACGATTCAAACTTACTTTATGAAGTATATTCTTTAACTCAATTTCTTATCTTTGCGTAATTGAAGGTTTATTCAATTGACAACCTCAATATATAGCAAATGAAAAATTTGAAACTAACATTCCTCGGCACAGGCACTTCAACTGGTGTTCCTTACATTGGTTGCGATTGCCTGGTTTGCCGTTCCAACGACCCAAAAGATAAAAGACTAAGGTGTTCTTCCTTATTACAAATAGACGGCAAAAACATTCTTTTAGATTGTGGCCCTGATTTCCGTCAACAAGCTCTTCGCAGCAATCTAAAAAAAATTGATGCCGTATTGTTGACCCACCTTCATGTTGACCACGTTTTAGGAATAGATGATCTTCGTCCTTTCGGGAATGTTCGAATCTATGCTAACGAGGGCACAAGTGCGGCTATCCACAAAATGTTCGCGTATTGTTTCAACAACAATTATAAGGGAATTCCAAAGATAGAGGTACTGACAATTGAAAATAAACCTTTCAATATTGACGATGTTACAATTACACCAGTTGCTATTTGGCACTATAAACTTCCAACCTTTGGCTATCGCATAGAGAACTTAGCTTATATAACCGATTTCAAAACAATTGACGAAGAAGAGATATATAAATTAGAAGGATTGGACGTCCTCATTATTGATGCTCTACGTTGGATAGAACATTTTTCTCACGCTAATGTTGCTGAAGCCTTAGCCATAGTAAATCGTGTGAAACCGAAAGAAACCTATTTCGTTCACATGTGCCATGACATTGGTTTGCATGCTATCGTTGAGAAGAAATTACCTCCTCACGTCCACCTTGCATACGATGGTCTCTCTATTTCAATTGAAAATGGTATTATAACGGAATCAGAATAATATTTTACTTTGTTGCGATAAAATCATACAATAAAAGGTAGTTCTCAATAATTACCTTTGCTTTTGACTTACTCCTCATTCAATAGAAAAATATCCTCATTGGATCGTTTCATCAAAAACTGTTCTCTGGCGAATTTCTCCAAACTGTCTTTATCTGTTTTTAACTGCGACATTTGTTCCCTACTATCTCTGCTCAGTTTCTCATAATGTGAAATTTCTCGTTTAATTTTCTTTTCCTCCATACATAATGTATAGTAATCTATAATCGTATTGGAATCAAAAAAAGTAAGATAGACTCCTGCGATCAAACAAGTAAGCAAATACTTGTTCATACAGATTTTACGAATCCATTGAAAAACAACTTTTATTTTTTCATTCATACTATATATAAACAAGAAACGGAAATGGAGTCAAAACTCCATTTCCTTTGACATTTCTTTAACTATAAACTTTAATTCTCGGACGCTACCTCATCATAATCAAGATCCTGAGAATCCTCATCCTGAACATAAACAACAGAATATCGTATCGCATCTACTGGAGACATCACCGTTATACGATACTCACCCGAATCATACTCGTAAAGACGAACGTAGAATTTCTCCAACGAACTCTTCTCCATACACTCAAAATTGATGTACTTGTAATCCTTTTTGACAACCCACTTATCTGGTTTATCAAAAATTTCATACTTCGTTACTTTTTTTGTGAGTTGATCATTCACAGTGATGAGTTTCTTGGCCACATCTAATGAAAACAATGTAGAACTCTGTTGCCAAGCACCCCAAACATAAACTCCTTTTGACTTGTTTGTCACCGCTCCCTTAGTCTCTCTAAACGAACGGAAATTAGCATTCTGAGCAGAGGCTGCAGTTACTCCCCAAAGCACCCCCAGCATTAGCAAATATTTTAAAAATCTATTCATATTCAACAATTCTTTTTCTCACATAGAACCGATAGCGAAATTAAAAGATTGACAAGAATTTATCAAGGATTTATAACCCAATTTTCGTTGGAAACTTGGATTTTTTCAGCATCATACCTCAATGATTCACACTTTGGCATATCTATAAAAAATTCCCTACGTTCTTTGTTTATCAACTTATTAGTTCTTAGCCACGGATTAGCATCTTTCAACAACATATAACTGACTCCATATTCTTTGGCAAAACTCGTCAGATTATTTATCGTTGTATCTACCCTTACCCTATCTGTCTCAACCTTCCGATACAAATCTTCTTTCTTCAGAATGAAACCAAAGTCTTGAGGATGTTCCATCACAAACTTTGCCAACATTATTCGAAAAACATACCTATTTGTCTCTTCACCAAATAACATATCGAAATAATCATTAGTCTGCTGCACGTCAATCTGTTTAAGAACTCTCGCTCGCCCCGAATTATACGAGGCAGCCGCTAAAGCCCAACTGTCCGTCAATTCGTATGTACGTTTCAAATATCTACACGCAACAATCGTCGCTTTCTCCAAATTGTAGCGTTCATCCACGTCTTCGTTAACAATCAAACCATTCTCCTGACCCGTAGTCGCTAAAATCTGCCAAATACCAGCAGCTTTCGCCGGAGACAAAGCCCTCTGGTCAAGACTACTTTCAATAACCGCCAAATACTTAAAATCATCGGGGACTCCCTCCTCTTTCAGTATAGGCTCTATGATAGGGAAGAACTTATTTGCACGTTTAATAATTAACAAAACCTGCGAATGCCAATAACAAAAACTCATCAGCTCCCGATCAAACCTTTCCCTAAGGTAATAATTGGTCAAATCAACATGCTCACCGAAAACCATATAAGACTGAGGAATCTGCGGTGTGTAATAATGAGGACGCACAGTATCAGCGTAAACCAAAACGCTCTGCGAATGTACATCTTCTACGGAACAATTACAAAAAATAGAAGAAAAAAACAAACTAAATATTATCGTTATTACGCTACTCTTCCTTAGAACCCTTCTCAAACTCATCATATTCCTGCTTGCAGCCAACTCTTTTATTCAATTTTTTTAATTTTATCATTCATGAAACACCATCATCGGCGTGTTCGTGTGAAATACAATTTTACGAGCCATACTTGGCTTGAACATTCTTTTTAATAAATTTCTACGATGTGTAATCAATGACAATACATCTATGGAATTTCTCCTCACAAACTCATCATACGCTGTTAAAATATCATTCCCTTTTAACAAATGACTTTCTATCATCAAATTAGGATAATAGGAAGAGAAATAATCTTTCATACCTCTTAGTTTTATGTCCGCCCAACGGTCTTCCTCTTCATCGTGATGAATAAAATGTATCTTTAAATCTGGCTGTGCAACCTTACTTATCACTTTTAACAATTTGCTATAAATCGCCAAATCGCCATCTCCAAAATTAGTAGAACAAGCTATATTTTTCACGTTCGCCAAATTCAAGAAATGATGTCGCTCGGGAACAGTGAAAACTGGAACCATAGATCGTTCCATCACCTCCGCCGTAACACTTCCTATCATATCCAAATCTTTCTGGCTACTACCACGAGTCCCCATAACAATGGCGTACGGACACATCATTTCTGCAAATTCGAGAATCATCTCCTCTGGGATTCCATCTCTAATAACGCTCCTATATTCTATGCGTGGCAGTGCGCCTGCGACTATCTTTTCCTCTAAGACCTTCTTCAAAAGGTTCATTTTAGCTGCACTCTCCTCCTCTGCTTCCCTTCTTTTTGCTTCATCTTTTTTTGTTGTATAAGCATCCGTCAGAGTAGACATAACTGTTTTTTCCACAGAATATGTGTGCAATAAAACAATCTTCAAATTCAACATTTTCGCCAACTCAAACCCAAACTCGCATAGCTTGATTGAATATTCTGAAAAATCAACTGGAAGCAACAGCATATCTTTCTCTTCTATAGCCTTTTTCTTTACTTCCTCGTTTTTCATATTCTCAATGATGGACAAAGCCTTGTCTAAATCACTCTGACGAATACGAACTTGTATCCCTAACGACATAGCAGGAAGCAACGGATTCACTTCCTGCATAAACACTTCAATCCCATGAATTTCCAAAATAGAACGTAGCACTTGTGCTTTCTCGTATGTATGTGTCGCAATGGTTACTAACGTATCTTCCATACTTAAAACTTTTAATTATAGAGAGATTTTAAATCTGCCTTATACTACAAATTTATATTTTATTTGAAAACTCACGAAATATATAATCTAATTCATGACAATCAATCGACGGATGCAATCACTTCTATTTCTATCAATGCTCCCTTTGGAAGTGCAGAAACAGCTATGCACGAACGTGCCGGAGCATACTCATCAAAATATTCCGCATATATAGCGTTAACAGTAGCAAAGTCGCCCATATCCTTAATATAAACGGTTGTCTTCACCACATTTGAGAATGTTAGCCCCTTTTCCATCAATATATTTTTTAGATTTTCCATCACTTGCTTTGTTTGTGACATAATATCGTCACCCACTAAGTTTCCTGTTGATGGAACGATACCAATTTGTCCTGACGTAAACAAAAATCCATTTACAGAAACAGCTTGACTATATGGACCAATAGCTGCAGGCGCATTTTTTGTTGAAATTATTTTTTTCATATCATTTTTTTACGTTTAAAAACTGAAAAGAGGAGACACCCAATACTCGGAATCTCCTCTTTTTCTTATATCAACAAAAGACTAATAGTGGTTAGCTCTTTGAGTAGCCGTATAATTAATCTTAAGTGCGTAAGCGTTTCTCAATGCTTGCTTCACATCCGTAACGATACCCATTTTAGTATCCTTGTCGACCTTAAGCGAAACAATCATGAAAGCTTGATCTTCTTCCTTCATTGCAGCACGCTTAGCTGCAATATAAGTCTGAACTTCAGATGGATCATTTGCAAAAGCATCGTCTAATTGAATACGAGACTCAACTCCGTATGCTTTCTTATACTCTCTCTTCGGAGTACCAATGTAAATATACTTTACAAGGGACTTTTTCTCCAATTTCTGAAGCTCTGTTGCTTGAGGCACCTTTTGGTCTACCATTAGGGTAACCTCCTTCATTGAAGTAGTCGTCATAAAGAAGAACAACAACATGAAGATAATATCAGGCAAAGATGCCGTACTAATTGCGGGAAGTCTTTTTCCGCCTTTTTTTCTAAATGTTGCCATTATTGCACTCCTCCCTGACTTAGTTTAGAATAATCCTTAGGTTCTGCCTCTGAAATTCGTTGAGGATAGATTTGCTGGATAGCTTGCTGTCTATCTTCATCCAACTCAGAGAAAGAGACACCGAACTTTTGCCTTGCTAAATCTTCACGCAACTCGTTATAAGCACGCATAAGCTCATTCTGAACATCAATGTATGCTTGGTACGAAGTACCACGGTCATTTTGCAAAGAGATAACATGATCTTTGGTAATTTCAATGTTACCGAAGAAAGGAACATTCTCTATTTTTTTTGCAGGCAAGTTCGCACTGTTGTTAGGGTTAGCGATAAATTCTTTCGCTTTTTCCTTCAATTTACTTACCGGCAACACCTCTCCATTGACCATCAAAAGGTCGCTACTATTAATTAGCACCATCATGATGTTACGTCTGTTGATTTCTACATCCTTTTCCAATTGCTCTTGATCAGGCGGTATTGGTGCAGGAAGTTTACGTGCCAAACCCTTGTCTGTTGACATTGACGTTGACACGAGGAAGAAAATCAGCAGCAAGAAGGAGATGTCGGCCATTGAACTCGCGTTAATTTCCTGAATTTCTCTCTTTTTTGCCATAGCCGATCCTTTCTTTAGATAAATTTCTTAACTAAGAAACCGAACAATGTAACAAAAGTGGCAATAGCGGCCAAGATAATAGAAGAAACCAAACACATATTAGTAATTTGGTAAATATAAGGCTCTTGAGATCCCTCGTATCCTACAATATTAATTGGCGTTGTATCTGCTCCAAAGTATGTTGCTAACATAAGAACAACTAATACTACAAAAGAAATCATTGGAACAACAACACTCTTCCAATCGTATGACAACTTAGATACGAAAGTCATAACTGCAAATATTATCGTTACAATAGCAGTTAACGCGAACAATATATATGACCAGTTCAACATCCATGATGTATAAACAGGTGCTTCCAAATCACCTGCAGTAGTTGGCACGTCTTCTGTTCCTCCTAAGAAGAATACAGCACAGACGATGACTGAGATTGCCATCAAAACTGCAAGTACGACTTTATTAATTTCTTTAAACATATTTTCGAATTTTAAAAACAATGACAACTAAAAACTTAACTAAGATAAAATCCTAATTAGTTCTTATTCTTCTCATTGTATTTAACAACGAGGTCTAAGAGAGTGATAGAAGAGTCTTCCATCTCAGTTGTCAAAGCCTCAATACGAGTCAAAATAAAGTTCAAGAACACTTGAAGAATCATAGCTACGATCAAACCGAACACAGTTGTCAACAAGGCAACCTTGATACCTCCTGCTACGACTGTTGCAGAAATATCACCCACTTGTTGAATCTTATCGAACGCTTGAATCATACCGATAACGGTTCCCATGAATCCTAACATTGGAGCCAACGCAATACAAAGAGAAATCCATGTAATGTTCTTTTCAAGAGCACCCATTTGAACACCTCCGTAAGAAGCAACTGTCTTCTCTACATCCTCTGTTCCCTTCTCGATTCTCGTCAAACCTTGGTAAAGGATAGAAGCGATAGGGCCTCTTGTGCTACGAGCCAATTCTTTAGCAGATTCTACATCATTGTTGTCCAAAGCCTCTTCAATACCTGACAAAAGCTTCTTAGAGTTAGTTGAAGAAAGGCTCAAGTAAACGATACGCTCGATACAAAGTGCCAATCCTACGATTAAACAGAGGGCAACAAATGCCATAAAGCTCGCATCACCCTCGATGAACTTAATCTTCAAGGATTTGAACATGCTGACTTCCTCCTCTACAGCTGGCGCAGCTGGTGCTGCTTGTGCAGGTGCAGGAGCGACTGCAGCTGGTGCTGCGGCTGGAGCAGCCTCTTCAACAGTTTCTACAGCCTCTTCTGCAGAGACCTCATCTTGAGCCAAAACATTTGAAGTCAACCCAAATGTCATCGCTCCGAAAATTGCTAATGTTGCAAAAATCTTCTTCATTTTTTTTGTTATTAATTTATTACTTGTTTTTAGTTCTTTACTTTACATCTCATTGTTTTTCAAACACTTGCGGAGAGAACGGGATTCGAACCCGTGATACGCTTTGGGCGTATACACGCTTTCCAGGCGTGCCTCTTCAACCACTCGAGCATCTCTCCTTCTACATCACTTCCGCGACTATCTATTCCAACAAGTCAAAAAAGCCCTATTTTCAAGGTGCAATTTAGCAAAAATTTAGTTATTAGATACGATTTTAAGAGAATAAATTTTTCGCTATCAACTTATATCGCACTCTATAAAAACATTTCCGACCACAAGTCAAAACGTTTCAGAGTTTCCTCACCATATTTTTCTAATTTTCTTCTTGCTTTTTTCACACTCCGCTCTTCCCTTAAGTGGGTCTTTGAGAAAAATTTATCAGCAAAACAAATTACCTGCTCCTCTAAACTGACTGGCAACATTTCACGATGAGGCAATGGCAAGTCTTCCTTGATTATATATTCCAGTGATAAACCTGTCCCAGTATGACGTTCGCAGACTAAAGCATGCTTAGGGAATCCCTCTTTCAATACTATTTCACTTCCCAAATAACCATGACAAATATAGGGATGATCACCATCACAATGCAAATCGGGCGCATACGTTTTGAAAATTCCAATGTCATGCAACATTGCCGCCTCCTCGATAAACTGCAAATCCATGTTCAAATCAGGCCTTCCTTCCGCTAAACGTAGAGCTTTCTCCGTAACATCCAAAGAATGACTCATCAGAATTTTATAAAGTTCCGATGAAGAATCATAATATTTCTCAATCAATGCGATTGGATCTATTTTTTTATTGTTTGCAATTATCATAAAATAATTATTTCCAAAACAAATATGTTACATCATCCGCAATTTTGCCATCTCTCATTTTATACAAACGTTGATTGGTCGTCCTCTTATTTAGAGGTCCGAATTCCCTCTTGTAGGGACCAACCTTTATATAATCAAAAGCCTTGAACGATACATCTTTCGGGAGTTGCTCTCTACCCGTATACCATGCAATTTTTAACTGCCCATACTGAGACTTTACAAACGTTGCTAAACGGACGAGTGAAAATAAGTCTCCGTCTCCTCCCATAAAGGCAACACATGTAACGTCGTCAGCATATCGCATTAACAAGTCTGACAAAGCCGACTCGTTTAATTCGTCTCCTATATCTGTTTTAAGGAAAGGACTATGACACCCTTCACAATTATTTGGACATTGCGACAGATTAATTGCTAACGTTACTTCGTTTGGAATTTCTTGAAACACAATATCATAGTCAACGAACTTGATCACTTTTCTGTTTTTTTATGAATTTTCGTCTCCGTCAACTGCAACATTATACTTTGCATAGAAACGACGGTCTGCTTCTTTCTGGCGAGCCTCTGAGAAATTACTAACTCTCTTCATGTAGCCTATAACACGTGTCAAGTAATCAACATTTTTACTATGACAATTAGGACACTCTTTCAAGTATCTCTTGTCAATATGCCCACACTCATTGCATACGGTATTCGGAATGTTGTATGTGAAATAGTTGCATCCCTCTTTCGCAGCCACACGGAATAAATGACGGTACTGTGGTTTTGACAGATGTTCCTCTAAGTTCATGTGAAGAGCTGAACCTCCTGTCAGATGTTCAATGTATTTAATACCATGTAACTTGAATTTATCCGCAATATTCAAACTGTGGTCCTCCACAACATAAAAATAGCTGTTGTAACAATCACGAGGCACCGCATAGCCATCCTCTCTATCCCACTTAGCATGCTTAACGCCCACATTTTCGGCAGGAATCATTTCGCAGTTGAACATAACGTCCTTCGTCCTATATTTCTTGTTATAAGTCTCAATCAGACCTAAAACACTATGAACATACGTAGTATATTCTGGACTGTCCTTAATCTCAATACCCATATATTCGGCAGACTCAACCAATCCGTTTACACCGATTGTCAAATATTGACGAGAAAGGTTGATGTACCCCGCATCGAACAACGGTAGAAGTCCCTTTTCCTGGAGGTGTTTCAGATTCTCATTGTAGGCCAACTGAACTTTATGCACCAAATCAACCACCTCTTCCAAGTAGTTTAAATATGGGATTCCATTTTTAACCGCATATTGGACGCAACGATTCAAATTGATGGTCAATACACTTTTTGATCCTGTTGAAATACCACCTGCACCTAAAGTGTAACTGAATGTATTATCTGTGATTTGATTTCTCAAACGGCAACAACTACTCAAAGAGTCGGCACTGTCACTAAGATATGTGAAGAACGAATGTCCTTCAGAATACATCTCAGAAGCGAAATCTCCCCACTCTTTATCCTTCACGTCTCCATTTTCGGTCAAAAGAGCCATTGTCTCAACTGGAAACGTCAAAACTGTCTTTAATCGTTCTGCGTTGAACCACTTCATAAACCTTTTTTGCAACCAACTAACAGAATCCCAGTCGGGACGAGATCCATCAGGGAAACGGAAATTTTCAAAAAGACTACTGAAATAGTATTTATCATAGTACGAGATATTCCAAAAAACTGCCTGAAAGTTTCTTGCCCCCGTCGGTTGGTTGATAGAATAGACAATTTGCTCAAAACAATCCGTGATGATTTTATCTATTGTTCTCTTTCTTGAAGAAAGATCTACAACCTTATCAGCCTCTTTGTAATACTCCAGACCATATTCCTTTTGAATGAAATAGTTCATATACATAAGGAACTCAGGAGTGGCACAAGCCCCACTCAACATGCTTGACACCATGAAAACCATATTGACAAAACCACCGCAGAAAGACTTTAAGTTCGTTGGTTGTTTTGAATTTCCCCCGATAGAAATTGTTCCCTCATTCAACCAAGGATACATGGTGATACTTGCACAATAATTAGCCAAACTTGTTTCATCGTTTTTGTAGATAAAATGATGAGTCAACAAATCGATATATTTATCTGCCACTTCTCTCCCATACATTTCCTTCAGACGATCCACTAAAAGACGACGATTCAGACGAATGAAATTCGCCTTTGGAAGCTCTCCAATCAACGTGGCAATATTTTTATTTTCCACATTGGCATTGGCATCATATTTACTTCCCGTAGCAGAGTTAGAAGCATTGCTGTAATCAGTGAGGAATTTAAGTTTGTCGCGAACTTCCCGGTCTTCCCAATGACTTTGACGATACAATATGTAGGCCTTTGCAACCGCATAATATTTCTCGCACATCAATGAGCGTTCAACCTGGTTTTGAATCTCTTCAACGCTCATTCCATTGTGGATGCTCAGATGTCCTAAAATGTCCGTCAAGACCTCTTGCGTAGCGAAACTGCCAACTGATATGAAAGCACGAGATATCGCATTTTTAATCTTATCAAACGAGAAAGATTCTAACTTGCCGTCACGCTTTACAATTACAACATTTCCACCCATTTCTTCTGATTTATTTGGCTTATTTTATATACTTTGATGATATTACCGTTTCTTCTTACACACTCTCAATGAGTTACAAATTTTATCACTCCTCAGTGCTGTAAAACAAAGATAGGGATATAGTTTTAAAAAAACTATATCCCTGCAAAATAATTATTAAAAAACCTTTAATACTCTATATATCAGTTATTTACCATGCGAATTTTATCATTGCTGATGCTCTATGGTTAAGCACATCTCTATCTGCTTTTACCGAACCATTGCTCTCCACGTTATCTCCGTAACCTACTCCTGTGAGTTCATATTCAAGTCCGAAAGTGAACTTAGAAACCGTATAAGAAATTGCTGGGCTGACTCTCCAGAGATAGTCTATATTCTTGATTTTATCCAAGGTATAGATGTCTCCGACAAAATCCTCTGACGCTCCAAAATTCTTCATATAACCTGCGAAGAAATTACCTCTGAACTTCTTTCCCCAACTCAAATCCACAAAGTTTGTAAGGCTTCGCAAAGGTTTGTACTCCTGTGTTCCATCTTCGTTGATCTTGCTAACTCCATATCCACTGTACATGTTGAAATGTGCCACGTTTTGACCGTAGATACTCTTGAAGAGTATGTGGAATGTGTTCTCTTTATTTTTGTAGTCAATGAAGAACATTGGAGAAGCCGAAGTGAAGAGTTCCTTAACCAAACGCTTTGTTTTAATTGTAGAATCACGCTCTTCGATTCTATCATAACCACTTTTATCAGCATTCCATATAGTATCCTTAATAACTCCGACAGTGTAGGAAGTTTCGTATTGAGTTCTTGGGCGTATAGTTGAGATGTCTACACCAGCACCAATAGTGAATCCTCTGTCATTTTTATAATCGAATCCTATAACAAACTCAGGCACATGCGCATACAACTGATACTTTGAAGATTTACCATCAGGTCCCCAAGACTGGTATTGAAACTGCCAAACAGCGGCGGCGGTAAATTTCCAACCATCTACGCTACCCTCATAACGAATCTGCGGAGAACGACTTTCTGGTTGGAATGGAGAACCTGCGGCGTGGCTCAACACCTCTGGTGAATACTCAGCAAAAAATGGCGTATAAGTCTGTCCTATCAGGAGAGCATTGTGCTGCCATTGTAATTTTCCGTATGCATGACGAAGACGAATCATTGTATTACTTGAAGAGAATCCACAGAAATCTCCCTCTGCCTTAGCGGTTACATCAGCGTTCAAGACTCTAAGTCCTGAAAGATTTAAGCCAAATCGGGTTGAGATTGCCAGAAAAGAAGACTGAGACACTGCGTTCAAATCCTCATCACCAGCTTCATTCCACAACTCATCCTTAGGTATTCTGTTACTCAATCCCGCATTTGACTGGGTAATCTGCCTTGAATCATAAAAATAGTAGTTACGGACAAAACCATAAGGTTTCAGTTTTACCTTCCCTCCATTTTTAGGTTTCACCATATCCTCTGAATTTTCAGAAGCAGGTTTCACGACTTCTGCGTTTTGAGGTGCAACAACTGAACTTTGTTGCTGTTCCTGCGCATAAGACGCAAACTGCGTCGAAACTGCGAATGAAATTAGAAGTAATAATTTCTTCATAATCTAATTTTTTGTTTACTATCGTTTTATCTTTTCACTTTATCATCCTAAAAAATCAACATCACAACCATCATTCCCCGTATTCATCTTAACCAGTACAAAGGTAGAGATTAATATTGGAGAAATTTTGAGAACATTTTGAAGACATTTTGAAGATTGTAAAATTCCACAAGATTAACTTTTTATTGTACATAGCAAACGGGAGGCTACCTTTCAATAGTCCCCCGTTAACCACGAACAAATTATAACAACTTAAAAACAATATTCACTTTACAAGTGTAGGAAACTTCCAAACATAAACAACGCTGCATAACCGATAATAAGGCTTATGACACCTACGAACAATCCCGTCAATGCCATATATTTCAATTTGATGAAACCTTTTGAATACGCAATTGCATTCGGAGGTGTTGAAATTGGCAAACACATGGCAAAAGAGGCTGAGAGAGCCAAACCTACCAACAAAGTCGTAGCGCCACCAAACGGTGCCAATTCTGCCTCCATACCCTGAGCGACTGCCACAAAGATAGGGATCAACAAGGCAGCTGTCGCCGAGTGAGACATAAACGTAGACATAACGATGCATAAGATTCCAGAACCTACAATCACAGCTATCACAGGCCAGCTATCAAATGGAATTGAAGACACAATGTGTTTAGACATTGTAATGGACTCTCCCGTTACAGGATCAATAGCAATCTTACCTTCCAAACCTACTCCCAAAGCAAAACCTCCTGCGACCAACCAAAGTACATCCCAATCAATCAATGCAAAGTCTTTCTTTCCAAATATTCCTGTCACACAGAAAACGGCGAATGGAATCAACGCCACAACGTATGTATTGATGCCCAACAAGGCTTTTCCGAAGACCCACAAGAGAACCGTTACTGCAAATGTTATATAAACAATCATCGCCTTAGGACTTTTGTCCACTTCTCCTTCAATCTTCACTTCAATTTCTTTTTGTTGAGAAGGGAAGAAATGGCTTAACATCAACCAAGAGAAAAACAGAATGATGACAGCCACCGGCACCATCAACGCCATCCATTGACCAAAGCCAATCTCTATCCCAATCTTTTCCAGCCATCCTGTGGCTACAAGATTTGGAGGTGTACCAATAGGCGACCCGATACCTCCTATATTCGCAGCGATTGGAATAGCCAAAGCTAATCCTACCCTTCCTTTATTATCTGACTCAGGAATAGAAGCCAATACCGGTGATAAAATTGCAATCATCATCGCCGCAGTAGCGGTATTACTCATGAACATGGAAAGCAAAGACGTAACCGTGATAAACCCGAGCATCACATATTTAGGCTTTTTCCCAAACGGTTTAATAATGGCTCTTGCAAGCGTTGCGTCCAATTTAACTTTAGTAGCTCCTATAGCTAAAACGAAACCACCCATAAAGAGCATAATCGTTGGATCCGCAAAGGCCGCCATAACATCTTTATAGTTTAACGTGGCACCGACCCCTTCGTAATTGAGAAATCCTAACATACTATTTGATGTCGTCAATAACATCAAAACCATAATCAGAACAGATGTACCCCAAATAGGAATTGGTTCCGTAATCCACATTAACGCCGCAAATACGAAAATAGCTATCAAACGATGCTCTACCGTAGTCAAACCATCAACATGAAACGCTGCTTCTGGCAAAAACCATACAATAGCAGACAGCAATATCGCCACCGCAAAACCAATTAATTTTTTTTGACTCATATTTTAAAGATTAAATTTTTTACATTCATCGCAAAAATCTTAAAAAGTAGAAATTTTTAAATTCGTTTTTTCACAATACCATTATTGAAAAAATCAATAAACAAAACGATACAAAAAGCCGATAACGTAAATTATCGACCAATTCTACTCTTATCCTTTTTCGTCAGGCAAGAATACAAAAACAACCAACTAAATGTCCAATGGTATTAGAAATAAAGACATTTTTGAAACCTTTAGTCAGCAACAACTTTGCAACTCGCACCGCAAAGTTATAAGTAATTTTGAATTATTCACATTTTCTAACATTTGTTTTATCCTCCTAATATTTTTTGCTCGCTTTGTCTAAAATCACATTCTTTTTTGTCTTACATCATTCCTCTTTTATTGCTATCTTCGCTCTAACATTCTAAAATTAAGTTATGCAAACAATATTAGATTTACAGCCACAGGCTATTTGGCACTACTTCAACGAAGTATGTAATATACCTCACCCTTCAGGAAAGGAAGAGAAAATCGGAAAATATTTGCTTGATTTTGGCAAAAAACATAATCTGGAATCTAAAATCGACGAAGTCGGGAACGTACTTCTTCGTAAGCCCGCTTCTCCGGGCTATGAGAACGCCCCTGCCCTTATCCTCCAAGCACACATGGACATGGTCTGCGAGAAAAATGCAGATACTTTCCACGATTTCGAGAATGATCCCATTCAGACTGTTATAGATGGCGACTGGGTGAAAGCCAAGGGTACTACACTCGGTGCAGACGATGGTATCGGCGTTGCTGCAATCCTTGCCATTCTATCAGACAACTCACTCAAACATCCTGCCTTAGACTGCATCATCACGGTCGACGAAGAACGCGGACTAACAGGTGCTCAACATGTATCAAAAGACTGGCTCTCCGCTCCGATGCTTCTCAATCTGGACTCAGAAGACGACGGACAATTCTGCATCGGATGTGCTGGGGGCATTGACACAATCGCCACTTTCAACCTCAAAAGAGAGTCTATTCCTAACGATTACATACCATTCCTCATTCAGGTGAAAGGACTGATGGGGGGACACTCTGGCGAGGACATCAATAAAGACAGAGGAAACGCCTTAAAAATATTGAGCCGCTTCTTGTGGTCGCAAAACAGGAAGTACCCCGTTTATCTGCAAAGGCTCACTGGGGGAAATCTTCATAATGCGATTCCACGCGAGGCATCCGCATGTATACTCGTTCCATCTACTAAAAAGGAGAGTCTCCGTATTGACCTCAATCTATTCATAGCAACAATAGAGGAAGAATATCCTAACGAAAAATCAATCAAGATTTTGTTGGAGTCTAATTCAGAAGAAATCAGACCTATTAACAAAAGTCAAGGAGATGCCATTATTGACGCACTTTTTGCTTGTCCACATGGCGTGATGAGTATGAGTCGTGAAATTGAAGGATTGCCAGAAACCTCCACAAATCTGGCAGCAGTAAAGATGCCAAACGACGACACTCTTCTTGTTTCTACTAGTCAACGCAGTTCAACAGAGAGTAAAAAACACGAGATTAAAGACCGCGTTGAAGCAGTGTTCGCACTTGCAAACGCAGATAAAATCACGCACAGCGATGGGTATCCAGGATGGAAACCTAATATGAACTCAAAAATCAAGAACATTATCGTCGACACATACACTTCCCTATTTCCGGAAAAACCAACGATAGGAGCAATCCACGCCGGATTGGAATGTGGTCTGTTTCTCGACAAGAATCCGAATTTGGATATGATTTCCATAGGTCCAGACATTTTTGACAACCACTCCCCTGCGGAGAAATGTCGCATTTCCAGCGTGGCACGCTTTTGGGAACATATCGTTTTGGCCCTGGAAAGTTTGAGATAAAAGTTTTTAAGCATTTCTATAGGGAAAAGCAAATCACAAAAAATGTTTCCCATATAGCAACATTTATCGAAATATGAAATTTCAAGAACGTATTCATCAAGATTTATACGAATATCTTCGTATGGAACAAATAGTAGACGCTATGTTACCTACTTGCCCTGACGTTGAGGAGAAATGGACAGAGATATGCGAAGAATATCTGCCAGATGGTGTTCGTGAATTTACAAACTACCCTACAGCATCCTTAGGATGGATGATGTACATAGGTATGGCGGTCGCCAAATTTTGGGATGAGAATTGGACAGACTACAACGACATCGACAACCTCTACGAAAGCATCCGAAATGAACGAGGGTACGACCATTTAGACGAATATGTGTTAGAAGAAGTGCTTTCTCTTGAAAAAGAAGACTTGAAAAAAACCGAAAATATTGTCGGAGAATGTGCAGCCCGCACGTTAAGCAATTTGCAAAGAGAAAAAATCCAATCCGGCACGCCCGAAGCTTTCAACGCATACATAGAATGTCTTCATGAACTCTATCTGATGGGATGCTACATCCAACTAAATGCGATGGGTTATCATCTTGTGAAGAGTGAGTAAGACACGCTCACATAGTAAAAGGAGCGAGTTGCAGAAAAACCACTCACTCCTTTTTAGCTTCATAGCCTTATCAGAAAAAAAATCAATAAAGCGTTATATACTCATACGAATTACCGACAAGTGTGAGATATTTATCAAAATTTTCACGAGTGATTACAATCGTTCCCCTACAATCATTCGGATGAAACGAGAGTGTCGTCGCCTTTTTCAAGTTTTCATCTAAGAAAAGATGAACATGATGTTCCACATCGTTTATCAATCCGAATGGAGAAACACTACCTGGCTCAAGACCTAAATAACGCATCATTCTTTCCGGGGAAGCAAACGACAACTTACCACAAGATGGAAGTCCGTTAGACAAGAGCGTCTCTTTCAATCGATGTTCTAAATCGTGAATATCCAAATTGTGGTTACATTCAAAGCATACCAAGTAATGCTTATTTCCCTTATGATTGCGAAAGAAAAGATTTTTGCAATGGACGCTGCCGTCATCCTTCCACCAACGTTTCGCCTCTTCAATGGTTTTACCCTCTGGGTGATGATAGCACGAAAATGGTATATCATGCTCCCTTAAATATGAAAAAACGATCTCCTCTCTCGACATTTTATTCTTTATATTTTATTTCACAAAATTTTTATCTTTATTTTCTTCTGAATTTTAAGTACTTACACCATATTTTTTGGGGTGAAGTAACAAAATGAGTAACAATAACACGCTTCATTTATGTTTCCAAATGCGTTTCTATCGTTGCAAAA
>CAVEVQ010000011.1:0-66180 GCA_963619325.1 Bacteroidaceae bacterium | reverse complement strand
TTTTGCAACGATAGAAACGCATTTGGAAACATAAATGAAGCGTGTTATTGTTACTTAAAATGGTTAATACCGATTTGAGTTAAATGATAAGTGCGTAAAGTTAATACGATGAGAGTCCAACAAGGATTGAACCTGCTGCCTGTCAGAAGATTGTTTGGTGAAAAAAATAGAAAAAAAGGAGACCCGTTAGGGGTCTCCCCAGGATTGTCGCAAACTCTCTTCTTTTAGAGTATCATCAATCCTATCGCAAACAAAAAGAGAACAGAATGCAAGAAAGGCCGATTTTGCCTTCTGATATAAAAATCATCTTGTCAAAAAAAACTTAGCCGCATATTTACAGGCTAAAGTTAATTTCCTTAAAGCGGTGCAAATTTAATGTGTGTTTTTGTGATAGCAAAATTATTTATGAGCTTTGTTGAAATTTTTTTAAGATGTATGGCTATTCTTTCATCCATTGAAATTTAAGATTTTTTTTGTCTCTAAAAGTTTAGCGGATTGTAATATTAAAAATCAGACTATTTAAGTAAATAGAAAACAAAACGGTCAATGTTAAATCGTTGATATGGTTGGACTTGAGATAGAGATTTGCAAAGTCGGTTTAAGAATTTTGTCATTGAGTAAAATTTTCTTGAAAAAAGCAAGAAAAAGATTGGAGATTTTATACATATGATGTAAATTTGCAGCGCAAAAGGAAGTTTTTATCCCTGTTTCATTTTCCTTTTGTGGCAGTTTTTATGGTTTGAGTTCTGGTTTGTTTGTTTTTTATGGCCTGTTGAGATTCATTGGGCTGTAGACGAAGGGAGGCTTGATGAGCCTCCCTTTTGTTTTTGACAAGATAGCAGCAAATGCCATTAAAACGGAGGTGAGTTCCTTAGAAAAAACAAAAGAAGAGGCAATCAGAACAGGCAAAAGGACTGATGAAGCGATAGAAAAATTAGAAAACCTAAAAATAGAAGATTATGGCAACTTACATAATCGATTTTCACAAGAAGAACTCAGAAGCAATAATGGAATACTTAAGCAAGTAGCCATTATTGTTAAACGAGTAAATGGAAGAACGTACCGAAAGGATTCGTCAGCAAATAGCTCAGGAAGAACAAGAGCAAAAGAACAAGAGCAACAAATATAAGGTTGGTCAACGCAAAACGGCTTATGGTATAATGATTATCAAGAAGCCAAAGCTGGAAGTCTTGAGTGTGTTATTCCAAAAGCAAGCAGATGAATTTGCTCAGTCTGTTATAGAAACCATCACCACTCCCCAAGTATGGCTTTGTGGACATGGAAGGTAACATCTACCTTGATGAGATTAAGATGTCCTCGGAACACACTATCCATGAATATACCTACCTATGGAACAGGACTGTTCAACAGAAGAACCCCGAGCTCAGGAAGAGGAATATTGGGCTGATGAAGCAGACATCATTGCGGAATGAGATGCTCAATGACCCTAATTATGGTAGGCTGTGGCAGAACGCTCTATATGTTGTACTTTTTCAAAAAAAAACATTTAGGACAACATTTTGTTGAAAAACAAATTTTCAACAAAATTCAAAAATATTTTTGTTATTACAATAATATGCATTACATTTGCAACAAAATTAAAGAGAATTAATTTAGTATATAGGAATATGGTTAAGTTTTTTTGACAAGGTGTTTTTTATCGAGGAGGCAAAGTTGCCTTGCTTGTGTTCTGTTCTCTTTTTGTTTGCGATAGGATTGATGATGCTCTAAAGGGAAAGAGTTTGCGACAATCCTGGGGAGACCCTAAGGGGTCTCCTTTTTTTACATTTTCTTCACCAAACAATCATCTGATAAACCGCAGGTTCAATTTCTTGTTGGATTCACATCATATTCTTTAAACACTTATTGTTTATGCCAAATCGTTTGTCAGAAATATGCTGTTTACGAACTTCTAATGTTTTTTTGAAAATTTTGTAACTTGCGCTATCGTAAACTTTATTGTCTATGTCGACACCAAAATCGTTGCAGTCTTTAACTGCTTATCAGACTTCCTACCAAGCACAGTTGAAAGTGTTGCCTTATTATCATATCGTTCGACCTATCGTTGAGGAATTTCTGAAACAGATAATCTCGTATGGGGCTTTTTATATTCGTGTGAAAATTGATGATTTAGATGCCATATTACAGTCGAAACGGTTGAAAAGTATGATGGAAACGGGAAATGGGGCGACTCTTGGTGGCAAGGAAACACGTGCGGAAGTAACGAAACAACTTTTCGGTTATGATGTGAAAAATTTGCTTCTTTCGGAGTACCCCAAGTATGGTTTTTTGTCGCAACCCAATGCTGTACGCGATTTGGTGGTGAATGCGGGGATGTGGATGCAGTATGGCGATGTGTCCATTCAGTTGAAGAAAGAACGAATGGTGCATCGTACAACGCTATGTGTGGGTAATTCTGTAAATTTTGGACGATACCAAACATTAATACCAACGAGAGTGGACGACGTGAAGGCAACCTGTATTTGTGGGTTGCCCCATGTCGGAAACCCTAACATGCAGTTGCCAGACCCGTTGATGTTTTATGGAGTTTTCGCTAATTGGGTGGTGAAAAGGAAACTGACTATAGAAAACTTTCCCGCAATAGATGATCTGGTAGAAGATATTCCCTCTGTGTTTGAGTTTTTTGAGCTGCAATATCATGGGGAGATTGACATCACAAAAGACGTGGAACGGATAGACATTATTCCCTCTTCGGAAGAAGAGAAAATGAAAATGTTGGCATTTAAGGAGAAATTTGCAGAGATTGGGGTTAGAATGGAAGTGGATGAGTTTTAAATAAATTGCTCTAAAAAAGTATTCAGAACGTCTAAGTCCTTAAGAAGCAAACGTTTTCTTATTTCTTTTTCATTTGATTGAAAAAGCAATGTAGTTGTCTCGAAAATATTTGTATATTTGTGATGTAATGAAATTCGTAAATACATAAAAATTCATTTATAAATCATCTGCCTTACGGCTATCAAAAGTACGTTTTGTTTTAGTATGCGTTAGTATAAGGCGGAAATCAAAAATCAGATGGAGACAGTTTTTATCATCGTTGTAGCATTCTTACTATTGTTGGCGTTGTTCGACATGGTGGTAGGCGTGAGCAATGATGCGGTCAATTTTTTGACTGCAGGTATCGGTTCGAAAGCAGGGCCTTTCAAGTTAGTGGTTGGCGTGGCTGCCGTTGGTATTTTTGTCGGAGCCTCTCTTAGCAATGGAATGATTGATGTGGCTCGTCATGGAATCTTCAACCCTTTGAATTTTTCGTTCTATGAGGTGATGGTCATCTTTTTGGCTGTGATGGTGACAGACATTCTGTTGTTAGATTTATTCAACTCGCTTGGTATGCCAACCTCAACAACCGTTAGTATGGTGTTTGAGTTGTTGGGAGGTGCGTTTGCGATTTCTCTTGTTAAAATCATTAAAGGAGTTACGAATGCAGAAGGTATTCCTTTAGGGTTGGGAGATTTGCTAAATTCTGAAAAAGCTCTCTCAGTAATTGTGGCAATCTTCGTCAGCGTAGCGATAGCATTTGTCTTCGGAGTGGTCGTTCAATGGCTTTCCCGATTGTTTTTTACCTTCTCCTACCACAAGAAGGGGAAGTTGAAAATGATTCTTTTTTGCGGATGTTCGTTGACGTGCATCTGCTGGTTTTTGTTAGTGAGCGGTCTAAAAGGCTCTTCATTGATGTCTCCTGAGATGCACACTTTCATTCAAGAAAACACGTGGTCGATGGTTGGGACACTTTTGTTATGCTCCATCGTCTTGATGTGGATCCTCTCGGGTTTGAGGGTGAACGTGCTAAAGGTCATCGTAATGGTAGGTACTTTCTCGTTGGCGATGGCATTTGCAGGCAATGACTTGGTGAATTTCGTCGGTGTGCCTCTTACTGGTTTGGAGTCCTTTATGGACTATAAATCGTCAGGTTCAACAGACCCTTATTCTTTTATGATGGTGTCACTCACGGAGAGTGTGCATACTCCGCCATTATATTTGGTTCTTTCGGGTGTTGTGATGGTGATTGCTTTGTTAACGTCCAAAAAAGCCCAACATGTCGTTAAAACGAGTGTCGGATTGAGTAGCCAGGAAGATGGAGATGAGTTGTTTGGTAGTTCTGCTATCGCTCGAGGTATTGTGCGTAATGTGTCGAAGATGAACACTTTTTTTGTAAATCTTCTTCCAAAGCCTGTTTTGAATTGGATCAATAGCCGTTTCAACTCTAGCGATGCGGAATTGGAGCAGGGGGCTGCGTTCGACTTAGTGCGTGCTGCCATCAACCTTGTATTGTCAAGTTTATTGGTTGCTTTGGGTACGTCCCTCAAATTGCCGTTATCTACCACCTACGTTACATTTATGGTGGCAATGGGAAGTAGTTTGGCAGATAGAGCATGGAGTAGAGAAAGTGCTGTGTTCAGAATCACAGGTGTTGTTTCGGTCATTGGTGGTTGGTTTGTAACGGCGGGAGCGGCTTTTATTGGCTGTTCAATATTTGCTATCATTATCTTTTTTGGTGGTTTTCCTGCCATGTTCATCGTGTTAGTTGCATCTGTCTTCATTTTAATACACAATAATATACGATTCGGGAAAAAGAAGAAAGAAGAGGAAGAGGATGTTCTTTTCAAAACGCTTATTCGTTCAAAAGACAAGGATGCGAATTGGACAATCCTTTGTCAGCATGTCGGACTCTACAATAGTAGACAGTTGGCTTTCGTATCGCAATGTTATGCTGATATAACCTCAGCTTTCTTTCAAGAGGAATACAAAAAATTGAAGAAATGTCGCTATCAAATCGATGAACAACGCAAATCATTGAAACGTCAACGACGGTTGGAAATTATTGGTCTGCGACATGTGGAGACCATTATGGCAATTGAACATAATACATGGTATTTCCTTGCCAATAACTCTATTGAACAGATGCTTTATTGCTTAAAACGTATTGATGACCCTTGTATTGAACATGTGGGCAATAACTTCACCCCTATTCAAGGTGATTATGTGGCTCGTTTTATGCCTTTTAGAGACCAGTTGATTGAATTCCTTAATCATACTCAGAAAATGTTGGAAAACAATGATTTCAGTCAGGCTGATGCAGTCCGGGTTGAATGTAAAGAATTACAAAATACGCTTTCCGCATATCGTAAGCAATTGATTGACGATATACAAAAAAGTATGGTGAATATTGAGTCAATGACAGTTTATCTTAACATTGTACAGGAGAGTCAGACGTTAATCAGTTCTATTCGCCATATGATTCGCGGTATGGTGAAGTTACACGAATAGAAGCAGGTGTGTTGATGTAACAAAGAAAGAACGCTTATGAAAGTGGTGATAATGGCGGGAGGCAAAGGGACGCGTATTGCTTCCGTTAGGAGTGATGTCCCCAAGCCAATGATTACTATATGTGGAAAGCCTATTCTTGAATATCAAATTGAAAATCTCAAGGCTTGTGGCTTGACTGACATTATCATAGTGGTAGGCTATCTTGGCGACAAGATTAGAGAATATTTTGGTGATGGTGGCAAGTTCGGTGTTAGAATAGACTATTTTGTGGAAGAACATCCGTTGGGTACAGCTGGTGCTTTGTTCAAAATGCCTCAGTTGACGGAAGATTTTCTTCTTCTCTGTGGTGATGTTATTTTTGATGTAGATTTCAACCGCCTTATCTCTTTTCACAAGCAACATAATGCTTGGGCAAGTTTGGTGGCTCACCCTAATGGTCACCCATACGATAGTTCTCTTTTGGTTACTGAAATTGAAGAACCAAAGAAGTTGGGAGGAATGCCGGAGGATACGCATCGGGTGGTTCGTTGGATGTCAAAAGAAGACGAGCGTAAGTTTTATAAGAATCGTGTGAACGCTGGTATTGAGCTGATTTCACTTGAACTTATAAAGGAGACGATGAAGAATTTTGTGCCTCGTCACCCGGAGACTCCCGACAAGATCGATTTAGATCGTGATGTTTTGAAGCCGAACATAAAAAGCGGAAAAATCTTTTCTTATGACACTCCCGAATACATCAAGGATATGGGTACACCTGATCGTTTCTATGAGGTTGAAAAGGATATTGACAGTGGAAAGGTGCATGCTCGTAATCTGAAAAACAAGCAAAAGGCGGTTTTCTTGGATCGAGACGGAACACTAAACATGTCTTCTGGGTTTCTAAAATCCGCTGATCAATTTGAGCTGATTGAAGGTGTCGACGAAGCAGTAAAGAGAATTAATAAAAGTGGCTATTTGGCGATTGTTGTAACCAATCAACCTGTTATTGCACGCGGAGAATGTTCTTTTAAAGAACTTCAAGACATTCATGATAAGATGGAGACGGATTTAGGCAAGTCGGGGGCTTTCGTGGATGCCATCTATGTTTGTCCTCATCACACAGACAAGGGATTTGCAGGAGAACGTCCAGAATATAAGTGTCAGTGTAGTTGTCGAAAACCTAAGCCAGGTCTTATTTTACGTGCTGCGGATGATTTCAACATTGATCTTTCTCAATCCTATATGATTGGAGATAGTCTCCGTGATGTTGAGGCTGGCGTCAACGCAGGTGTAAAACAGAGTTTTATGGTTGAAGAAAATAAACCAGGCGCATTAAATACGATTTTAGACAAAATTTTGTAAATGGATGTTTCCCTTTAGAGAGAACCCCCATTTTGTCTATTATTAGTGAAAAAAAATCACCTGATGTCTTTTTGTGTAATCAGATTGTTCAAGAGGGCGTACATGGTCAATCCGGAGAGGGAGCGAATATTAGTCTTTTTGACGATATTCTTTCTATGCGATATTACCGTATGAGGAGAAATGTTGAGTCTGTCGCCGATTTCTTTGTTGGTAAATCCTTTTACTACCAATATGAGAATGTTTTTTTCTCTATGTGTCAGTTCTCCATTTTCTCCAGACATACGTTCGTCGTCTGTGTCTGTTAGATTGTGGATTTTTTTTATGATTTCATTCGGGTCATCGTCTAATCCGATGGAAGAGTCAAAAAGATTTTCAAACTGTGAGTTGACGTAGCATGAATAACAAGCCATCACGGGTAGTGTGTTTTTTAAATCGCGCCATTCATGCACGTTTTTCGCCAGGGTAAACTCACTAAAAAATCGGGGATCTACAATCACAAGATCTGTGTCTTCCACAGAAAAATCAAATGATTCTTCTGACGTGTGAAAATTGTTTGTGATCAGAAAGTCGGTATCCTCCTCTATGATTGAACGTAAACCTTCACCCAAAATCTGAGAACGCTCAAATAATACAATGTTCTTTTGGGACATTTTAATTGCCTCCCTTTACTTTTCTTACATATGGAACGAGGATCTTTTCCTCGATTTTTGTATGCTTGTCCAAATCGCGTGTCAACTGTGTAAGGTCGAACCACACGCCAATACGTTCGTTTGTCATCAATGATGGTGGCAAATATTTTACAATGATATTCGTCATGTCGCAGAGTTTATCGAAGATTGCAGTATGAGTCTCAGAATACTCTTTTATATCATTTTTTTTTGCTTCTTCAGGATTATAAATTTGCGGAAAAATGGTTTTCTCTTCATTTGAGAAATGTTTGCCGACCTCGTCCTTGTAATCATTGAAGAATTTCATTAATGCGGGACCAATCTTTCCTCCTGCCGCATCTGCTATCTTTTCAACGTGTGTTCCAATATGGTTCAACCTATGGTTTAGATAGTAGTCATGCGATGAACGCAGATAGTTTACCAATATTTCTCCATCCATGCTATCCAAATCTTCTTGGGTCGGCATGTAATGGTCATAGGTATAAACATTGCAAAGAGTTAGAAACATTGAACACGGAATATTGTGTTCCTTGCAAACCTCGCAGACTTTCTTCTCTCCAAAGCCCAAATCCATGTTAAACCTAGGCAACATGAGAATCAACTGAGGATTCGCTTCTAACAACTCTTCTAATTTCTGGTTCCCTGTGAACATAATAGTTTCTTCTGGCTTTTGTGATTTTATTTATGCGTGCTCTGATTTGTATTCTTAGATTTGTCCATCTTCATCTCACATTCTTTACAAATCTCACACTGCTTGCATTTATTGGTCGTAGCATTCTTTTTTTCGCCAATAACACTACCACAACAGGATTTCTTTTTTGAGAAGAAAATCTGTTTGATGCTCCATGCAACGGCGGCCATAATGACGAAAAATACAATTATGGTCTGTAATTTTTCACTCATAATGCACTGAATTTCAATCTACGAAAGACTCCCAAATTTAGGAAAAATATTTTAAAGAATCAGATTACCTATTTGATAAACTAAGAAGGATATAACCCATGCAACGCAGGTCGTGTAGCCGACCTCAAAGAAAGCCCACTTCCAACTTGATTCTTTAGCAATGGCAGTGATTGTGGCTATGCAAGGGTAGTAGAGTAATACGAAAATCATAAATGCAAAGGCTACCAATGGCGTAATCGGTGCGATTGGGTCGTGTGCTTTGGCTTTTAATGTGTTGCTTAACTTTTCTGATTCTTCATCTGCGTTTACATCTGCATTGTAAAGCACTCCTAACGAGGATACTACGATCTCTTTTGCAGCCGCTCCTGAAAGTAGGCTGACACCCATCTGCCAGTCAAATCCTAATGGTTTGAAGATAGGGTGGATGGTTTTCCCTATTTGTCCAATGTAAGAATTAGAACTATGGACATAGGCTTTTTCCGTTTCCAATTGTGCTATTTGTTTTTCTTTCTCTTCGTTGGATAACGATATGTTATGCTCCACTTGCTCAATACGTTGCTCTATTGCTTCTATCTTTTCGTTCGACTTAGGAAAGTAGCACAAAGCCCAAATGATGATGGAGGCAACTAAAATGACAGTTCCCATTTTTTTGAGATATTGCACAGATTTCTCCCACATGTGAATGAGAATGTTTCGGGCTGTCGGAATACGGTAAGGAGGCAACTCCATCACGAACGGACTGGAATCATTTTTGAATTTTGTTTTTTTCAAAATTAATGCTGTAAGAATGGCTACTATGATTCCGATGAGGTATATTGCCAATAATATTAACGCTTGATTCTTCTCGAAAAAGGCAGATACGAAAAGTAGATATACGGGAAGTCTTGCTGAACAAGACATGAACGGAATTGCCAACATTGTGATAATCCGATCTTTCGGGTTCTCTAATGTTCGTGTCGCCATAATGGCTGGCACTCCACATCCAAAACCAGTCAGCAATGGAATGAATGATTTTCCGTGCAAGCCGATTCTATGCATTAATTTATCCATGATGAAGGCAGCTCTTGCCATATATCCTGTGTCTTCTAACATGGAAATGAAGAAGAATAAAATCAATATTTGTGGTAAAAATACGATGACTCCTCCAACTCCTGCGATAATTCCGTCAACAATCAGATCGGATAATATTCCGTCTCCTAAAAAATTCCGACACATTTCTCCTAACCAAGAGACACCGTTTTCAATCCATTCTTGTGGATAGGCTCCCAAAGAAAAAGTCGCTTCAAACATAATGAGAAGGAAAAGAATGAGAACAGGGAATCCTAACCATTTGTTGGTCAGTACTACGTCGACTGCATACGCAAGTTGTTCATTCTCTCTCTTCTCCTCTTTTAATGTCTCTTTTAACGCTCCTCTGACAAAGCCGTATTTTGCATTTGTGATGACACTGACTGCGTCTTCGTGATACTCTTTTTCAATCTCTTTCCGACAACATTCAACCGTCTCTCGGATTTGTGAAATGTCGCCAATTGTCTTTTCTAATTGTCTGAAGGTTACAGAATCGTTCTCCAATAATTTAAGTATGACGTATCTGTAGGGAAAATCAACTGCCACATCTTTGTGTTCTGACAATAGGGGTTTGATTTTGGCAATTGCTTCTTCTAATTCTTTTCCGTAATTGATGTGAATATGTTTAGATACTTTGTCTTGCTCTTCGTAGACGGATATAATATGGTCAAGCACATGGTCAATTCCTTTGCCAGTACGTGAATTGGTGGGTGCGCATGGAAATCCTAACATATTTTCCAACTGCGTTGCATCTAACTTGCTGCCAGATTCTTGTAATTCATCGTACATGTTGAGAGCCATCACCATGCGCATATTCATGTCAATGAGTTGCGTGGTGAGAAATAAATTCCGCTCTAAATTAGATGAGTCGACTATATTGAGAATTACGTCGGGATGCTGCTCTGAAATGTATTCGCGTACATAAAGTTCTTCGGGCGAATACTCGGTGATGGAGTAGGTGCCAGGCAAGTCAACTAAATTGATGGTGTAGCCGTTGCGATAAAATGTTCCCACTTTAGATGATACGGTTACTCCGCTATAGTTGCCGACATGTTCGCGTAGACCTGTGGCATGGTTGAAGAAGGACGTTTTTCCGCAGTTCGGATTGCCCACTAAGGCGACAGTGATGGTTTTTGTACGCAGGGTGATTTTTCGTTGTACCTCTTCTGAAAATGTTCCGTTGTAATCTTCGTATCCGTTGATTGGTGTGTTTGTCTCGACCACCTCTATATGGCTTGCCTCGCAACGTCGAAGAGAAACGTGGCTCTGCATTATTTTATACTCGATAGGGTCTTCCAAAGGAGCGTTTTTCAAGACTGTAACTCGTTTCCCCTTTACAAATCCCATTTCCATTACGCGGTGACGAAAACCACCGTGTCCGTTTACCTTCACAATGACGCATTCCTGTTTCTCTGAAATGTCGGCCAACGTCTTGTTTTTGTTTTCCTCCATAATGCTCTAAAAAGCAAAGACACCCTATACGAAGTGTTTTGCTTCGTATAGGGCGCCCCTGCTATAAAATGTACTTTACTTTTCAACTTGTTTATAACTCAATGCCGCACCGGACGAATAGTCCGAAAGCAGCTTTGTTTTCCTCTCCATCTTTGTTGATAGGGAGGAGTGCTGGCTTAAGTACTAACTGCAAGTCAGGTTGAACATACAGCTTTTTCAAGGCGCGATATTTATACGTCAACTCGAAAATCGTTTCATGTTTCTGGCCTGTCGTGTACTTGTTCAGCAAGTTTGCTACACATGAGAATCCTAACATATCCTCATATCGCTTTGCAAATATACTATGAAAAGTAACACCAGCATTAATCATTGTGTAAATATCATTTTTCTTTGCTTCGTGGAAACTGTCTTTCCATCTTGGTGCGAAGGCTGCAACGGCAAATACTTTCGCAATTCCAACTTGCTTCTCTCCGTTCGCATAGATTGCGAAGCGTTGTGCTCCTGTTCCAGCATCGTCTGCTCCTGTGTGATAGTCGATTCCTAATCTGTACTCTCCCGCTGTTTCACTGCTGTAGATACCCTCCGCTGCGATTAGGTAACCGTCTTGCTTGTTGAGTTTCCAATCCTTTGGCATATTGTGCTCTTTTCCAGTGAATCCAACACTACCATCGTAGATGCAGGCTTGCACTCTCCAATTGTTGTTGATGTTATAGCCGAGCTCCAATCCTAAGCCTGTCATTGGAAAAGTCGGTGTTCCAACGTTAGAGTAAATGGTAGACATCACAATGGCTGTGTTGATAAATTCCAACGCCTCTCCGTGTGTCGCAAAGTTTGTATTGATATCCTGCAAACCGATGGTGAAATCAAATTTGCCGTTGAAGCTTTGTCTGTACCACATTTCATATAAATAAACATGGTTTCCTGCATCTGCGTTATCCACGAAGAATTTGTCGCCAAATAGTGTTTCTGATGGTGACTTTCCATGCGCGGCCTTACCCGTCACTCGCAATAATCCACCCTTGTACCAATTGGCTTTCTCAGGGTCAAATGTAAACCCTAATGTTCCTGCACCAACATACGCTACACCTTGATCATAACCGCCCGCCATATTGGCAACGAAATCACCTGTGTAGAGGAAATCAAAGTCAAAAGGCTTCTCTCCCCGTGCAGTTGAATCACTCTGTGCGGCAACACCTTGATTCATCAGAAACAAAGCAACCACCACAACTGAAACTCTACTCGCTAATCTACCCAAAAATGTCGTAAACAAATGTTTCATGTTTGTAATTGTTTATTGTTATTGATAGTGCAAATGTATATCTAAATTTTTAGACATGATAGCAAAATGTAAGTAAAGTTTATTAAAAAATAATAAAAAGATATATCTTAGTGTAGATTGTAATACTTTATGATAGCTATTTTATTTGTTTTCCTTCTCTTGTGCAATCACAATAGGACATTAGAGACATATCTATTTGCAAATTTCAAAACTGGTTGTGAAAAAAGAGGAACTTGAATGGTCATATATTCAAATTCCTCTTGCTTATTGTAAATTAAGGCGTAGCTATTATGTAGCGGTTGACCTTATTTTTATTTCAATACGTCCAATGCGTTTTTGATTCTTTTAAACGCCTCGATGATATTCTCGTCTGACGTTGCGTATGACATACGTATACAGTTTGGATCTCCAAATGCCTTTCCTCCTACGCAGGCAACGTGTCCTTCAGTCAAAAGATACATTGCCAAGTCTGCTGCTCCGTTGATAGTTTCGCCTTTAGGTGTTTTCTTTCCGAAATAGTAGTCGCATTTTGGGAAGATGTAGAATGCTCCGTCTGGAACGTTCACTTTGAATCCTTCAATCTCTTTAGCAAGTTTTACAATAAGGTCGCGGCGACGTTCGAACGCCTGTCTCATCGTCTCAACACAGGATTGGTCGCCAAGGTAGGCTGCTTCTGCGGCTTTTTGAGTGATTGAAGATGGTCCTGAAGTATATTGACCTTGCAATTTGTTGGCGGCTTTAGCAATCCATTCAGGAGCAGCGATCCAACCCAGGCGCCAACCAGTCATGGCGTAGCCTTTAGAAACGCCGTTTACGATAACAACACGGTCGCGGACGTTTTCAAATTGAGCAATGCTCTCGTGCTTCCCGATGTAGTTGATGTGCTCGTAAATTTCATCCGCTAAGATGATGACGTTAGGGTGTTTTGCCAAAACGTCGGCAAGCCCTTTCAGTTCTTCTCTGCTGTAGACGCTTCCTGTTGGATTTGATGGAGAGCAGAGTATCAACATTTTGGTCTTAGGTGTGATGGCAGCTTCTAATTGTGCTGGGGTAATCTTGAACTGTTGGTCAATTCCTGCGCTGATGATTACGTTAGTTCCCTCGGCCAATTTCACCATCTCGACGTAGCTAACCCAGTAAGGTGCAGGGACGATTACTTCGTCTCCCTTGTTCACGAGGCAGAGAATTGTATTGCAGACAGACTGTTTTGCACCATTAGAGCAGACGATCTGTGCTGGAGTGAAATCCAAACCGTTTTCTTTCTTCAACTTCGCGCAAATGGCCTGACGCAATGGCATATAGCCTGGCACAGGAGAGTAGAAAGAAAAATTGTCATCAATAGCCTTCTTGGCTGCGTCTTTAATGTGATCGGGTGTGGTGAAATCTGGCTCACCAACGCTCAAATTGATTACATCAACGCCTTGCGCTTTCAACTCTTGACTCTTTTGTGACATTGCCAGCGTCTCTGATGGAGACAACGCCGCTAAACGATCGGATACTTGATTCATTTCTCTTGTTTTTTATTCATTCTTAGGTCTTGATGAAAATGTACGTCTTATCATTTTCACTTTCCGATTTGCAAAGATAGTTAAAAAAAGTGATATGCACAAACAAAAAAATGAAAATGAGAGTTTTTAGAGAAGAAAAATGAAAAAGTATGGTTTAAATATGTTAATTTGCTTTCTTTTTGAATCAAAAATTCTCTTTTTGAAGACAATATGTAAACGTGTCTATTCTAATCTTCAAAGAGTTTGCCTTGAATTGTACCTTTCTCCTTCATCCTTTTCTCTAATTTGGCAACAAATTCAAAATTTTTCAGTCCCCAACCTTCTACTGCGAGGAGATTTTTAGGCGACTGTGAGATAAATCGTTCAATGACAATTTGAGGGTTGAGTCTTTCTACAAAGTTGGTTAGTAATTCAATGTATTCGTCGGCTGAGAAGAGATGAAACCACTCGGGGTGCTGTGCGTATTGCATCGCCATTTTTGTTCCCTTTATGAGTTGCAACTGGTGTAGTTTGATGCAAGTGATAGGCAGTTGAGAAATTCTATCC
The DNA here is from genome assembly GCA_963619325.1 of Bacteroidaceae bacterium. Classification (GTDB taxonomy): domain Bacteria; phylum Bacteroidota; class Bacteroidia; order Bacteroidales; family Paludibacteraceae; genus UBA1181. Next base: position 52,129 of record CAVEVQ010000011.1, on the reverse strand, counting down.
GCATGAGAAAGAATCTCTTCCTTACTTTCCTGAGGCAATCCTAAAATTAAATGAACACCCGTGGCGATTCCTCGTTTTTCTGTCTCGCATATTGCTTTCTGAGCCGCGTAGAATGAATGTCCCCTATTGATAAGGAGCAGAGTTTTGTCCAACGTTGATTCTACGCCATACTCAATCATGACGTATTTGTTGTGGTTGACGTTTTCAAGATAGTCTAACAGGAGAGGATCGACGCAGTCGGGTCGCGTGCCGATGACGATTCCTTCGACCAATGGATGCTGTAACGCTTCTTCATAGCGTTTCCTTAAAGACTCAAAATCGCCGTATGTGTTAGTATATGCTTGAAAATACGCAAGGTAACGTTGATCTGGGTATTTCTTTCGGAAAAAATCTATTCCTTCGTTTATTTGTTGCGTAATCGACTTGTTGGGTTGGCAATATTCTGGATTGAAGGTTTGGTTATTGCAATAAGTACATCCCCCGATTCCGATAGAACCATCTCTGTTTGGGCATGTGAAGCCTGCATTGATAGCGATTTTCTGCATACGGCAAGGAAAGATTCCTTTTAGATAGGAGGAGTAGTCGTTGTAGAAGTGAGTAGTGGACATTGATAATTTATTCTCTATACACAGAATGTTAAAAAAACGTGTGGAATATGATAAAAAAATGGAATGGCAAAGATAGTAGTTGTTGAATCTTTTTTAACAAATTCTTTCTTTTTAATTTTTTTCACTTTAACTTTGGAAAAAGCGAGAAATGGAAGCCGTAATGGTATTTTTTATTCGTTTCGTTGACTGGCTTTTTGAGATTAATAAATGAAGATTTTTTACTATTAAATACACTGTTTGTATGTTGACGGCGGAGGAAAAAAAAACTTTAGACCGTAAAGGTATTACGGAGGATGTGTTTGAGGAGCAGTTGAAGTGCTTTAGGGTAGGCTTCCCCTTTATGAAGGTGGTCAGGCCTGCGGTGGTTTCGGATGGCATTATGAGGATAGACAAGGTTAAAGATGTGAGTACATACTTGTCTGAGTGGCAGGAGTTTCTTTCTAAGGGACATACGATAGTGAAATTTGTTCCTGCTTCGGGGGCGGCAAGCCGAATGTTTAAAAGTTTGTATTCTTTTTTGTCTTTAGGGAAGAATGTGATTGAAAAAGACTCCGAAAAGAGTTTTTTTGGAAATTTGGAAAAGTTCGCTTTTTATGACGAGTTGAATTTTCATTGCAAACGAAACGAAGGTTGGGATATTCCCCATCTTTTGCAAGACGAAAAGTATCTTTCCATTGTGGAAAATTTACTTGAAAAGAAGGGAATGAACTATGGGTCTTTGCCTAAGGGGTTGCTTTTATTTCATAAATATCCGAAACGCGCACGTACGCCGTTTGAGGAGCACTTAGTGGAGGGCGCTCTTTATGCGAAAAATAATCGTGGGGAGGTGAATCTTCATTTTACGATTTCTCCAGAGCATGTGGAGTTATTCAAGAACCTTTTCGCTTCTTGTGAGGAGAATTATGCTTATCAGTTTGGCGCGAAATACAACGTTTCGTTCTCGGTACAGAAACCATCAACAGATACGGTTGCTGTGGATATGGATAACAATCCTTTTCGTGTGAATGGAGAAATTCTTTTTCGTCCAGGTGGTCATGGTGCTTTGATTGAAAATTTGAATGCAATTGATGCCGACGTGGTTTTTATCAAAAACATTGATAATGTGTCACCTGACGCTTTAAAGCAACCAACCATTACCAATAAGATGCTTTTGGCGGGTGTTTTGGTGAAGGTTCAAAAGAAAGTCTTTGAGTATCAGTCTTTGTTGGATTCGGACAAGATTTCAGATGACAATTTGGAGAAGATGATCTCATACGCAGAAAAAATCTTGTGTGTTGAAAACGTTGATAATAAGTTGACGACATCAGAGGAAAAAATTGCTTATTTGAAAAAGATATACAATCGTCCTCTTAGAGTTTGTGGTATGGTGAAGAATGAAGGAGAGCCTGGAGGCGGCCCTTATTTGTGTCAGAACAACAATGGAACGGTTTCAGCTCAGATATTGGAGAGTTCTCAGTTTGATATGGATGATGAGAATCAGGTGGATATAATGAAGAGTTCTACGCATTTTAATCCTGTAGATTTAGTATGTGCATTGAAGAATTATAAGGGAGTTAAATATAATTTGCTTAACTTTGTGGATTTCAACGCAGGGTTTATCTCTCAGAAATCGAAAGATGGAAGAGACTTGAAGGCGTTGGAACGTCCAGGGTTGTGGAATGGTGCGATGTCTGATTGGAACACGGTGTTTGTTGAAGTGCCAATTGAAACTTTCACTCCAGTGAAAGTTGTAACTGATTTGCTTCGTCCGGAGCATCAGTAGCTCTTGTCTGAAGAGAGTCGCTCCTAATATTATTGAGAGTGGATTTGTATATGTGTACTGAGAGAAAGAAAGAAAAAAAATCTAATAAAAAAGGGTGGGTGAAGATACTTCTATTCATTTTGGGAGTATTTTCACTCTCTTCGTGTTCAGTAAAAAAGATAGCTTACCTGCAAAGTGCGATGGGTTCGGAAATAAGGGTTTCTGATACTGCACAAGCTAGTTTGTATGATGCGAGAATTAAACCGAAGGATTTATTGACGATTACGGTAAACACTTTCGATGGGGAAGTGTCGGTGCCTTTCAACCTTCTGTTTCCGGCAGGATACTATACATCCCACAACAATGCGTCGGAGAATGCTTTGCAGCGATATTTGGTGGATAATGATGGAACCATTGATTTCCCTGTTTTAGGGAGGTTGAGCGTCGTTGGAAAAACAAAAACCGAGTTGGAAAAACTCTTGAAAGAGAAGTTAAAGCCTTACTTAAAAGAGGAGCCTGTGGTGAATGTAAGAATGGTAAACTATAAAATCTCTGTTATGGGAGAAGTGAGTCGGCCAAGCACATACACGGTAACCAATGAAAAGGTAAATGTATTAGAGGCGTTGGCGATGGCAGGAGATTTGACGATCTATGGAAAGCGTGATAATGTGAAATTGATCCGTGAGTCAGATATGGGAGTAAGAGATATATTCACGTTGGATTTAACAGATCCGAATCTTATAAATTCGCCCTATTTCTACTTACAACAGAATGATGTGGTTTATGTGGAACCTAATCGGACGAAGAAGCGAAGCAGCCATTATAGTTCGATGACGGGACAGATCCTTACGGGAGTCTCCGTGGCTGCGTCTGTGGCCAGTTTGGTAATCACCATTCTAAGGAAGTAGAGGATTAAAGAAGAACGAAAGAGAAGAAAAGAGGAGAAAAAGAAAAAATGTTGCCTACCAAAGAAAAAAAATTGAACCGCGACACTTACGATGGCTATGCTCAAACGAAGCTCTATTGGTTGTATGTCGTTGAGAATTGGAAGATATTAGCCATATGTTTTGCGGTCTGTATCATTGGTGCGGTGTTGTACATAGGCATAAGTATGCCTCAGTATCGTGTTACCTCGTCTATTATGGTGAAAGATGAGCATAAGGGAGGTGATGTTTCTTCTGTGATTTCTGTTTTTGAGGACATAAATCCATTGCAGAATATAACGATAGACAATGAGGTCGACGTAATTCGTTCTGTCTCACTACTGAAAGAGGTGATAAATCGAACGCAGATCAATAAGCAAATTATAGGAAAGAGATTCCTAAGTAAGGTGGATTTGTATGGGTGTTCTCCGATTACCTTGAATGATTCTTTTTTCAATTATAAAACTCAAGAATTTGCTTATAAAATTGGTATTGAAGTAGATAAAGAGGACGGTTTTCGTGTGCTTGCAAATGCTAATAACGAGATTATTGTGGATTCGTCCTATGTACAATTCCCGATAGATATTATTACTCCAGATGGGGTGATTACATTGTCTTGTAATGATTCTGCGAAGTTGTTTGAATATTCAGAGTATGAGATTAAAGTGTTTCCAGCCACGAATTTAGCATCCATCTATAAGGATGACTATTTGGAGGTTTCCCCATCCAGTAAAACTTCTTCTATATTGGTTTTGTCTCTAAAGACGACAAATAAGGAGAGAGGAGTATTGTTTTTAAACACGCTGATATCTTGTTATAACCAGTCGGCTTTAAACGAGAAAAATGAGGTTTCGAAAAGTACTGAAGACTTTATCAATCAGCGTATTGAAATGCTTTCAAAAGAGTTGGGAACGACAGAGAAAGACTTGGAAAAGTACAAAAAGAGAGAGGGTTTAACGGATGTGAGTTCGAATGCGGAGGTTTACGTTAGTCAGAATGCTGAATATGAACGTAAACGTGCGGAAAACGAGACTCAGCTGAACCTTGTGAAGTATCTGAGGAATTACTTGTCAGATGATTCAAAAAAAGGGACTATTATTCCTTCAAATTTCGGATTGACAGATGCCGGGTTGGTAACTTTGATAGACCAGTATAATGAGATAGTGATGTCGTTGAATCGTTTTAAGATGACGACTGCAGACGACAACCCAGTCGTGATGTTGAAAAAATCGCAAATGGAGTCTTTATACACGAATGTGCGTCTGTTGCTTGAGAACGTGGAGAATGGATTGATTATTGCTCAGAAAGATTTAGACAAGCAGAATGAGAAATTTAAAAGTCTGATTTACAATATTCCGACTCAAGAAAGAATGTTTGTTGAAATTGAACGTCAACGTACTATACAGCAGCAACTATTCGTTCTCTTGTTGCAAAAGAGGGAAGAGAATGCGTTAGCGATGGCAGCTACTGTCAATAAGGCGAAGGTGGTAGAGGAGTGTGTATCTTCCTTGAGGCCAGTGACACCAAAGAAAAGTTTGGTGGCAGTGGTTTCTTTGATGATAGCGTTTTTTGTGGCTTTTGCGATTTTGATAGTCAAGAGAATTAAGAAAAAAACGGTTTCTTCTATGAAAGAGTTTGAAATAGAGGAAATTTCAGCTTTTCCTGTTTTTTCTGTTGTCCCAGAGGCAGAAGATGATAATACGTCTTTAAACGAGTCATTTAGAAGAATGAGAACAAACTTGTTGACGGAGACTCAGCAGGTTTTCGTTGTCGCCAGTCAGATGAAGGGAGAAGGAAAAACATTTGTTGCGACTCAATTGGCAATGTCAATTGCGTCAATGGGCAGGACGGTAGTATTGATGAATTTTACTAGGCAACAAAAGGGCAGCGAATGTGAAAAGTTTGATGTGTTGAATAGGATGGAAGTAGAGCAGACTGAAACACAAAATATGTATCATCTTCAAGTCAATTTAGGATTGTCCATGTCGTTAGATTTATTATCTTCGCAAGAATTTGAGGATTATTTAGCGAGTCTGAAGTGCAGGTATGGGTATGTGGTGATTGATACAGAGTCAATGAATGAAAGTTCTGATGCGTATGTGTTGAATCGAATAGCAGATCAGACGTTATATGTTTTCAGATTAGGGTACACGGATAGGAATGTGTTCCGAAGTTTGGAAGACAGTTATGAGAATGAAGAGTTAAGAAACTTGCTGTTAGTGGTCAATGCAAGCAAGTCTGAAATATAGAAAAAAGTTAGATATATGAGCGATCAGCGTTACAATCTTCGTGGAGTGTCCGCCAGCAAGGAGGATGTTCATAATGCAATAAAGAATATAGACAAAGGAATTTATCCGAGAGCGTTTTGCAAAATCATTCCCGATATTTTAGGCGGAGACCCGGATTATTGCAATATCATGCATGCAGATGGTGCGGGAACGAAGTCTTCGTTGGCATATCTTTATTGGAAAGAGACAGGGGATTTGTCCGTTTGGAAAGGTATTGCGCAGGATGCGTTGATAATGAACATTGATGATTTGCTTTGTGTCGGGGCTACGGACAACATATTGGTTTCTTCTACGATTGGCAGAAACAAGTTGCTGGTTCCTGGTGAGGTTATTTCGGCGATTATCAATGGTACGGATGAGCTTTTGGCAGAACTTCGGGGTATGGGCGTTGGTGTTTATGCTACAGGTGGTGAGACTGCAGATGTTGGGGACTTGGTTCGAACCATAATTGTGGATAGTACGGTGACATGTCGTATGAAGCGATCTGATGTCATTGATAATTCGAATATACAAGATGGGGACGTGATAGTCGGTTTGGCTTCGTATGGTCAGTCAACATACGAGAAGGAGTACAATGGAGGAATGGGAAGCAATGGGTTGACTTCTGCACGCCACGATGTGTTTGCTAAATATTTAGCAAAAAAATATCCGGAGAGTTATGATTCTGCTGTGCCAGATGAGTTGGTTTATTCCGGAAATTTGAAGTTGACGGATGCAGTTGAGAATTGTCCAGTTGATGCAGGAAAGATGGTGCTTTCACCAACTAGAACGTACGCACCAGTCGTTAAGAAGATTTTAGATGAACTTCGTCCAAAGGTGCATGGCATGATTCATTGTTCAGGGGGAGCGCAGACTAAAATTTTGCATTTTATTGAGAATTTGAAGGTTACTAAAAATAATATGTTCCCTGTGCCTCCGTTGTTCAAGACGATACAAGAACAATCTGGTACCGAATGGGCTGAGATGTACAAGGTGTTTAATATGGGACACCGTTTTGAGGTCTATTTGCCTAAAGAGTATGCGAGAGAGGTGATTGAGATATCAGAGTCGTTTGGTATCCCCGCGCAGATTGTTGGTTTCGTAGAGAAATCAGACAAAAAGCAGGTCGTAATTGATAGCGAGTTTGGTCATTTTGAGTATTGAAGATTAACGAATAAGGAGAGAAAGGAGAATGAAGGCTGAGTCATTCTCCTTTTTTTTGTAAAAAAAACTTTTTCTATCAATCTCTATACCTTGAAAAAATGTTAAATTTGTTTTGAAGTCGCAATTCGTTACACAACATGCGTAAGATAGAAATGGTTGACCTAAAGGGTCAGTATCAAAATATTAAAGCAGAAATAGATGCGGGTATTCAATCGGTGATTGATTCGGCGGCGTTTGTTAAGGGAGGCATGGTAGATGAGTTTCAGAAGAAGCTACAGGATTACTTGGGCTTTCGTAATGTCATACCAGTTGGAAATGGCACAGACGCCTTGATGGTTTCGTTAATGGCTTTGGATTTAAAGTCGGGAGATGAAGTTGTTGTTCCGGATTTTACTTTTATAGCTGCGGCGGAAGTGGTTTCCTTGCTCGGTTTGAAGTTGGTTTTGGCGGATGTTGATAAAGACACATTTTGTTTGTCAGTAGACTCGTTAAAGAAGGTAATATCTCCATGTACTAAGGCTGTTGTCCCTGTTCATTTGTTCGGTCAAAATGCTGATATGGAGTCGATTATGCAAATAGCAGAATCTAATAATCTATATGTTGTTGAGGATGCGTGCCAGTCGATTGCTTCAAAATACCATTTTTCTAATGGGAAGGAGTCTGTGTCTGGGGGAATAGGGAATGTTGGATGTACATCGTTTTTCCCTTCTAAAAACTTAGGATGTTATGGAGATGGCGGAGCTGTCTTTACGGATGATGATGACTTGGCTGTGAAGATACGGTGTTTGGCGAATCATGGAATGAAGGTAAGATACCACAACGAATTAGTGGGGGTCAACTCAAGATTAGACAGTATTCAAGCTGCGGTTTTAAGTGTGAAATTGGGTCATTTAGGTGATTATTTGATGGAGCGTACGAAGGTCGCAATGTATTATTTGGAGCATTTAAGTGATGTTGAGGCGTTGATATTGCCGAAGAAAAATGAAAAGTCAGATCATACATGGCATCAGTTTACGGTTCGTGTAACAGATGGACGACGAGATGTATTGCAACAATATCTGAAGAGTAAAGGTATCCCTTCAATGGTTTATTATCCGATTCCTATTCATCAGCAGGAGGCATATAGAATGTCGAGGATAGCAGAGGGAGGTTTGCCTAATTCGGAGCAACTGTGCAAGGAGGTGCTATCATTGCCTATGCATACTGAGTTGGATGAGGAGCAATTGTCTTATATCGTAGAGAATATTAAAAATTTTTTTAGGGAATAGAAAGAGGGGTAACTAAAAAGCATGGAATACTTTGCGCACGAAACGGTTGTTGTTGACAAGTCTAGTCAGATTGGGAAAGGTACAAAAGTGTGGTGTTTCTCTCATATCATGGAAAGTAGCAAGATTGGAGAGAATTGCAATATAGGGCAGAACGTTGTAATTTCACCGCATGTGATTATAGGCAATAACTGCAAGATACAAAATAATGTGTCTGTTTATACTGGAGTGGTATGTGAGGATGATGTTTTTTTAGGACCTTCAATGGTTTTTACGAATGTGATAAATCCAAGGGCATTTATCTGTAAAAAGTCCGAGTTCAAGTCTACTGTCGTACGGAAAGGAGCGTCGATAGGAGCTAATGCGACCATCATCTGTGGATGTGAAATTGGAGCGTATTCGATGATAGGAGCGGGAGCGGTGGTCACGAGAGATGTGTTGCCGTATGCTTTGGTGGTCGGGAATCCAGCAAAGCAGGTTGGATGGGTGAGTGAATATGGAGAAAAGTTATGCTTTGATGAGAATGGTGTTGCTGTATGCGGTGTGTCAGGTGCGAGATATGAAAAGAGAGGGATGATTGTTTGCAAAGTGTCAAAATAAATAGAGAAAGATGAAAAAAATAAAATTTGCTGTAGTCGGTCAAGGACATATTGGCAAGAGGCATGCGGAGATGATTCGCCGAAATGAGGATGCGGAGTTAGTAGCCGTATGCGATGTTTTGCCTAAAGAGGAGACAGGTTGCACGGATATAGAAGTTCCATATTTTCGGTCAATAGATGAAATGTTATCATCTGGATTGAGTATAGACGTGGTGAATATTTGTACGCCTAATTTTTATCATGCAGAGTATGCGATGAAGGTATTAGGTAGTAAGCGACATGTCGTTATAGAGAAGCCTATCGCTTTGACGAAGAAAGATGCTGAATGTTTGATATTCAAATCGTTAGAAGTATCTCGGCATGTTTTTTGTGTTATGCAAAATAGATATTCACCTCCTTCTGTATGGTTAAAACAGGTGATTTCAGAGAATCTTTTAGGAAGCATTTATTTAGTGCAACTGAATTGTTTTTGGAATAGAGATGCCAGATACTATAAAAAAGGGAATTGGCACGGAGACGGCAAATTGGATGGAGGGACTCTCTTCACTCAGTTCTCCCATTTCATAGATATTATGTATTGGCTGTTTGGTGATATTACTAATATCAAAGGAATTTTTCAAGATTTTAATCATCAAACAATGACGGATTTCGAAGATAGTGGCGTTATCTCTTTTGATTTTGTAAATGGAGGTATTGGAAGTCTGTCTTATTCAACCTCAGTGTGGAATGCTAATTTAGAAAGTAGCATTACTATCGTAGGAGAGAAAGGTACTGTGAAAGTTTCGGGACAATATATGAATGAAGTGGTATATTGCAATATTAAGGATTATGAGATGCCAGAGTTGGCACCAAGCAATCCGCCGAATGATTACGGAGCGTATAAAGGCTCGGCGCAAAACCATCATTATGTGATACAAAATGTGGTGGAAAAATTAAATAATCCGTCGGAATGTATTTCCACTAACGTTTTGGAGGGAATGAAAGTGATAGACATCATAGAGAGGATTTATAAAGTACGAGATGCTCAATGGAAGAAGGTTGGGGGAAAGAGTAGTGATGTATAATTCTATATCAAAGTTTGATGGCAAATTTTTTTAGTCGGTCGTCAATCATAGATTCAGGGATGACGTGTTTGATGGTGGCGGCTACGTCGTTGAGAATACGCTCTTGAATGAAGTCGTTACGAACGACGAGAGAGACTTCTCTGACTGGTTCAGGGTCGGTGAGACGTCGAACATTCGCTTTCTGTGCGTCTGTCAACATTTCTATATGAAGTTCAGGGAGAAGCGTATAACCTCCGTTTTTATCTACAATTTGGACGAGGGTGTGTATGTTCCCTGCATCGTAAATGCTTGTGTACTGCGTTGTCTGTTCGCAGAAATTGAAGACTTGGTTTCGGAAGCAATGTCCTTCTTTCAGCATCCAAAGATTTGTCAGAGTGAGGTCTTGCGAGCTAATCTTTATTTTTTGGTGCATGGGGTCATTGGGGGATGTGTAGATTACAAATTTCTCATAATAAATTGGAATTTCGAGCAAGTCTGATTTTTCAAGAGGTGTGCTCATCACTGCCATATCTATCTCCGCAGATTTGAACTTGGTTAGGATCTCGGTCGTTGTCAATTCTTGTATATGAAACTGAATCTCGTTATGTTCTATCTGAATCTGTTTGATTAATTTCGCAACGATGTATGAGGCGATTGTGGGAATAATTCCGATGTTGATAGTTCCGTATGAGCGAATTTTCTCATTGGAAGGCACCATTTCTAATTGTCTGGCATTGTAAAGTACTACCTTGGCTTGGTCTATGATTTTTTGACCTATGTCTGTTGGACGAGTTGGGTGTGCAGTCCTGTCAAATATCTCCACCCCCAATTCCGTCTCTAATTTCAAGATCATTGAGCTTAGCGTGGATTGTGAGATGTGGCATTCTTCGGCGGCTCGCATATAATGGCGATGTTTGTCTACCGCAAGGATGTATTCCAATTGTTGTAAAGTCATTGCTAAATAATATATTATAGTTATCCAAGTTTTATCTATTTTATCAATACAAATATAGATAAAATCTATTTGATAAATAAAGGAAACATATCTACCTTTGCAAAGAGAAAAAGAAAAAAGCTATAACTAATTTCAAAAAGAAGAAAAACATGGGAACATCAAAGTACGCGGGAACGCAGACAGAAAAGAATTTGGAGGCGGCGTTTGCAGGAGAGTCGCAGGCAAGAAACAAATACACCTATTTTGCATCGGTGGCGAAGAAGGAAGGTTATGAGCAAATTTCTGCTCTTTTCCTAAAGACGGCGGACAATGAGAAGGAGCATGCAAAAATGTGGTTTAAAGAGTTGAATGGTCTTGGAGATACGGCTGCAAATTTGGAAGCAGCAGCTGATGGTGAGAACTATGAGTGGACTGATATGTATGAGGAGTTTGCCAAGACAGCAGAGGCAGAGGGGTTCAGTGCATTGGCTCGTAAATTTCGTTTGGTGGGAGCTATTGAAAAGCGTCACGAAGAGAGATACAGAGCGTTGCTCAAAAATGTTGAAACTTCTCAGGTATTTGAAAAGTCGGAGGTGAAAGTGTGGGAGTGCCGCAATTGTGGACACATTGTTGTGGGTACGAAAGCACCTGAGGCTTGTCCTGTATGCAGCCATCCAAAGTCCTATTTCGAAGTAAGTGAGGAAAACTATTAAGTCGTATTGCAAGGGCTGAAAAACTTGTAAATAACGGAATCTTTTCTATCAGAGGGAGAAATCGGGTTCATTCCGATTTCTCCTTTTTGTTGATAGGTAATAATATTGTTAGTTTATATTACAATTTGATTGTTTTGAATTAATTTTGCAGGAGATTTAAAGTTATAAGTAATGATATCATTTACAGTTTGCCTTTTAGCCTTAATAGCGGGCTATTTCCTGTATGGAAAATTTGTAGAACATATTTTTGCTCCAGACCCTGATAGGGTTACTCCTGCATTTAGCAAGCAAGATGGAGTAGATTATCTTCCGTTGCCGACATGGAAGATTTTCATGATTCAATTTTTGAATATTGCGGGATTGGGTCCAATCTTTGGAGCAATCATGGGTGCGAAGTTTGGTCCGTCCTCTTTTTTGTGGATTGTTTTCGGTTCTATATTTGCTGGTGCAATGCATGATTATCTTTCTGGTATGCTATCAATACGTAGTGATGGGGCTAGCCTTACTGAGATCATCGGTGCTTATTTGGGTGAAAACACTAAGAAGATAATGGTTGTTTTCACGATGGTTCTAATGGTGCTTGTTGGGGCAGTCTTTGTATCAGGACCAGCGAACTTGTTGGCGTCGTTAACCCCGTCATATTTGGATGCGTTGTTTTGGATTGTTGTTATTTTCTTGTATTATGTACTGGCTACGATGTTGCCGATTGATAAGATTATCGGTAAGGTGTACCCAGTATTTGCGTTTGCATTGATGTTCATGGCTGTTGGAATCCTTGTGATGCTATATGTTAAGCATCCTTCTTTCCCTGAGTTGTATGATGGTTTGTATAACAGATATCCTGGAGGAAATGAAAGCACGCCGATTTTCCCTATGATGTTTGTGAGTATAGCATGCGGCGCAATTTCAGGTTTCCATGCGACGCAGTCTCCTTTGATGGCTCGTTGCTTGAAAAATGAAAAATTGGGTCGTCCTGTGTTCTATGGAGCGATGATCACAGAGGGAATCGTGGCTTTGATTTGGGCTGCGGCTGCTTCTTATTATTTCGCAGAGAATGGAAGTGGAGAAACAAATGCAGCAATAATCGTTGATAAAATCACAAAAGATTGGTTGGGTATGTTTGGTGGTGTTTTGGCAATTTTAGGTGTGATTTTCGCACCGATCACCTCTGGAGATACCGCATTGCGTTCTGCACGCTTGATTATGGCTGATTTTCTTCATATTGAGCAAAAAAGCATATCTAAGAGATTGATGATTAGTCTTCCTATCTTTTTGGTTACCTTGTTACTTTTGGTTTATAGTTTAAGAGATGAAGATGGTTTCAATATGATTTGGCGTTATTTCGCTTGGTGTAATCAAGCATTGTCAGTTTTCACGCTGTGGGCTATCACGGTTTACCTCTTCTTAAGGAAGAAGTTGTTCATTATCTCGTTAATTCCTGCGTTGTTTATGACTGCTGTTTGTACGACCTACATTTTCATTGCGCCTGAATGTCTTGGACTTTCTCATGCTGTTTCTTACACAATCGCCGGGGTAGTAACGCTGTTCTCTTTGGGCGCTTTCTGTATGTGGGCTAAAAAGAAAAGAGGTAGTGTCAAAGTAGAGAAATCTGATTTTTAAGTTTTTGTGATAATAATAAAAAAGGACGTGCCATCACGACATGTCCTTTTTTATTATCAGTACCTTATCTGTGTTTGAGTCTATTCTGATTCTGTTATCTGTTCTATAGCCTATAATCCATAAGATTTGTTCCTCTTCACCTTGGTTCATAGTAAGTATCCAGATATTTTTCTTCTCAATTTCACGAATCTTTTGATCTATGAAAAAGTCACTCAACTTCTTTTTCCCATTCATTCCAAATGGAATGAAATAATCCCCCTCTTCCCAATGTCGCAACGTTAGTGGAAATTTTATTTTTGAAAAGTCAGCATAGAAAATGTTTATGTTCTTTTCTAAATGAAGTTTTTGTTTGTCAGCTATTTGAAAATTCAAGGGAATCGGCAACTGCTTAAATTCTTCTATTGAAGTTATTTTATATTTTTCAGACTTACTTGTCTTTGTAGGAAGAATTATGATTTTTTCAGACGAAACAAAAAGGGTATGCTTAGCGTCTATTGAATTGAATTTTTTCCCTGAAATGTTATTCTTGATAAGTGATTGAATATCAGAAATGTTGGCATTTGAAAAGTGAAAAGAAGAAAGAATTTTATGAAGCAGAAAATGTTGTGCAGAGCTATATTTATGAAGTTCTTTTATTTCTATTTCAAAGTGATCTTCGGCTTTTAATCGAATTTGGTCAATGTCTTCTGCCACATGGAATTCAGTATAATCTTCAACGCTTTTGAGATTGTCAATGGTTGAAAGTACTGATTTTTTCCAATTAGGAAAATAGGTTTGAATGAATGGTATTATTTCATTTCTGAATATGTTTCGTTGATAGATAGATTCTTCATTTGTTGAATCTTCCACATGAGACAGTGTATTTTCTTTTAAATAATCTAAAATTTCAATTCGGGAGACTTTTAGCAATGGTCGCCAGATTTTCCCATTGATTTCCTTGATTCCTGCTAGTCCGCGTAATCCTGCACCTCTTGAAAGGTTAATCATAAAGGTCTCAATAACATCGTCTGCATGGTGGGCTACCGCGATGTAGTCGGCGTTCTCTCTTATTCTTAATTGTTCAAACCATTGATAACGCAATTCTCGTGCCGCCATTTCTGTCGATAAACAACGTATTTTAGCAAAGGTCTCTGTTTTAAAATCTATTTTTCTTAATGGAATATGAATCTTTTGGCAGAATTCTATAACAAACTGCTCGTCCCGATTAGATTCTTCTCCTCTTAAGTGAAAATTGCAGTGCGCGGCAATACATTGATAACCAGCTGTACAAAGAAGGTGGAGCAGTGCGATAGAATCCGCTCCACCACTAACTGCTACGATTAATTTTGATGGCTTGGATATTTTGAATTTTAGATTTTCTTGTGTTAAAATCATTGAAAACTAATTATTTATAACTTTGAAACTCTTTCTAATGTGATTTTCACTAAGTCTTCCATTGCTCCTTTATATTCTGTGTCCATTGTTTTATCAACCCGTCCGGCAATGATGTTACATATTGTAATTGCTTTGTGTCCCAACAGTTTAGCAAGCCCGGCAACTGCGGAACTCTCCATTTCGAAGTTGGTGATTTTTACTCCTTTATAGTTGAAGGTTTCGATTTTTTCGTTCAAATTAGGAAAGGCTAATGGAATGCGTACATATCGCCCTTGAGGTCCGTAAAAACCTGGTGCGGATATGGTTACCCCCATTACAAATCCATTCCCCAATTTTTGTACAAGTTCGTCATCTGCCGATACGACGTATGGGGCTGCTAAACGACTTCCCCAACCGACATGACGTTTGAATGCTTGCTCAAAATCAAGGTCGAAAACTCCTTCGGGGACGTCGTAGTAGTTGAGTAAACCATCAAATCCGACAGATCGTTGCGCAACGACAAACGAACCTACGGGACAGAAAGGCTGCAATCCTCCCGAAGTTCCCAAACGAACGAGAGTCAACTGTGAAAAATTTTCCTTTATTGTTCTTGTTTGGAAATCTATGTTTTTAAGTGCATCCAACTCCGTTAGGACAATGTCAATATTGCCTGTTCCTATACCATGGGAAACACAAGATATGCGTTTGCCATTCTTGAATCCCGTGATAGTGTGAAATTCTCGGTTTTGCACTTCGCATTCTTGTGTGTCGAAATGATTTGCAACCATATTTACTCTTGCAGGGTCTCCAACTAAAATGACAGTATCTGCTAACTGCTCCGGCTTCAAGTGAAGGTGAAACGCTGAACCATCTGGGTTAATTATTAATTCCGATGGTGCTATTATTCTTTTGGTCGTATTCATGGAAAAGATTTTTAGTACGACAATTTTTTGTTAATATCGTTTTCTCAAATATAAGTAATGTTTGAATAAAAGCTGGAAAATATAGGAAATAAAGAGCGGAACATCATTATGATATTCCGCCCTGTTTCGGTTTATAAGAAAAAATTTATTCTATTGAAATTTTAAAGATGATGCCGTCATTGGCTTTAACGCTTATATCTATCTGAGATTTTGAAGAGAGAGTTGTTTTACCTTTATCTTTTGTCATTAGATTAGTGTATTCAATCTCCTTGTCTTCTGGAATCTGTAAATAGTCAAATGCGTGTTGTGGAATGTTGAGGCCGACGTTTTTGTCGTTGTCTTCAAAATTGACAAGAATGAGAAGCAACTCTTTTTCAAATTTTCTAATGTATGCGTATTGCTTGTTCGTATCAAAATTTGGATTATTGAAATTGGCATACTCTAAGTCAAAAAATTCTCCCTTTGCAATTGCTTTTTCCTCTCTACAAACATTTAACAGTTGGTTGTAAAACGTTTGCAATTCTTTTTCTTCTTTACTTAGTTTTCCTTTGAGGTATCTATGAACAGACGGTATTGTCCAATAGTCAAAGATGGTTGTTCTTCCGTCCATTCCACTGAACCCCTCCTTGTCGTTTGCTTTTTCTCCAAACTCCTGTCCGTTGTAAATCAAGACCGGACCTTTGCTTATTGTTGATGAGACAATCATAGCAGGACGCCCTTTCAATGCGTTTCCGGCGAAAAAAGAAGATGCAATTCTCTGCTCATCATGGTTCTCAAGGAAGTTTAGCATGTGATCCGAAACGCCGTTAAGCGATTGCCAACAATGTGTGATGTTGTGGCAGGCGTTCTCGTTACACATTATTCCTCGCAACGTGTCGTACAAACCCACTTTGTCATATAGGTAATCAAACTTGCCATCAAAGATGAACCGATGATATTCTGAGGGATTATAGGTCTCCGCAATGAAAATTATTTCGGGAAAAACTTCTTTTATTTGAGGTATCGCCCATGCCCAAAAATCTACAGGCACCATTTCTGCCATGTCGCAACGAAAACCATCTACCTTTTTCTTAGCCCAAAAGAGAAGAATGTCTCTCATTTTAGTCCATGTGTCAGGAATAGGGTAGAAATCACTACGTCGATAGTTGAAATAATCTACTCCATAGTTGAGCTTGATAGTTTCATACCAATCATATATGCCGGGAGCATTGGTGAAACAATCGTTTCCTGTTGCTTTGCAAGGGTTTTCAATGTAAGGGTTTTCTTTATAAATTGACGTGTCAAAACGAGGAGAAAACTGCTGCCCAGGAAGATAATAGAAATTATTTTGGTTAGAGAAAGATACTTCTACAACATCATCTTCCCCCAAATCTTTGACATTCTTTGGCTTTTGATCTGAGTGATACTGGCGAGCAACATGATTCGGAACAAAATCCATAATTACCTTTAAACCTGCGCGATGGGTGCGTGTGATGAGGTTTTGATATTCTTTCATTCTGTTCTCGACGTCTTCCGCCAAGTCAGGGTCTACGTCATAATAATCCTTGATGGCGTATGGAGATCCCGCCTTTCCTTTGACTACTTCCGGGTGGTCTTTTGCGATTCCATACGCAGAGTAGTCAGTTTGTGTGGCATGTTCAATAACGCCAGTAAACCATATATGTGTAAATCCTGATCGTTTTATCTCCTTTAATCGGTCTGCGGTGAAGTCGTTAAACTTACCGCAGCCGTTTGTCTGGAGAGTACCATTTTCAACAGGGTTCACCGTCTGATTGCCGAACAATCGTGGCAGAACTTGATAAATGATAATTTTCTCCGTCATAATGATTTTTAAGATACAACATTAAAAGTAACTTGTTCCGTCAAAACAGTGTGTGCAGACTTGCTCTTTAGGTAGACCGATTGCTTGGATTAAATCCTCCATCGGACTGAACTTCAGGCTGGTCAGTTTGAACTGTTCGCGGATATCCTCTACGAGAGCTTCGTATTGTTTCGTTCCAGTGGTCTTGTAAAGGTCGAGGTTGATGTCGTGTCGTCCCTCGAACTTTTGAATGACGCGTCTGGATATGTAGTCCAATTCGCTCCCTCGAGATGCAAAGTTTAAGAAATTACATGAATAAATCAAAGGTGGACATGAAATTCTTACATGAACTTCTTTGCATCCGTATGCGTAGAGAGCTCCGACATTGTCGGACAATTGAGTTCCACGAACGATTGAGTCGTCGCAGAAAACTGCTTTTGAACCGTTCAACAACTGTTTGTTAGGAATCAATTTCATCTTTGCAACCAATTTTCTCGTGTCTTGTGTTGCAGGGGTGAAACTTCTTGGCCATGTAGGAGTGTATTTTACAATACCTCTCTTGTATGGTATGCCGCTACCGTTGG
The DNA here is from genome assembly GCA_963619325.1 of Bacteroidaceae bacterium. Taxonomy (GTDB): domain Bacteria; phylum Bacteroidota; class Bacteroidia; order Bacteroidales; family Paludibacteraceae; genus UBA1181. Next base: position 34,591 of record CAVEVQ010000011.1, on the reverse strand, counting down.
AGTATCCAATGGCGAACCCGATACCTGAGTCTGGCACGGCGCCTACAAAGTCCGCATCTATTTTGCCTTTCTCTTCTTTTCCCATTAGGCAACCTGCGCAGTGTCTCATTACGTCAACGTTGATGTTCTCGTAGGTTGTAACAGGGTAACCGTAGTAAATCCACATGAAAGAACAGACTTGCATCTTGTCTCCTGGCTTGCGAAGTGTTTCATAGCCGTCTGCCGTGATTCGTACGATCTCTCCAGGACCTACGTTGTAGCAAGGTTCGTAGTCCAAGTTGTGAAAACAACAAGACTCACATGATACAGCATAGCCTTCGTCATGCTTGGCAATGACCATTGGCAAACGGCCTAGCTTGTCTCGTACGGCGATGATTTCATTCTCCGTCAGCAAAAGCATCGTGCACGAACCTTTGATTTTCCTGAACACGTTCTCTATTCCTTCAACGAAGGAATCAGCGTCAGAAATAAGCAGTGCAATCAACTCCGTTTGGTTGATTTTTCCTGAACTCATCTCCGAGAAAGGCATCTTCTTGTCCAACATCTCTTGTCCTAGCTCTTCGATGTTGTTGATACAAGCGATGGTGGCGATTGCAAATCTTCCCAAGTGTGAGTTGATAAGGATTGGCTGTGCATCAGTGTCGCTGATTACTCCAATTCCAGAGTTACCCTTGAACTTTGAGAGGTTGGGTTCAAACTTCGTTCTGAAGTATGAACTCTCCAAGTTGTGGATACTGCGAGTGAACCCGATTTCCTTGTCGTACATGGCCATTCCGCCACGTTTAGTTCCAAGGTGTGAGTTGTAGTCAGTTCCGTAGAACAGATCCTGCAGACAACTGCTTTTCTTAATTGTACCAAAAAAACCACCCATGATGACTATAATTTACTGTTTTTATGTTATTGGTTCATGTAGTCTCTACAATTGACACTCTTCTTGCTTCCTTTTTTCTAATTCCACATAGATGCGCCGGGTCGCAAATGCGTCCAACGCCGCGTACCTCTTCTGCTCATTATTCAGAAAGGAAGCCTCCCAATTTGTCAATCTCATCTTCTTTGAAATCTTTTTACGAAAAAGATTGGCGTATATTCTCGACAATCCACAATCTCTAATGCCAAACAGCTTCGTATAAGACTGCAAATCAATGAAGTTTTTTGGCTTTATCGACAGCTTTTTGCAGGTTGCTCTCTGCATCCCCCTAAAGTCGTCTTTTAAGGACAAGCCAATTTTCAATATGTTCTCGTCCTCCAATATAGGTTTGAGATATTCCCATATCTTTGGATCTACAGTTCTAAACAAAAAACACTCCGACGCCGTGCAAATCTGCACTAAGCTGATTAAGTGTATTTCTCCTTTTTTATATGACGGTCTCGTCTCTGTGTCAAAACCGAACACATCCTTCTTTCCAATGTCAAGTAGATAAGCAGTTGCTTTTTTTGCTTCAGACTCGGACTGTACCACAATAATCTTTCCATCGTAGCCTTCAGACGGGAACTGGGACAACTCTTGCTTGGTTATAGTCGACTTAATATCAGCAAGCGGATACAGAGCAACTATGGGACTTTCTTTTACTTCGGCATTCTTGTTTCCCAATTCGTCGAACTCAATGCTTTCTTGTGTTTTGCCTATTGAATCAGTCATTGAAAAAATCTATTTCGACATTGTTACTTCCTTCCTCAATTTCATCATATCCTTCACCATACATCTTTTGGTCTTCTGCATATTCCATAAGGTCTCCGGAATGAAGTACTGTGTGCATCGCTTTCAAAGCATTCAACAACTTACCTCCCCAGAACGATGAAAAATTGTCCATGCAGTCAAGTAATGCATCATTCATTATGTTCAGGTCTGCCGATTGAAAGTTGGCAAGCATATCTTTTAAGTCTTGGTAGATATCTGCCAAATCTTCCGAAATGAAAGCTATGTATTCGTCGCTGCTTTGTCCGTCTTCTTCAATCTTCACATCTAAGTATTCGTCGTGTTCAGCTGTGAGGCGAGCAACACCGCCTCTGAGGTTCTCGTATGTCGCTTCCGTGACGAATTGTTGGAGGTCTGAAAAAGAAGAATCCTCCATTTTAGGCATTAAAGAGGCTTTCAAATAGAGGAGAGACAAAATTTTTACAGACTTGTCAAAAAAAGATTTTGGAGCGTAACGTCTGCAGCTTTCAATGAAAGCGCAGTATTCGGCGGCGACCGTGATGAACTCTATCGTGTTCTTATCAAACACTGGATGTTCTGGATATGCTTCTTTTTCTGCTGCAATGGATGTCATATCACTTCCTTTTTAGTTACGGCAAAGTTATAGAATATTTGTTGAAATAAACGTTCTTTTGTAAGTTAATTTTTGTATTCGGCAAACAGAAATTCACAAAAACGCTCTTTTTTTTGAATTTTAGAAAGTGAAAGTTCTTAATATGCCACTTTTTGTTTTCTTTTTTATGTGTAGAATGGAATTTTTTGTTTACGTTATTGCTGTTAGTAAAAAAAGTTGTAACTTTGCGGTGAGTTTTATATAACATAATGTCTAACGACTAATTTTTTTAAGTCTCAAAAAACAAATGAGTGATTTAACAAAGAATGTTGCTCCTGTTGATGGATTCGACTGGGATGCATACGAGAAAGGTGACGTTGAAACGAACGTTAGCCACGAAGAATTAGAGAAGAAGTACTCTGACACGTTGAATGTCGTAAAAGATAAAGACGTTGTTCTTGGTAAGGTTATCTCTATGAATAAGAGAGAGGTTGTAGTGAATGTCGGCTACAAGTCGGATGGTATCGTTCCAATGAGCGAGTTCCGCTACAATCCTGACCTCAAAATCGGTGATGAGGTAGAGGTTTATATTGAGAGTCCTGAAGATAAAAAAGGACAGTTGGTTCTTTCACATAAGAAGGCTCGTGCTTCTAAGTCATGGGAGCGTGTTAACGAGGCTTTGGAAAAGGACGAGATCATCAAGGGATTTATCAAATGCAGAACAAAGGGTGGTATGATTGTCGACGTATTCGGCATCGAAGCATTCTTGCCAGGTTCTCAAATTGATGTTAAGCCTATTCGCGACTACGATTTGTTCGTAGGAAAAACTATGGAATTCAAGGTTGTTAAGATCAACCAAGAGTTTAAAAATGTTGTTGTTTCTCATAAGGCTCTTATTGAGGCTGAGTTGGAGCAACAGAAGAAGGATATCATTTCAAAGCTCGAAAAAGGTCAAGTACTCGAGGGTACTGTCAAGAATATCACTTCGTATGGTGTATTCATCGACTTGGGTGGCGTAGACGGATTGATCCACATCACAGACTTGTCATGGGGTCGTGTAACTCACCCAGAAGAGGTTGTGAAATTAGACCAGAAGTTGAACGTTGTAATTCTCGACTTCGACGACGAGAAGAAGCGTATCGCTTTAGGTTTGAAGCAGTTGACTCCTCATCCATGGGATGCTTTGGATCCTAACTTGAAGGTTGGCGACAAGGTAAAGGGTAAGGTTGTCGTTATGGCAGACTACGGTGCATTCGTTGAGATTGCTCCTGGTGTTGAAGGTTTGATTCACGTTTCAGAAATGTCTTGGTCTCAACACTTACGCAGCGCACAAGACTTCATGAAGGTAGGTGACGAGGTTGAGGCTGTCGTTTTGACTCTCGATCGTGAAGAGCGTAAGATGTCTTTGGGTATCAAACAACTTAAGCCAGATCCATGGGCTAACATTGAGACTGAGTATGCAGTTGGTTCACGCCACAAGGCAAAGGTTCGTAACTTCACTAATTTCGGTGTGTTTGTTGAGATCGCTGAGGGTGTAGATGGTTTGATTCATATTTCAGATCTTTCTTGGACTAAGAAGGTAAAGCATCCATCAGAGTTCACTCAAATTGGTGCTGAAATTGAAGTTCAAGTTTTGGAGATTGACAAGGAGAACCGTCGTTTGAGTTTAGGTCACAAGCAGTTGGAAGAGAATCCTTGGGATACATTTGAGACTATCTTTACTGTAGGTTCAATCCATGAGGGTACTATCGTTGAGATGATTGATAAGGGTGCTGTTATCGCTTTGCCTTATGGAGTTGAAGGATTTGCTACTCCAAAACACTTGGTAAAAGAGGACAAAACTCAGGCTAAGGTTGACGAGAAGTTGCCATTCAAGGTTATCGAGTTCAACAAGGAAACTAAGAGAATTATCTTGTCTCATAGCCGTATCTTTGAGGACGCTCAGAGAGGTGGAGCAGAAGATGCAGAGAAAAAAGCTCGTAAGAGCACCAAATCTGCTAAGAAGAATGAGCCAGCAATTCAGATCGAGAAGACTACTTTTGGAGACATCGAAGGATTGGCTTCTTTGAAAAAACAATTGTCTGAAGAAGAAAAGAAATAATTGATAAATTATAACAGTCTTGTCTTGAATAAATTGGAGACAAGATTGTTTAAACATTATTACAATAATTAAACTTTGTATTTAATTCTATGAAGAAGAGTTTTTTAGTTCTGTTTATGACCTTGGGTCTTGTTGCAGGAGTTAATGCGCAAGATCAACAAGAGTCTGTTGCTGCTGAAACTAACAACGAGGTGGCAAAATCAGAGTCAATCAACCATTGGTCTCTTGCTGTTAAGGGTGGTGTTAACTACCTCCGAAATGCAGACAAGAAGGTTAATTTTGAAGTTGGTGGAGAAGTAGAAAGAACATTCAATCCTCGTTGGGGTTTGGGCTTAGAGTATATGTTCTTGAAGAACGACCACGATGCAAACAATGGTTTCGCTGATATGGAAGGCAACCACCAAGATATCAATGTGTTCTTGTCATTCAATTTGTCTAATATCCTTGCTCCATACCGTACTTGCACATGGTTCAATTGGTATGCTAAGACAGGTGTTGGTGCTACGATTTACAAATACCAATTTGATGGAAAAGACGAGGAGACTGGTGCAAAATTGTTAGGTGTTGCTTCAACTGATGTTGAGTTCAACGTTTGCAAGTATGTCGCTTTGTTCTTGGAAGGACAGTTCCGTATAAATCCTAACAAAGAGTCAAACGGATATGAAGGTGCTCGTAGCCTTCTTGGTGCTAACTTCGGTGTACGTGTTCTCTTTGGTGGTGAGCGTAACATTCGTAACATTGCTTGGGGAGACTACATTCCTGGTGTAGAGGTTCCAGACTTTGGTCCTATCTTTGATGCTCAAAAGAAAGAAATGGATGCTAAGGCTGCTGAGCAACAGAAGGCAATTGACGATCAAAACGATCAAATCAAGAAATTGCAACAGCAAATCAAGTTTACTCAAGACTCTTTGGATCGCCACATCAAGGCTACTAAGCCAAAAGTTGCTTACAAACCAACTGCAGAGGAGTCTCAAATTATCAAGACTGCCTTGTCTAACTTGGAATTTGAGTCTGGTAACGCTGTTATCAAGAGTACTTCTTTCACATACTTGGATGGTCTCGCTGGTTTGTTAGTAAAACACCCAGAGTGGTCAGTTAAGTTGAATGGTCACACAGACAATAGCGGTAAGGCTGCTGCTAACCTCAAATTGTCTGAGGATCGTGCAAATGCAGTAAAGAATTACTTAGTGTCAAAGGGAGCTGATGCAGCTAACATTGAGGCAGAAGGTTTCGGACAAACTAAACCAATCGCATCTAACAACACTGCTGCAGGTAAGGCTAAGAATCGTCGTGTAGAGGTTGAGTTGTTCTCAAAATAATTTTGAAATTATTCTGAGTTTATTACATAAAGGGAGCGGAGTCTTTTCCGCTCCTTTTTAATTTGTGTTCCAATGTCGGATATCTCACTAAAAATTTTAGGATCAGGATCGGCGATTCCCGCTTATGGAAGGAATCAGGCTTCTCATGTGCTTTCGATGCATAACAAGAAATTTATGATTGATTGTGGAGAAGGTACGCAGGTGCAGATGAATAAATATGGAGAGGGAATGGCTCGTTTAGATCATGTTTTTATCTCTCATCTTCATGGCGATCATTGTTTTGGATTGTTAGGGTTGATATCGTCTATTGGTATGAGAATGGATCGTGGTGACTTGTATATTCATTCTCATGCTGAGTTAGAGAAAGTCTTACGCCCTGCGCTTGATTTTTTTACGGGAGGATTGAATTTTAAAGTTCATTTTGAAACATTTAAAGCCAACGTGTCAGAGTGCATTTATGAAGACAGGTCAATTGTTGTGACAACTATACCTTTGGTACATACAATGCCTTGTTCAGGTTTTTTGATTAAGGAGAAGCCGAAGGAAAGACATTTGATAAGACAAAAGATAGAATTTTTTAAAATTCCTATAAAAGAATTGCCTTTGATTAAGAGAGGGGCGGATTTTATTACAGAAAGTGGAGAAATAATATCCAATGCCGTGTTGACAAGAGAAGCGTCGCCCTCTTTTTCGTATGCCTATTGCTCTGATACGGCTTATAGCGAACGTATTATTCCCTACATAGAAAATGTGGATTTGCTTTTCCATGAGGCATCTTACTTAACAGAGCATAAGAGTAAAGCTAAAAAGAATTTACATTCGACGGCGGCACAGGCAGCTACCATCGCACAAAAGGCGAATGTAAAAAAATTGATATTGGGACATTTTTCTGCAAGATATAAAGATTTAAGTGCTTTTTTAGATGAAGCAAGACCTATCTTTACGAACACAGAATTGACCAAAGATGGAATGGTATATAATTATTAAGCTAACCACGGATTGTTTGAATGAAAAAAAACATACTGCTTTTTATTTGTTTGTTAGTACAATCTTTAATACGTCTGTTTGCCATAGACACTGAGGTTGTTGGTGTTGTGCGCGATTCATTGACGAGAGAAACATTGCCATACGTTTCCATTTATTTCAAAAACACAACGCGAGGAACGATAACGGATGTGTCTGGACGATTCACTATAATGGCAAAGGAGTCGGGTCAGCTTGTTTTTTCAATGATGGGTTATAAAGATTATCGGGTGAATGTCAAGGCAGATGGAGTGAAAAGGAACCTTAAAATAAATTTGTCTCCAGATAATGTGGCCTTAGGAGAGGTTGTTGTGACTTCAAAGAAGAAACAGAAATATCGGAGCAAAAATAATCCGGCTGTTGATTTAGTAAAGGAGATGATAGACAAAAGAGATGTCTATGATCCGAAACGTCATGATTATTGTTCGTATGATAAGTATCAGAAAATAACATATGCGTGGAATGAATTTGAGGAGGGAAAATATAACGGACTTTCAAGAAAGTTTGGCTTTTTATATGATCACACAGATACCTCTCGATATGGTAAGACGATTTTGCCAGTCGGCTTGAGAGAGTCTGCCTCGTCTATCTATTGTCAAACAAATCCTGAAAAAAAAAGAGAGCTTATTAGAGCTCAGAAAAGTGTTGGGATAGACGAGATTTTTCCGCAGGAGGGTGTTAAGAAGACTTTGGATGAGATGTTTCGGGAGATTGATTTGTTTCAGAATGACATTGTCTTGTTGTCGAATCATTTTGTCAGTCCACTTTCCAATGTAGCCCCTTCTTTTTACAAATATTTTGTCATAGACACGTTGGTGGTTGATGGAGATTCATGTGTCAATTTGGCGTTTACACCTCGAACGACTGAAGCGTATGGATTTACGGGAAGTCTTTATGTGTCTCTTGATTCTACTCGTTTTGTTCATCATGCACATTTCAATGTTCCTAAAGACATTAATCTCAACTTTGTTGAAAGTTTGTATATGGAACAAGATTTTGAAAAATCAGGAGATGGCACGCGCTTGATTAAGAAAGACTATGTGTGTGTGGAATTTTTTGTGCCGGCGTTACCTCGGGTTTATGGAGAAAGGTTGAATTCGTATAACAATTATGGGTTTAGAAAGACAAAAGATTATGAAATCTTGGAGGAAAGTGCCCCTATCATAGAAGCGAAAAATGCAAATAAGCAAGATGACGTTGCTTGGGATACATTACGTCATTCTCCATTGTCTGCTGAGGAAAAAAGAACGGACTCGTTGATGTTGAAATTACATGATGTGAAACTGTTCCGCGTGGTGAAGAAAGGATTGGAGGTTTGTATAAACAATTATATACCAACGAAAAAGGTTGGAAGTCAGTTTGATTATGGACCTTTTTTCTCAACAATTTCAAAAAACAGATTAGAAGGATTTCGAGTGAGGGTAGGAGGAGAAACAACGACATTCTTTGATGAGCATTTTTTTATCAACACATATCTGGCCTTTGGTTGCAAAGACAAATTACCGAAGGGGATGGGTTCGTTGGAATACTCATTTAATAAGAAAAAACTTTATCATGTCGAGTTTCCCGTACATTCAATTAAAGCGTATGGAAAATTTGATGTTGGCAAGGTAGGAGAGAGTTTCGTGGGTTATGATAATATATTAGCCTCTCTATTTAGTCGCACGGACGATAGAAACGCCATATATCAAAGAGAATTCGGAGTGGTTTATCAAAATGAATTTTACAATGGTTTTTCGTATAATTTAGAGTATGCTTATAAAACATATTATGCGACATGGTTGACAAAGTTTAAAAAATATTCTGAGAATGGAACATTTTCGGAGATAGACGATTATTCAATGAGTACGCTAAAGTTGTCTTTACGGTATGCACCACATGAGAAATTCTATCAATCACGTCGTTTTCGTTATCAGTTGAATAAAGAACATCCCGAGTTTAATTTGACACACAATGCTTCCATCAAAGATGTCTTAGGATCTTCGTATACATATAATAGGACAGAAGGGAGTTATAGTCAGCGTTTCTGGATGTCCTATTTTGGGTATGTTGATGTGTTTTTAAAGGCGACGAAAGTTTGGAATAATGTGCCTTATACATTGTTGGATGTGCCTGATGCGAGTTCTTCCTACACTATAAAAGAGAAGGCTTTTTCTTTATTAGATCCCGTTGAGTTCCTATGCAATCAGTCACTTACATGGGATATCGCTTATTTTTTGAATGGGCTGATTTTTGATAGAGTTCCCATAATTCGGAAACTTCAGTTGCGAGAGTTCGTGACCTTTAAGGGCGTTTATGGAAAACTCTCGGATGATTCTAATCCAATGAAGGCAGAAAATAAAGATGGGCTTTTTGTGTTGCCGACAACATCGTATGCTTTCGAGCAGAAACCTTATATGGAAGTTGGCGTTGGTTTGGATAATATATTAAAATTGTTTAGGTTGAGCTATTCGTGGCGTTTAACATACAAAGAGCATAAAGACGTTCCAAAACATGGTTTGAGGTTTGCTCTACACATAGATTTCTAGCAGATTAGTCAAAGGCACTTTTGTGAGGATTTGAGTAAATCAAAATTCGTCGAAAAAAACGCTCTTGAAATTTGGTGCATAATGGAAATTGCTTTATCTTTGCCAACGTTTTAAAGAGATTGTCTTGTGGTGTAATGGTAGCACATCAGTTTCTGGCACTGCTTGTCCGGGTTCGAGTCCTGGCAAGACAACAGAGTCTTCCTTGTTAAAGGAAGACTTTTTTTGTGAGTATAAATTTGTATGAGGATAAAAGAAATTTTCCAAAGAATAGAAAAAGAGGTTAAAAAAAACGTGAAAAAAAACTTTAATAAAATTTGCAGAATAGAAAAATAACGTCTACTTTTGCAAAGTCTTAAAGAAAGAACAAGAGGTTCTAATAAATTATTGAAAATAAGACTTTTAATTATCTGGTTCTGAAAGGTTTCAATGATAAATGACTCAGTAGCTCAGCTGGTAGAGCAACAGACTCTTAATCTGTGGGTCCAGGGTTCGATCCCCTGCTGGGTCACTTTTCTCTTGGAGAAGAAACAATTTTGGAGAGGTGGTAGAGTGGTCGATTACAGCGGTCTTGAAAACCGCCGTACAGCAATGTACCGGGGGTTCGAATCCCTCCCTCTCCGCAAGTAAAAAGCGATTAACTTCGGTTAGTCGCTTTTTTTTGTGTCTCTGTTTAAATATATTTATCGCTTATTAATGGTTATTTAGTAATAAGTGTTAATTTTGAGAAATTAACATTTGTTGAAAACGTAATATTACATGGTATGAATATGAGAGTAATGAAATCATTAATTGTTTGCTTCCTTTTGAGCGTGACTTCGTGTGCTTTCGCTGCTGAAAATAAGAACAGTAACTCTGGCAAGGTGCTTCATCCTACCTACGAGGAATTCAATAAGAAAATCGTCAACGTTGACAAGGCTTGGAATTATTTGGGAGACAAACCCTGTGTGATTGATTTTTATGCAACTTGGTGTGGTCCTTGTCGTATGATTTCTCCTTATTTGGATGAATTGGCGGAGGAGTATAAGAATGAAATCTATATTTACAAGGTTGATGTAAACAAAGAGCCTGAGTTAGCAAGACTTTTTGGTGCCACTTCAATACCTCTTTTGGTGTTTGTGCCTATGAGTGGTTCTCCAGAGATGAGTCGTGGTGCGATGTCAAAAGCAGAATTGAAATACGCTATAGAGACAGTTGTATTGAAGCACAAGAAATCAAAGTAAACGCTGTCTGCTTATGAAAGGTATTATTTTAGCGGGGGGGAGTGCAACACGTTTATATCCCCTGTCAAAAGCAATCTCTAAGCAGATTATGCCGGTGTATGACAAGCCGATGATTTACTATCCACTTTCAACGCTGATGTTGGCGGGTATTCGGGAGGTTTTGATTATCTCGACTCCTCGTGACTTGCCGATGTTTCGTCAGTTGTTAGGAGATGGGAAGGATTTGGGTATGTCGTTTTCCTATAAAGTGCAAGAAACTCCTAATGGATTGGCTCAGGCATTTGTTTTAGGAGCGGAATTCTTGAATGGAGATGCTGGATGCTTGATATTAGGTGATAATCTTTTTCATGGACAGAATTTCTCTGCTATGCTGAAACGTGCGGCGAGAAAGAATGTTGGAGCCACGATTTTTGGCTATTACGTAAAAGATCCGACTGCGTATGGTGTTGCTGAGTTTGATGAAAAAGGGAAGGTGATTTCGTTGGAAGAAAAACCTAAAAATCCGAAATCTAACTATGCCGTCCCTGGACTTTATTTCTATGATAGCACAGTGACCGAAAAAGCGTCTAAAATAAAGCCGTCGGAAAGAGGAGAGTATGAGATAACGGACTTAAACAAAGTTTATTTAGAGGAGGGAACCTTGAGCGTAGAGCTTTTTGGTCGGGGTTTCGCTTGGTTAGACACCGGTAATAGTGACTCTTTGTTAGAGGCTGGAAATTTTGTGGCGACTATCCAGAAGCGTCAAGGTTATTATGTGGCTTGTATTGAGGAAATCGCGTGGCGAAACAAGTGGATAGATGACCAGCAATTGCGTACCTTAGGAGAGCAACTTTCGAAGACTCAATATGGTCAATATATTTTGTCTTTATTGGATGAAAGAAGGTAGTTTCTTGTCGCAGTAAAAAGAAAAAATAATATTTAGAAAAGAAGAAGACAATGAATTTCATCGAACAGAAAATAAAAGGAGTTTGGGTGATTGAACCGAAAGTCTTTGCTGATAGTCGTGGATATTTTTTCGAGGCATTTAAACGAAATGAGTTTGAAGAAAATATTGGGAAGGTGAATTTTGTGCAAGACAACGAGTCAAAGTCTTCTTTCGGAGTGCTTCGTGGATTGCATTATCAGAAAGGAGAATGGTCGCAAGCAAAATTAGTGCGTGTTATAAAAGGAGAGGTTTTGGATGTTGCAGTGGATATTCGCAAGAGTAGTCCGACTTTTGGTCAGCACGTTGCTGTTGTGTTGAGCGAGGACAATAAGAGACAATTGTTCATTCCAAGGGGATTTGCGCATGGATTTTTGGTGAGAAGTGAGGAAGCTATCTTTACATACAAAGTTGATAATGTGTATGCACCTCAGGCAGATGCGGGGATTATGTACAATGATCCTCAAATCAATATTCAATGGGATATCGATTTTTCGAAAGTGCTTCTTTCAGACAAAGATCAGAAACATCCACTTTTGAAGGATGCGGTAGTGTTTGATTAATGTGTTTTGTGTGATATGAATATATTGGTTACAGGAGCGAACGGTCAGTTGGGTAGTTCCATTAGAAAAATATCAGGTAATTACAAAAACAATAATTTCCTTTTCACTGATATGCCAGAGGTTGACATTACGAATGTTGACGTGTTGCGTGATTTGGTGAAAAAAAATAACATCAATGCCATTGTTAATTGCGCTGCTTTTACTGCAGTCGACAAAGCTGAGAGTTGTGTGGATTTGGCTACTAAGATAAATGTGGACGGTCCGAAGAATTTAGCCACTGTCGCAAAGGAGTTTGGTGCAAGGTTAGTGCATATTTCAACAGACTATGTGTTTGGAGGAAAATCTTGTCTACCATTGAAGGAGACGGATAAGCCTGCTCCCATAGGTGTCTATGGACGTACGAAGCGATTGGGCGAGGCTGAAGTTGAAATGTCTGGTTGTGATGCCATTGTGATAAGAACTGCTTGGTTGTATAGTGAGTATGGGGCGAACTATGTGAAGACGATGCTTCGTTTGGGAAAGGAGAAAGATCATCTAAATGTTGTGTTTGACCAAGTAGGTACGCCTACATACGCTACGGATTTGGCAGTTGCTATAATGACGTTGTTAGAGAAAGGATTTTCTGGTTTTGAACTTTATCATTTCTCAAATGAAGGAGTGATAAGTTGGTATGATTTTACGAAAGCTATTTTTGAGATAGCGGGGATTAAAACGCCTGTTGGCGCGATTGAAAGTTTTGAGTATCCTACGGCGGCGGAGCGACCATCTTACAGCGTCTTGAACAAGCGTAAAATCAAAGATGCAGGTGTAGAAGTGCCCTATTGGAGAGATTCTCTGAAGAAATGTTTAGATATTCTGTTGGCTAATCAGTAATATCTTGAATGATATAAAAAATAAGGAGGGCTTTACAAGGTTTGTTAAGCCTTCTTTTTTAATATGACAGATAAGGAAAAATACATAGAATTTTGTGGGAGAAACACTGAGATCCCGTTATTTCAGCAAGCATGGTGGCAAGCATGTGTTGCGGGCGAAAGAGCGTGGAATGTGATTCTGATTGAAGAAGAACAGGAAATCGTTGCTTTCATGCCCTATATGATTGTTAAAAAATTATGTTTTCGGATGATTCTGCAGCCGTTGTTGTCGCAGTGTAATGGAATATGGATAAAAGATGGGATGACGAAAGAGCAGGAAGCGACAATCGTTAAACGAGTTTATCAGAAGGTAGCGGAACTAAATGTCGCATGGTTTCAACAATTTTTCCCGAAGAATTTTAAAACATTATCTATTTTAAAACAAAACGGTTACGAATGTACATGCCGAAGAACCTTTGTCTTGTTTGATTTACAAAGAGAAGAATCTGAACTATTTAAAAGTTTTTCGTCGGCAAAACAACGGCAGATAAAAAAGGCTCAGCGGAATGGTGTTGTGGTGCGAGAAGGGGCTACTGCTTCGAAATCATTTCTCTACTTTCATAATTTTTGTCTATCGCAAAGGGGAGAGCGGAATATGAATCGGCAGTCGGTTGAGCTGAATCTTTGTCAAGAAGCGGTAAAGCGAGGTCAAGGAACGATATTGTGGGCTGTAGGTGAAGAAAATAGGTCGCAAGCAGCGCTTTTCCTGGTCTGGGACAGTCGATCGGCATACTATCTTATACCAACCTATCGGCAGGATTGCAAAACCACGGGAGCATCGTCGTTGTTGGTATGGGAGGCCATCCGCTATGCACGCAATTTAGGTCTGCAGTTTTTTGATTTTGAAGGAGGAAATCAAGAAAATATCGCATGGTCATACGCGCAATTTGGAACGACTTCAGTTGAATATCCAAATGTAGAGCGTGTGAGTAGTGGTGTGTTGAAGTTGGGGCTGAGAGCGTTGGGAAAGAGGTGAAATTCCTAAGATATTGACAAGTACGTCAGGATTGACTGCTCCTATTAAGTAAGCAGAGAGGGCAGACAGCAATAATGTGATGAGCAATGGCGTTATTTAGTGGATTTACATTAGAAACCACAAAACGGCGGTGTGGCAGAGGCAACCTATCAAAATGAAGATATGCCAAATGGCGTGGTTGTAGGTATGTTTTTCGTCTCTCCAAAAGAAAATAGTTCCGAGAGAGAAAGCAATTCCTTCTGCCAAGAGAAGCCACAGGCTGACGGCAGGGAATGCCTCGAACACGGGTTTGGCTATGAATACAACCATCCAACCCATCGCTAAATATAAGGCTAACGAAAGTTTGGGGTGTTTGCCTAATGCGAATATCTTATAGAAAATGCCAGCGACGGTCAATGCCCATATTATGATGAAAAAAACGATGCCCAGCGTGCCTCCTACAGACCACAAAAGAATCGGAGAATAGGACCCTGCGATGGAGACGTAGATGGCGCAATGGTCTAAATATCGAAGGTTGCGTTTTTGCTCGGGATCTTTTGCAAAATGGTAGAGCGTGGAGGATCCAAACATCAAAATTTCTGCGAAGTAGAAGAGGATTAGTCCGACGAGTAGTGGTGTTGAATGGTGGGGTACTGCCTTTATAAATAGAAACACGGACAACATACAGAAAATCAAAAGAGAAATTCCGTGTGTGATAGTATTGGCTAATTCTGCTTTGTTTTGATTAAACATGATATTTGCGCCTTATAGATAGTTTTGGTTAATAGAACAAAAGTTCCGTTCGAACTTCCTCAATGACTTTCTGTATGCCACTGCTTTTGTTCTCATCTAAGTTCTCAACAATTTGTTTCACTCGTTCTGCGTCTTTTCGGGTGTAGACACGCAGAAATCGTGTTGCTGTGGCATAAATATTATAAGATTCGGAATAAACGTCTTCTTGAAGTACTTCAAAGACTCTATTAATGGTCTGAAATGTATGGTTTGGATATCTGGTAACAAGGTTACAATAGTTGATGTAACCTAATGCCACTTCAAAGTCTTTTCTTCCTTCTTCGTTATCAATCAGATGAAGCGTTGTTTGTTCAATATTGCTGTTTAAAGGATTGATGAGGGAAAGAAAGTTCTTTGAAAATTGTTCGCAGAGTTCTATGTTGAATAGCTGCGCTGTCCACTCGTGCAAATCGGATATCTCGGAGTATGCTCTTTCTGCCTCCTTGCCTAAGATGAGAGTGGAGAAAATCATTAGTTCACGGATATCCGACCACCATGTGCGTTGAGCTATCAATGAATTGTATTCAAAACGACCTGATATTTCCTTTATGCGAGGCAGTCCGACCCCGAAATTCACTTTATAGCCCATTCCTTTCATGCTTTCTGCTGTTACTCCGTTCATTGAAGCATGAAATAGTCTTTTGGCTAATTTGAACTGTGCATCAACCTCTTCGTTATAAGGGAAAATTTTTTTGGTCATCCTGCTTGTTTGTCTTTAGGTCCTTCTCTACAAAGGTAATAATTATGCTATCTTTGTGAAGTGAAAAAAGTAAAAATCTCGCAAAATATGAAGATTGGAGTTTTGGTGGCAATGTCGTCCGAGTATGATAGAATTGTATCTATGTTGGAGCATGTTACGGAGGAGACATACGGCAAGTTCAAATACACGAAAGGCATTTTGGAGGGTAACACATTGATTTTGCATCAATCTGGTATAGGAAAGGTGAATGCTGCGTTGGGTTCAGCTGCTTTGATTAGCGCGTTCTCTCCTGATTGTGTCATCTCAACAGGAGTGGCAGGGGGAATTGATAATAAGATAAGCGTGATGGATGTGGTTGTCTCTCAAAATGTTGTGTATCACGATGTATGGTGTGGTGATGGAAATGAATATGGTCAGGTGCAAGGGTTTCCTGCTCAGTATGAGGGTGCGAAGACTTTGTGTGATGTGGCTTTGAAATTGAATGGAAAACAAGGCACGAAGATTCATGCAGGTCTGATTTGTACGGGAGACCAGTTTATCACCGATCGAAAGGAGTTGGATGTGATTAAGTCTCATTTCCCTCAGGGACTTGCGGTTGACATGGAGTCGGCTGCGATTGCTCAGACGTGTTACATTTACAATGTGCCGTTTGTTTCTTTCCGAATCATCAGTGACACACCAGGAAATACGGAGGATCATGCGACTCAATACGCTGATTTTTGGGGCGAAATGGCAACTCGTTCATTTGAGGTGACGAGACATTTTTTGGCTTCTGTTAATGCTGATTTGTATAAGAAATAGTTAAAGAATATAACTTGAAAATATTTCTTGTAATATAATATACTTGTTGTAAAATAGAAATAAAATATGGATAAGATACCTTCTTTTACCATAAACCATTTGGTGTTGAAGCGTGGTGTGTATGTAAGTCGAATCGACGAGGTAGGTGGCGACTACATTACAACTTTTGATGTACGTATGAAAGAACCCAATCGGGAGCCTGCGTTGTCTCCGTCTTCCATTCACTGTATGGAGCATTTAGTAGCGACTTTCCTTCGTAATCATCCTGTATGGAAAGATAAGATTGTCTATTGGGGGCCAATGGGTTGTCTGACTGGCAATTATCTTTTGATGAAAGGGTATCTGACTTCAAAAGAGATTTTGCCTTTGCTTGTGGAGTGTTTTCGTTTTGTAGAGAACTTTACCGGTGATGTGCCAGGACAGAGTCCGAAAGATTGCGGAAACTATCTTTTGATGAATTTGCCTGAGGCTCGTTGGGAAGCATCCAAATACTTGCACGAGGTTTTGGAAGTGGCGACAGACGAGAATCTCGTATATCCGAGTTTGTAGTCTTATTATAGTTTGACTTTTTATTCTAAAGTCAAACTATTCAAATCGGATTGCTTTCGTTGGCGAGATTTTCGTTATGATACAAGTGGAGAGTCGCAACACTAAAGCAGAAATTGCAAAGACACCGATATTGATGAGTAGAACATTCATCCATGATAGTTCAATTGGTACGGCATCAACATAATAGATGTCTGCGTTTAATTTAAGTATATTGAATTGTTTCTGAATGAAACAAAGAACCAATCCTAAACAATTGCCGATTATCATACCTTTCCCTACGATAAATAAGGATATATAGAGAAACATTCGTTGTACGCTACCGTTGTTTGCCCCCATGGCTTTTAAGATTCCAATCATATTGGTGCGGTCAAGAACGAGAATCAACAATCCGGAAATTATCGTGAAACAAGCCACTGCAATCATCAAAATAAAGATAATCACCACGTTCATGTCCAATAAGTCTAACCAACCGAAAATTTGCGGATTAATGTCTTTAATACCTTTTATCATGTAGTAATTTCCATTCTTGTCAAATCTGTTTCCGACAATGGGGTAAATGCTGTTGATAGCTTCGTCTAAGGCATTGAAGTCCTTGATTTCAATTTCCAAGTCGCTGCATTGATCTTTTTCCCAGCCATTCAGTTTGCGAATGTGTTGGATGTCTCCTATAACGAGTAGGTTGTCGTAGTCGGAATATCCTGTTGTGTAGATGCCCTTAACAGTCATTGCTCTGACACGCACTTTCCGATCTATCACAAAATAGACGTGTGCCTTATCTCCTATTTTAAGTTGGAACATATCCGCCACCTTTTGTGAAATAAGTATGTCATTGCAGGTGGCTGTGTCTGTTATGCTTGGTATCGTCCCGGCTTTTATGTTTTTCTTAAAAAAATCCCAATCATAATTTTTATCTATGCCTTTCAATAAGATGCCGTGGAAACTATCATTGACTTTGAGAATGCCTGGTTGAACACCTACTTGCTGAACATGGTGAACGTAAGGATTCTTTTGCAGAGCATCTATAAGGGTAGAGTCAAACTGGATTGGATGTGTTTCGTAGGTTTGGTTGGTGAATGACGCTGAAATCTGAATGTGAGAGCCGAAGCCAATGATTTTGTTTCGGACTTCTTGCTTGAATCCGATAACGACACCAACGGCTATGATCATTACAATCAGACTGATTGCTATTCCGCCGACAGAGAGGCGGGTGATAGAGTTGGTCATTCTTCGCCCTTCTTGCTTTTCAGTTTTTTCTTTGCTGAAAAATAATTTTCGGGCGATGAACAACTCGTAATTCATTATATGATAAGTTTATTATGGATTTACACGACCAGGGTATGCCTCCAATGCTTTTTGTAGTACGAACAACGCTTTTGCAAGTTCTTCTTTTTCAAGTACATACGCCAATCGTACTTCGTTCCTTCCAATTCCTTTGCCCGTATAGAATCCAGAGGCAGGAGCCATCATCACGGTTTGTCCTTCGTAATTGAATTCTTCCAAACACCAGGCGCAGAATTTGTCCGAGTCGTCTATAGGCAGACGTGCCACCGTGTAGAATGCGCCCATCGGAATAGGAGAGTAAACGCCAGAAATACGGTTTAGTCCGTCGATAAGGTATTTTCTTCTTTCAACGTACTCGTTGTACATCTCCAACATATAATCTTCAGGAGTGTCTATGGAAGCCTCTGCTACGATTTGACCGATTAAAGGAGGAGAGAGACGTGCCTGGCAGAACTTCATCACACTCTTTCTCACTTCTTCGTTTTTGGTTACCAGTGCGCCTACGCGGATTCCACATTCACTATATCTTTTTGAAACAGAATCAAACAAGATGACGTTCTCCTCAATTCCTTTCAAGTGGAAGGCAGAGATGTATGGAGCACCTGTATAACAAAACTCGCGGTAGACTTCGTCGGAGAATAGATATAGGTCGTATTTCTTGACTAAGTCGCGAATCTTGTTCATCTCTTTCTGATTGTAGAGATAGCCCGTAGGATTGTTTGGATTGCAGATGAGAATTCCTTTTGTGCGCGGAGTGATCATTTCCTCGAACTTCTCAATATGGGGCAATGCAAACCCTTCCTCTATGGTAGACAGAACTGGTTTGATGGTTGCGCCAGCCGCAATGGCAAACGCAGTATAGTTAGCATACGCGGGTTCTGGAACGATAATTTCATCACCAGGATCCAAGCAAGCCATGAATGCGAAGTTCACCGCTTCTGAACCGCCACAGGTGATGATGATGTCCTTGGCTGTAACGTTGATGTCAAATTTCTGGTAGTATCCTGCGAGTTTTTCACGCAGTGATTTGATGCCATCGCTTGGACTATATTCTAAAATTTTTCGGTCGATTTTCTTGAGAGCGTCCAATGCGCATTTAGGCGTCAAAAGATCAGGTTGTCCGATATTGAGATGGTACACTTTAATGCCACGTTCTTTAGCCTTATCAGCCAGAGGAACTAATTTACGAATAGGAGACTGTGGCATTTGTTGCCCACGATTCGATGTCTGAGGCATATTTTGTTATTTATGTTTTTCTTCAAATGAAATTTCCCGCAAATATACAAAATATAACTATGAATGTTGTAATCTTACTTTCATTTGTCGTTGTGTATATGATTTTGTCTATGCTTAGGCAGTCAAGTTTGATACTATCGGACTTCTGATTGTAGGAGGTTCTGCCAAATCTGTTTTCTTGGAATTACTTGTCTGAAATTTTTATGTTTTGCCTTGTGCGTGCAGCTCAATAAGTTGCACGCAGTTGGTGTTTATAGGGGTTCTTCCTTGCCGTCAAGCTGTTTCACCAGCACTTTGTCTATTCGAACCCCGTCCATGTCGACAATCTCGAATTCAAAATCCATCCATTTCAGTTTCTCCCCAGTCTTAGGCAGACGGTTTAGCTCTTCTAATATAAGTCCGCTGATGGTGTTATAGTCGTGGTCGGCATACAAGTCTTCGAGGTCAAAGTAAGCTAGGAAGTCATAGAACGGGTATTGTCCGTCGAAGAGCCAAGTGTCGTCAGCCCTCTTCACGATGTCGGGTTCTTCTCCCAATTCCGGCACTTGTCCCACGAGTCCTTCCATGATGTCTTTAAGGGTGACCATACCATGTATTCCGCCGAACTCATCAGTGACGATAGCGTATTTGAGTCGTGAGACCTTGAACTGCTCTAATGTGGCGTACACGCTCTGGTTCTCTGGAATGAACTGCGCTTTATGCACCACCTTTTCAAGAGAGAATCCTGGTTGGTCGATAGATAGGAATAGGTCTTTCAGGTAGACTATTCCGCAGAAGTCGTCTAATTTCCCTGACGATACGGGGTAGATGTCAAAAAGGTTGTGCCCTTCACCTTCTCCTTTATCTGGTCGATGCTGTCAGTGATGTCCAACCACACCAGCTCGCCTCGGTGGGTCATGATGGAGTCCACCCTGCGGTCGCCCAGTGTGAAGACACGTTCCACGATGTCCTGCTCCACCTCCTGGACTTCACCATCCTGGTAGCCCTCCTTGATGATGGCTTTTATCTCCTCCTCCGTCACCTTCGACTCGTTTCCCTTGTCTAATCCCAGCATCCTCACCGTAATCCACGTACTCTTTGACAATAGCCACACGAACGGAGCAGCGCATACGGACAGCAAAAGCATGGGGTGCGCTACAATCAGAGACACACGCTCGGGATTGCCCATGCCGATTCGTTTGGGCACCAGTTCACCGAATACCAAGGTGAGGTAGGTGACGACAACCACGATGATTGTCTTGGATATGGCAAAGGCATACGGACTGAGGGAGGGGATGTCGCTCAGCAGGCGCGACAGATCTCCCGCGAGAGCCTCGCCCGAATAAAGACCGGTAAGGATGCCGATAAGGGTGATTCCTATCTGTATCGTCGACAGGAAGCGATTGGGGTCCTCACTCAGTTTCAGTGCGGTTTTCGCTACTTTCTTGCCCTTCTTCGCCTCACTCTCGAATTTTGTCTTGCGTGCGGACACAAGTGCAATCTCCGACATGGATAGCAATCCATTGAGCAAGATAAGTATAAGTATGATGATACATTCCATTTTTAATATCTTAAATTAGCTTGATTACTTTCTATCACCACCCATAATATAGGCTATGGCTGTTTGTTGATAGCAACAATGTTTATTGGTGTCTTAAAGTTAGATATAATATGCTCATTTACTTTCTTTGTATATTGAAAAACATAGTCAAATGCCCCTTTTTCTGCATATGCCTGTTTCTTATCTTCATTTGTCGTGCTTAAATCAATAAATGTTACCATAAATATACGCTTTTATTATTTCCCTGTTATTGTTTCCGATAAATTATTTTCTTGATGACGCTTCCAATTTTGCAAGGCCATTTGCTTAGTGGTATTGGCATAGCAGTATTCGCAGAGATGCGGACAAGTATTGTACTCTCCGATATCCTTGGACGCCATGCACTCGCAAAACTGACGTTGGCCAGTATCTTTCTTGTGAGTGCTTATAAAGTAAAGGTTGTTTGGCAAGAGTATTGCCCCATTGGGTATTTCAAGTTCTCCGAACAACGTTGGAGGCGGAACTGTTTCTATTTTTACCTTCATGAAGTCCATCAGTTCCTTATCCTCCCATGCAAGGCGAGTGATCAGGTCGCCGTCAATGCAACGGTTGTGCGTGATACCATATTTCTCTATGTTGATTTTCTCGCCACATGTTGCTATTTGAAAGTTCCAATCATGTTCACGATTCATTACAGACAGTTTGTCTGCAAACTCTTCCATCTGTTCCGTTTCCCACTCATGGTAAGGAATGCCATTAGACTCAAGGTTGTACTTGACTTTCTTGTACAGGGCAATATCAGCATAGCTGAATACAAGTTTTTCGGTGTACTCCTTCAGTTGGTCACCTATGTTCTGCACTTTTCGAAGAAGGTCGTCCACGGAGATGTCATCTGTCAATATCAAAGGGTCGAACCGCCATATTACGGCACTCTTACCTAATTGTTCTACTAATAACTTGAACGTTTCTATACGATTGGCAAGGGGTGGAACTTTCTCCAACTTTTCTTGCTCGTAGTCATTCAACGTATATTGGACATAGCACTTGATATTACGTTCTTTGAGTATAGGTAGATAGGGCAGCAACGGACGCGGATTTTTTGACCAAAACACGATGAAACGAGTGTTTTCGTATGACACATACGATTTTACACCGTTAAAAGGATTCGTCCAAGCCGAATACCCCTTTTGCAAGCGATGGAAGAACCAGTCGGCATAGAAAGCTGGAATATCAGTGCTTCTACTTGCGGAAACTATTACAGGGGCTTGCATTGGCACAATAGCCCCATTTCCTATAGCCCTTTCTATCTTTGCCCAATTTGCCATATCAACTCATTTATTCTCCTGTTGCAGATATTCCTCAACCTTCTTGCGTATGTCCACACGTCCCTTCAATGTGAAAGGATGATATGCTTTTCAGCGGTGCCTTAAGCACCCAATTCACTACAAATGTAATATGTATGCTTGTTATTTTGGGATTTTCTAACCGATATTTTGTCCGCACCCCACGGCACATACTGCATTCGGTCGTTAATCCACACCGGCGCCACCTCGTGTTCTTCCTTGAACACCTCGCTCGTCTTGGGCAAGAATGCCGCCGCAGCCCGAGCCCCCGGAATGGTCCGCACGGTGAATGTGTTGTCTGTATAATTGGGCATGGAATTGCTGTTTTGGGGGCTAAGGTAGAGGGAGATGGAGGGTGGGGAAAAGACAAAAGCCATTTTGTTATACACTCATAAAATTGAGAATAATACTAAATATTTAGCAGGCTGTTCTTTCGTTTGTGGGGGGGAATGTACCTTTGTACTTCTATTAACGATTATATTTATGGCAAACAAGAAACTAAATAGATTAAAGATAGTCTTGGCTGAAAAGGAGAAATCCAATAATTGGCTTGCTGATCAATTAGGTAAAGATAAAACGACTGTTTCAAAGTGGTGTACCAATACTTGTCAGCCTGACATTGATACGCTTATCCGAATTTCAAAGTTGTTAAAAGTAGATATTTCCGAATTGCTTAGAGTTGATGAATACGAAGAACTTTAAATTATGAGAATTCTTTCACTTTTTGCTAACATAGGTGTTGCGGAAGCGCGTCTCCAAGAAATCGATGATGTGAACGTTGTTGTCGCAAATGAACTTGAAAAACGAAGAGCATTGTTATATCAGCAACTTTATCCAGAGTCATGTATGATTTGTGGGGATATATTAGACAAGGAAATATATAATCAAATAATAGAGAAAAGTATAGAGGAAGAGGTTGATGTAATTATGGCTACTCCACCTTGCCAAGGTATAAGTACTGCTGGACAACAAATGGATGGAGATGAGAGAAATAGTCTAACGATTCCAGCATTACATGCTATTTTGGATTTAAGACCTCGGTACGCTTTACTAGAAAACGTACCGGGTTACATAAATACATCAATTGAATATGAGGGAAATCAGGTTTTAATTCCTGACCTCATTCAAAGTTTGTTGGGACAAGATTACAACATATCTGTAAATTTAATCAATACAGACGACTATGGTGTACCTCAGACTAGAGAGAGAACCATAGTTTTAATATCTCGTTTAGATCAACCTATTTGGTTGTTACCTCACAAATGGAATCATAAAGTAACTATGAGAGATGTTATAGGTGATATTCCTATAATTGATCCTTTCGTGAAAGATTTGGACAACGACACCTTTGAAAAACTTTTTCCTAAATATAAGGAAAGAGAAAAGCGTGCTTTACAGATATCACGATGGAATATTCCTCCTGTTCATGTATATAGACAGGTTCAAGTGATGCAATATACACCAACGGGTAATACTGCGTTTGATAACGATTATTATAGACCAAGAAAACTTAATGGTGAGTATGTGAAGGGGTATCACAATACTTACAAAAGGCAGAATTGGGATACACCGGCATATACTGTGACCATGGACAATCGAAAGATTTCATCGCAAAACAATGTCCATCCAGGAAGAAGAACAACAAAGGATGAGAACGGACTTTGGATATATTCTGACGCTAGGACTCTAACGCTTTATGAGTTAATGTTAGTTATGAGCTTGCCAAACAATTGGCCTCTTCCTCATAACACCAAAGAAGCTTTCGTTAGAAGAATTATAGGCGAGGGAATACCTCCTCTTTTTACCAAACAACTATTTGAAATGATTCGATAATGAATACAAAAAGAAGATTAAAAGGATTATCGCTTTTTGCAAATGTCGGTATTGCTGAAGCATATTTAGCAGATATCGGTGTTGATATTGTAATTGCCAATGAGCTACTGGAGAAACGTGCAGAATTTTATTCTGCAGTATATCCAAATACTCATATGATAATTGGAGACATTACAAATGATGAATTACGTTGTCAGATAGTTAAAGAGGCTATAGAAAAAGAAGTAGATTTTATAATTGCCACTCCACCATGTCAAGGTATGAGTATGGCTGGAAGTCGAAAAGAGTTCGATGTAAGAAATCAGCTTATATACTATGCAGTAGATGTTATTCAGCAAGTAAGACCTAAGTATGCATTGATTGAGAATGTGCCAACTATACTTAAAACAAAGATAGTGCTGAATGGAGAAGTTATGCTCATTCCTGACTATCTTCATTCAGAATTGAGCGACTACAAGTTCAATTCAACTACGTTAATCAAGGCAATGGATTACGGTGTACCGCAAATGAGAGAAAGGAACATTTTTCTACTTGTGAGAAATGACATAAATATCACATGGGAATTTCCGAAAGCTCAAAAGCAAATTGATTTGGAACATGCTATCGGAATGCTTCCTAGCCTTGATCCTTTGTTAAGAGAGGGCTTAGAATTTACAAAGTCAAAGTTTCCTGAATATGAACAAAAAAGAGAGGCAGGATTGAGAATTTCCAAATGGCATTATCCTCCAAAACACTCTTGGAAACAAGTAGAATGGATGATGCATACACCTACAGGGAAATCAGCGATTTACAATCCCATCCATTTCCCACAAAAAGAAGATGGGACTAGGGTAAAAGCGCATCATAACAACTATAGAAGAATGTATTGGGATAAGCCCGCTAGAACGATAACTCAAAATAATGGCGTAATATCTTCTCTTGCATGTGTACACCCTGGAAGAAAATATCAAAAAGATGGCGATATTTTGTACTCGGATGCTAGAGTGTTAACCATCTATGAATTATTAATTGTGTCGTCCCTACCAACAGATTGGCCGATTCCTGATTGGGCAGATGAAACATTCATAAGAAAGGTTATTGGAGAGGGCATCCCTTCTAACTTAATTAAAGTAATAATGATAGAACTTCTTAATCAATTATAAACTATGGCACTAATCATTCCTAAATGTAATGCAGAGCCTGAGACATTGAAATTGACATTAAAGGTCTATTATGACGATATGTCGTGGGTTTCAAATTCCGATTTAATAGATAGGCTCTCACGTAGTTTAATAGCGGCTGGTATCGAAACGGAGAAAAAAGAACCTCAAAGTTATACCAAGAAAACCCAAGTATTATCCTATTATGGATTAATAGAATGGGAAGACACTGAAAATGTACAATCCCGAAGACGAATATCTGAGAACGGAAAGAAATTTTATAAAAAGCTATGTGCTAATGATAAAATAGGTATGCAAAGAATACTTATTGAGATTTTAGCACATAATACTTTTGGACGAAATGTATTAGGATGCGCTTCCGATTCCGATCTAGAAGCACCTAATATATTCCTAAAAAGTACTTTATTGTTAGGTCGAATGACCAATAAGGAGTTCGCATATATATTAGGAAAGATGGAATTAGAACATCAGGATTTTGCTGATGTGTTAATTGATGTATTATTAAAGCGGAAAATGAACTTGGACATAGTTCCAAGAGATGACGCAAAAAAATGGGGAGACCCCAAACCTATACTAGCATTGGCAGATTGGGGGTTGTTTAGTGTGTCTAATGAAAAGAATGTAAAGACTTATTACATAGACAGAGATGTTATAGATAACTTTTCCGATGAGCTAAGAACTCTCCGTATTAAAAATACGGAATCGCTTAGATTTACTTCTCCGAATGAAGCTAATACACAAAATCAGATTCATCGTGATTTAAATAAATACATTTTAAGAAGAGATACATTTCTCTCCGCCCTCCGCACTAAACCCTTCATGCTTCTTGCAGGAATAAGCGGTACGGGCAAGAGCCGTATAGTCAGAGAGTTTGCCTTTAAGTCGTGCCCTGAAGAATTGCAGGACGCAGACGGAACAACACCGGGCAACTATTGCATGGTGGAGGTGAAACCTAACTGGCACGATAGCACCGAGTTCTTGGGTTATTGGAGTAACATCAACAAAGAATATATGTTCACCAAATTCGTCAAGTTCTTGGTGAAAGCCATGATGTACCCTAATGTGCCTTTCTTTGTATGTCTTGACGAAATGAACCTCGCCCCCGTGGAGCAGTACTTTGCCGAGTTTTTGAGTGTACTCGAAACAAGACGCATTGTAGAAACCGAAGATGAGGACGGCGAGATATATGAAGAGGTGAAGAGCGGTGTGCTTGTTGACAAGAAATATTTCTTAGGATTGAGTAAACTAAATGGTGTATATCCGAACCTTAGAACGAATAGGGACATTTATTTCAAACTCTTTGACATCAGCGACAAAGAGGAGATGGAGAAGGTCACAACAGAGGGCGATAGTCTTTTGACAGAGGGACTGACTTTGCCCGAAAACGTGTTCATCGTAGGTACTGTGAACATGGACGACACCACCCATCAATTCTCTCGCAAAGTAATAGACCGCGCCATGACCATTGAAATGAATGGTGGCGCGCTTGCCGACATCTTCAAAAACAGTAGCGACCTTGCATATACTGACACACCACTAACAATGGAAGATTTGTGTAGTCATTATGTTAGCGCATCCGAGGTATTGGAGAAATGCTATGCCGTGGTTAATGATGCCGAGATAAGCAACTACATCCAAGGCAAAGGTAAGGATGGTCTGCCCCAAAGGTTGGAGCAGATAAACAAGGTTTTGAATGGTACTCCGTTTACGGTGAGTTACCGTGTAATGAACGAGTTGACCATTTACCTTGCCGTATTGCTTGACCAAGCAACGGACGAAGGCAAAGACGTAGACTTTGACACATTCAAACAATACGTGGACACCGCCATTGACAAAATTCTCCTTATGAAGATATTGCCGAGAGTGGAAGGCGATGACGAGATGTTCAATATCTCTGCCAACGAGTGCGCAGCCAACTCTCTGCCGAGCCAAGTGGAAGAAAACGGCATGAGCCGCAGTTACACCACACTTGATTGGCTGCGTTCAATCGCTCCACAACATACGGAAGAAAACGTTGGCGAATATATGGCAGTAGATAAGTTGGACGAGATGACCAACCGCTTGTTCCGTCAGAACTTCACACGTTATTGGCCATAAACCTCACGGACAAATATGGAAGCACTGCGTTTTGAACATGAGGGCGGCGAGTATCAAGTCATCGTGCGTAGCGAGGACTTGGCGTATGCCTGGGGACGTTTCAAAGGTCGTATAGACCGAGAGAATGACCCCAAGCCCGAAAGCGGTGTACCCTACGAAGAACGATACTGCCGTTACGCTTCAAGCGACAAATGCCGACTGCGCCTCTACCGTTACTTGGGGTTGCACAGCGACAACTCCGAAGAATGTAGCAACGTGTGGGAAGAGCGTTGGCCTGTGTTGTTTGAAACAAGCGAATACAACATAGCCATACGTTTCGGCAAAGGAGTCGTAGATGCCGGAACAACACCGAAAGTTCTGCACGTTCGTAAGGACATCGAAACCGCTTTCTTCGTAGACACCGACTATACAGGAAAGGAAATCTTCGGATTGTCGGGAAACGTGAGTTTTCTGAACGAACCCGGTGTGTTCAAACTTGAATTTGAGTATTGCCACCACGGCAAGATGCACCGTGCATGGGTGACGTTTGACGTGGTAAGTCCGAAGTTGGACACCAAGCACGACTACAAGTCGCTCTTGAACGATGTGAACGAAGAATACAACGATGTAATCTTCCGTTACCTTGCTACCACTTACCAACAACTGACACGTGGACGAGTGCGCAACGACATCGTTTGGATGAACATCTTTGAAGAGATAGTTGATGACTATCTGAAGAACATTGAACTTATCTTGCGCCGTCCCCATCAGAAAGTGCGTTCTTACAGCACGTTTGCCAAAGTCGAGAAAATAAAGCGTTGGACTCCTGCACTTGAAGATGAATACGAAGATAAGCGTGCTGCCAAAGAACTTGACAACCATTGGTTTGAGTTGAAAGAAAGCGACAACACGGTGAACACTCGTGAAAACCGTTTCGTGAAGCACACCTTGACGCAAATCGGAACACGGCTCGCAAAGATCTTGGATGAAGTGTTGAGTGCCGACCGCAACGAAGAACTCTCCGATGATCATCGCACACGTCTGACTAAATACAAGGAGCGCATACAGAAGTTGCAACATAATCCCTTCTTCCGAACAATAGGCAAGTTTGAAGGCATGAACCAAGATAGCCTTGTGCTGCAAAGTCGTGCCGGATATCAACAAGTGTACAAAGATTGGATAAAGTTGCGCCGTGGCATTGACCTCTACAACGGAGCATCAAATATTGGCACGTTGCAGATATGGGAAATCTATGAGTTGTGGTGCTTTATCAAGATGAAGCGCATGGTGAAACAACTCCTGCGTATAGAGAACGGAACACCACAATATGAAAGGCTTGTGTCAGAGCCGAAAGGGTCGTTGCTCAATCCTTTCTCCAACTCACGCATGGAACACACCGTGACGTTCAACTATCCCACACCCGATGAGAACGATACGTCCGAGTGGGCGGCGCAGATGCGAGCACATGCCGGAGATGTGGTAACGCTTCACTACCAACACACGTTTAACCGCCGGAACTCCGATCCGTTCGGTGTGCATACCGCCACCACCGAACAACGTCCCGACATCGTGTTGAACATTGCCAAGAAGGACGGCACGGAGATATTGCTTACCTATCTCTATGATGCCAAGTACCGTGTCATCAGCGACAGTCGTTTAGATAAGGACGTTGAGCAAGCAGACCTTGACGAAATGCACGAGTTGCGTGGCGGAGACTATCCGCCATCAGATGCCATCAACCAGATGCACCGCTACCGTGATGCCATCTATTACGGCTCTGACCGCAAAGAGCATTCAAGCAAGGAAGTGATTGGCGGTTATATTCTCTTCCCTGGACGTGGCGACACCGAAACAATTGCGAAACGCTATTATAGCAGTAGCGTGGAGAGCGTGAACATCGGTGCTTTCCCCCTTTTGCCGAAGAGCAAAAGCAGGAAGGAACACTACGGACATGAGGACGAGGATAGTCCACAACTCTATGAACATCTTGAACAGTTGTTGCTAAAGAAGAAACTCGGTTCGGAGTATGTAAGCAATGCTATTCCACAACGTGGTTTGCACTATACACAGAAAGAAATTTCAAAGAAGAGCGTGTATGTGGGATATGTAAAGTCAAGCAACCCCGAGATAGATTTGTATCGCAGCAATTCTGCTAAAAACTATTATACAGGCAATCTTGACTTTGACGAAATAGATATTCAATCCTTGGAGTATCTCTTGCCAATCGTTGCCGGTTCGGTGCAAGGAGTATATCAGATAAAGACTATCGGATTCAAGAAACTATCAAAGATTCGTCCATTGCGTGACGGCGAAACGGATAATCTTCGTGTAGTGTTTACGCTTGGGGAGTATATGCCACTATTGAGTAAGGCTATACCATCGCAAAACAAGTGGCGCAATCATGATGTGGTTTCATTGAGTGAAGCGAAAGAGAAAATGGAAATGTTGGACAAAGTATAAGTTTTCTTTCAAAGAGAAAAAAGGATGCTCGCAAGGGCATCCTTTTTCATGCTCTTACAAAAACACCTCCATGCCATTGACCTCGAAGATGCAGATGTCTCTTAATTGCCGTATTTCGTTGCTAATGTATTATAGAATGAGGGTATTAGGGCTCTTGTATGATAATTGAAAATTAATTATTACCTTTGCAAGGTACATATACCATATTGTGATAAATAACAACGCGATTGCCAATGAAATAAAAGAACTGTAACGTAAACATCCTTGACTCGACTGAGTATCAGAATTAGCACTTCAAAGAACCTCCATCGTGGTCAAATCATCGGATGCTCACGCACCGTAAAGGGCGTGGACAAGGATGGTTATTGACTGGAGTGGCCGTGCTAAGCCTTGATACTGATAATCTCCTGCCACGCCCTCTTTTCTTTGGGAAAGGGGCCTTTTATCCTCTCACAGTCGCAATAAATAGATTGTGATGATGCAAAAAAACAATGCCGACTATGGGATGTCGCTACAAAAATTGATTTGCGACTTTTATGATTTGGATGTCAATAGCCACGCTAATGAACAATTCAAGGCGAACTACAATTGTGCTTATGACAAGGAGTTGAAACCATTGTGTCAGAAAATTTTTAAAGAAGTTGGTTCTGAGCCAGTACAACTTCTTACATACACAAAGAAACTTGTTAACAGCAAACAGACAACTTCTCCTCACAATTTCTTGTTAGCAGACGGAAAAACACTTTCTGTAAGGACAACGAAGGGAAGCGATAAGGTTGCGCCTCGATCGGTTGGTCAGGCTGGATTCAAGACATTGAACGATTATTTTTCTGAAATTTTTGGGAAAGAAATAACTTCTCAGGCCGATGTTAGAAATATGGTCGTAAACCATATAGATGAAATATTACCAATATTTATTGACAACTTATTTCAATCAGATTATACAGTTCTCATTAATCGTTGCGATTTATCAAAGATACAGATTATAAGATCGGCTGAGGTAGGACAATACTCATTCTCTAAAGAAGATTTCTTATTTACAAGAGGACTAAACAAATGGACAGAAAGTACTACCTTGAAATATAATGGAAAATCAATTGCGGAAATCCAAACTCATGCGGAACGAACATTTAAATTTCGGTTCATTATATCTGCAATACCCGAATGGTTCAAAAAGGTAGTTGAGAATAATGAAACCCTTGGTATGACTGCAGAATCTGCAATTTGCGACTATTTTAACTTGCAAAAACCTGAAAGTTTTACCAAACGATGTTCTCCAGCTATTGAAAGACTGCTAATGCCTGTAGTCAAGGAGTCATTCAAAATGCTTCCAAAAGCGATAAAGCATACGGGGTCAGAATCTGGCGAACGAGGTGAGCAGAGTAAATGCTCATATGATTTTATATTAGAGGGAAACAAAACTTTGTCCCTCAAAACAAACAAAGGAAAAATGGTTTGTCCTCCAGAGGTAGGACAACCTGGTAGCAAAACTTGCTTGCAATATTTTCGAGAATTTTTCCCCGATGGCATAACGGAAGTGACAAGTGATGATTTCAAAAATATGGTATTTAACCATATCGCAGACATTATGCCAATTTATGTTGAACATTTGTTCGATTCCGATTGGCTGCTATGGATTTACCTTGAAAAATCATCATATACTTTCAAGGCAATAAACCAACAAGACATTAAACAATTTAAGTGGGATAAATCAAAGATTACATTTACAAAACCTTCAATAGAAATATGGAATGAAAGTAATACAGTAAAATACGATGGTCTTACTATAGGAGAATTTCAAGTGCATACTCATAGATCATGCTTTAAGTTTCGCTTTAACCTTGCGAACTTGCTTACTTTGATACACAAATAGACTCTTGTCTATTGTACTTTTAATAAGCAAAACGCCTCTTAAAGGGGCGTTTTGTTGTTTTATAGGGCTGCAAAACATATAATATTTGCATGATTTCCTCTATCTTTAGATTTTTTGATTACCTTTGCAACTGGCATATTTATATAGCAATTATGTACTATGGACAATAGCAACAAAGAAACGAACGCCAATGACATAAATGTTGAGAGTTTATGGTTGATTGGCCCACGTGCAAAGGGCGGTAAACGTGAGAATAAATATCATGGAAACTTTGCTCCCCAAATACCAGAACAAATGATTCGTCGCTATACAAAAGGTGAAGGCATTGTTCTTGATATGTTTATGGGAAGTGGAACAACGCTTTTTGAAGCAGAAAGTCTTGGACGCCCATATATAGGTTTTGACATTAATGATGACATTATTTCGTATGTATTCAAAAAATGGAATCAAGCAATGCAAAATTCTTAATACATAATTGTGATATAACCGATTCGGCAAAAGTCAGCTTGGCAATTTCCGATGATTTGATTAGGCTACAAGAGACTGGTGTGGAGCTTATTATATCGCATCCTCCTTATCTTGATATTGTCAAATTTACTGACAAGCAAGAAGATTTATCCAATATCAAGGATGTAAAAACATTTATTGACTTCTATATTAAAGGGGTCAAGAATGTATGGCCATTCTTAAAAAAGAATCAATACTTTGTTTTGGTAATTGGTGATTTATGGCGTAATGGCGAAGTAGTACCTCTTGGGTTTTATCTAATGAATGCCATAAAACAAACGTTTAATAGTAAACTCAAAGGAATTGTAGTAAAAGATATGGTTGGCAACAGAGGTAAATTGGGCTTAGAGGGTGTTTGGAAAAGCCGCGCTCTTAAAAGTGACAATTTCCTTTTTAAACATGAATACATATACGTTTTTAAGAAAATCTAATAAATAAAATATGAGACAAAATAAAAACTATTCGATTAACGAGATTGCAAAATTGATGAATATGACCTTAAAGGTAGTTCGTCGATACGTTGCATCTGGCGAATTGAAAACGACCAAAATCAATAACACATATAGTATCAGCGAGGAAGATTTTGTGAAATTTAAGAAATACATAGAAGAAGGAGGAGATACTAAACACGCACAGGAAATAGCTGACGCATTCAAGGCTATACAGTCAAATAACGGTACGACTGATAACAAATCTAAGGGATTCTCCAATGTCAAAATTTCAGATAATGTCAATTGGGTAGATATAACCCAGTTTTGGAATTGCCCTGGAAAATCTGAAATGACATTCGTAGATCTTTTTTGCGGTGCTGGTGGACTAAGCAAGGGACTGGAAATGTCTGGACTTGAGGGTATATGTGGATTGGATTGGTTCAACGAAGCATGTATGACCTATGAGCGAAATTTTAATCACCCCTTTGTTAATGGGGATATTAAAGACCCAAAGAATAAGGAATTGTTTTACAACACTGTTCGCAAACAATTGGGGAATCGTCATTTGAACATTGTTGCAGGTGGCTTCCCCTGTCAAGGTTTTTCAATGGCTGGTAACAGAATCGTTGATGACCCAAGAAATTCGCTCTATAAGGAATTGATTGAAATAGTTGTTGAATTGCAGCCAGACTTCGTTATATGTGAAAATGTAAAGGGGCTTCGTACGATGCTAAATGGTCTTGTCGAAAAGAAAATTATTAAGGATTTCAAGAAGATAGGATATGAAATGAATGTGACCACTCTTTGTGCAGCTGACTATTATACGCCACAAAAACGAGAGCGTGTCATATTTATAGGGAATAAAATAGGATTAAAGAATTATCATCCTCAACCCATACTATCACCCAAAGATTACATCACAACAGGCCAGGCAATTGGAGACATAGTCGATCATCCTATTGACCCAAGTTTTAACCATGTTCCAACTGTTCATCGTGAAGATATGGCTAAACGTATTATGGAAACTCCCGAAGGTCAGAGTCTTTATAAAGGGTATAGCGATGCTTGGAAAAAATGTCCTTGGAATGCTCCCTCGTGTACAATTAAAGAAAATCACGGTGGAGTAAACCTTCATCCTAAACTACCTCGCGTGCTTACTGCACGAGAAATGGCTCGTTTGCAGTCATTCCCTGATGATTTTATTTTTGAAGGGAAAAAGAATAAACAATTGGTACAAATAGGCAATGCAGTCCCTCCCTTGCTGGGCAAAGCAATAGGGCTTGCAGTTCGCTTTTCAAACAACGACTTGCCAAAGAATTAATTACAAACGAAAAATGGACTGGTCTTAAAGCCAGTCCTTCCTTCAAAATATTATGATACCTAAATTCAAGTGTTATTTTTTTCCTTTTCTGGATAATCTATCAAAAAGAGGTAGTTGCAGATTGTACGACCTTAGTCGGTATATTGGTATAGATATGAATTTATCTAAGGAAGACCTTAGTGAATGTACCAAAAGTGGTAGAATAACGAAACACAGCAGTAGGGTTAACTATTGTGCTTCATACTTAAAAAAGATGGGGCTAGTAGAAGCTTTCTCTATGGGGTCTTATAAGATTACAATGAAGGGTAAGGCGGTTCTTAAAAAATATGGGAAGAGCTTAACCCTTGATAGTTTAAGGGAATTGCCAGAATTTATAGCAACACAAGTAAATTCAGAGAATACAGACGTTGTATATGTTAAGCCACATAAACGAGGCAATAAGACTATTAACCCTTATGTTTGCAACAAGAAATTACTAAAAACAAAAAATCCGAATATTGAAACAACAATAGTAGATTCGTTTCGCTCAAAAATTAATAACAAAGAAAACGAAGAGTAAATCTTCTATCTATCAAACAAAACATCTCTGTGCCATTCAAGAAAATCTTTGCGTGGCATATAATCAAGTGCTTCTGACAACGGCTTGCCGATGAACGGTACAAAGAATTGTTGATAGTAGCTGTCTTGCGTATGTTCTTTCAATCGAGAAGAAACAATCTTTGGGGGCGAAGGTAGAGGGAGATGGTGGGTGGGGAAAAGACAAAAGCCATTTTGTTATACACTCATAAAATTGAGAATAATACTAAATATTTAGCAGGCTGTTCTTTCGTTTGTGGGGGGGAATGTACCTTTGTACTTCTATTAACGATTATATTTATGGCAAACAAGAAACTAAATAGATTAAAGATAGTCTTGGCT
>CAVEVQ010000010.1:0-67169 GCA_963619325.1 Bacteroidaceae bacterium | reverse complement strand
CAACACGAACGTGAGAGTGACGTTCGAGGTCGAGCAGAGCGTGAAGCTGGAGATAACTCCATATGCGGATAAGGTTATTGTTACGATTACAGAAAATTCAGGGTCTGAGATGTATGACGGTAAAGAACATCAAATCACTGGCTTTGCCGCTTCTTCAGATAACGAGTTGTATGACATAAACGTGGAGAACATTTACGCTTATGTTGGCTCTAAGGCAGATTCGATCGCTAAGGGTACAAACGTAGGTTCTTACGAAATGCGACTCCATGCTTCTGACTTCATAAACAACAACGAAAACTTCGCCAATGTAGAGTTCGTGATTGAGGATGGTCTGTTGGAAATCACTCCTAAGTTGGATGTTGTTGTAACAGTTGTCGGTAACACGGGTACGAGGGTTTATGATGGTACGGCAAAGACCGTTTCTGGTTACACCATCACTACGAACTTTGAGGGTTACGACGAGACTTGCTTCAAGTTTACCGGCGATAGCACCGTTGTGGGTATCGACGTGGATTCCTACAATATGAACCTTGCAGAGAAGTATTTTGTTAACCTCAATAAAAATTTCGATAAAGTAATCTTTGAAGTTACAGACGGTTGGTTGGAGATTGTCCCAATCGCTTCTTCTATTATCATCATTCCAAGTGATTCTACGAAACTCTACGACGGAACGCCTCTTGTTCAGCCTGCATTCACTTATACGAATGGAGTTTTCGTAAATGGCGATTCTCTCGTTGTTGAGATGGCTTCTTCTATCACTGAAGTCGGTTCAATTGCCAACGTGGTGAAAAGTTACAAGGTGCTTCGTGGCACTACCGATGTGACGAAGAATTATACATTTGCCACTCCAGAAAAAGGTACTTTGACCATCACGAAACGTTCTATAACACTCACTTCCTTAGAAGACACTCGCATCTATGATGGTAAGCCTTTGAATGTAGAGTCTGTTACGGTTGGTGGCGATGGATGGGCTTTACGTGAGTTGAACAATCTTGAGACAGGTGATTTGTTCTATAACTTCAAGAATAAATTGACGGATGTAGGTTCTGTATTCAATGAGTTCACTGTAGACGCAAAGTCTGAAGGTATGCTTGACAGCGTTCTGCATAATTATAACATAGAATGTAAATACGGAATACTTGAAATCACTAAACGTAGCATTGTTCTTGCTTCAATGGATTCTACTCGCATGTATGATGGGACTCCTCTTACATACGACTCTGTTCAGGTTCGTGGAAATGGATTCGCAGAGGGAGAAGGAGCGACTTACGATGTAAAGGGTGCGATTACAAATGTAGGTTCTGTAGATAACCTTTTCGCTTACACTCTTAATGACAATACAAAAGAGAGTAATTATGACGTAGAGATTATCTATGGTAAATTGGTGGTTGTTCCAGACTCGACGGTTGAAGTGACAATCATTGAACGTACTGATACTTTCATCTATAATGGAACGGTTCAACAATTGGATGGCTATGATTTTAAAACTAATTCGAAGACCTACACAGGAGCCGATTTCCAATATACAGGAGAGGCTCATTCCGAGGGTCGTGATGTTGGGGCATATCCAATGAACGTAGATCAGACTTTGTTCTCAAATGTCAATTCAAACTATAAAGATGTCAAGTTTGTTGTGATTGACCAGGATTTGGTAATCAAACCATTGTCGGGTGTCGTTGTTACAATCGAAGAGAAAGGTTCTGTCTACGAGTATGATGGAGTGGAACATAGAATGTGTGGCTACACGTTCCACTCGGATAACGAGTTGTATTCTTACCAAGATGTCGCTTTGACGGTTGAAGGCAAGGATTGTGTCTCTGGCACGAATGTCGGTGTCTACCATCCTTCAATGACGGAGGCCGACTTTGTCAATACCAATGCAAACTTTGATAAGGTAATCTTCAACTTGAAGAAGGATTCTTTGGTAATCACTCCTAAGAAAGATGTTGTTGTAACGATTACGGAACATTCGGGTACTGCTGTCTTCGACGGCGAACAGCATATTGTTACGGGTTACGATTTCGCTTCGTCAACTGATCTTTACACGGAGGACTTCTTCCACTTCGTTGGCGATTCAACTACGGCTGGCACGAATGTTGGAAACTACGGAATGGACTTGAAACCTGAGGATTTTGTCAATGACAATGAAAACTTCGTTGATGTTAAATTTGTTATCAAACATGATTCTTTGAGAATCACGCCTAACGAAGATTTGACGATCTATATCTCTCTCCATGGTGATATAGTTGAATATGATGGAGAACCTCACTCGGTTACTGGTTTCGATATTACTGAAATCTCTCATCCTTCATTCAGTAAAGAGGATTTGAAATTCATCGGAACAAAAGCCGATTCTACTGCCACTCGCACGGATGTCGGCGCAACAACGATGAACGTTACAAGCGAAAGTTTCGAAAATCTTAATAAGAATTTCTCAAAAATCACCTATGTGATCGACGAACATTCAATGGTCGTAACGCCTCGTCTTGGTGTTGAGGTAACCATTATCGAGCATACAGACACCTTTACTTACGATGGTGAGGTACATGCAGTGGCTGGCTACGATATATTGATTGCCGACCCATTATTGAAGAAAGAGGATGTCGTATTTGATGGAATCGCAGTTGTTACCGGAACAGATGCGGGTTCATATCCTATGAATCTTAACGAGGCTGATTTCTCTGTTAAAAACAAGAATTTCGATGACGTTCAATTTTCTATTGTACACAAAGATTTAGTAATCAACCCATTAGATGGAGTGATTGTAACGATTATTGGTAAGACTGATACTGTGGTTTATAATGGCGTCCCTCATTCATTGCGCGGATATAGCCGTCAGGTTTTGAATGGATTATACGATTTGGAGAAAGATATTTTGGCTAACACTGAGAATCGTGTTGCGACAGGTACTGCCGCAGGTAAATATTTCATGAACCTTCAACCTGAAGATTTCCAAAATATCAACCCAAACTTTATCAATGTTCAGTTCATTGTAGAAGACGGATACGTTGTCATTGAAAAATTGAATGTTGAAATCAATGTTTGGGCGGCGAGCGATTATAAGACTTATGATGGTACGCCTTTGACGAATTCGGGTTACTCATACGACCGCGATATTATGCAGAAGGTGGCTGATGGCAATGTCTTGAAGGCAGTAATTGAGGGTTCTATCACGAATGTCGGCGTTGAAGCCAATAGGGTTGTTTCTTACAAAATCTATGATGCGAATGACAATGACGTGACGGACAGCTACGAAAATATTATTCTCCATGATGGTGAATTGACGATTATTGGAAGAAGGGTGGTCCTCACTTCTCTCTCGGCTGAGAAGGAATATGACGGAAAACCTCTGACATACGATTCGGTATATGTTTCAGATGGTGTTTTTGCAGATGAGGATTTGGAATACGAATTCATCGGTTCGCAAACAACGGTTGGGTCTTCTGAAAATGTCTTCATAGTGCATTTCTTGAACGAGGATGTCGCAGCTAACTATAGCGTCGTCTTGGAATATGGTACTTTGACGGTTGCTCCAAACAGCAATCCTATCGACATTGTCGCAGGCAGTGCAGAAAAATATTATGATAAGACACCTTTGACGGATTCTACTTTCTCATTTACTCCAGGTATATTGGCAGAAGGAGACTCACTGATTGT
Organism: Bacteroidaceae bacterium; assembly: GCA_963619325.1. Lineage (GTDB taxonomy): Bacteria > Bacteroidota > Bacteroidia > Bacteroidales > Paludibacteraceae > UBA1181. Next base: position 63,512 of record CAVEVQ010000010.1, on the reverse strand, counting down.
TATCGTGGAAGGTTCTATCACTGAGGTAGGCACTCAAGAAAATAAAATCGTGGATTACTACATTGTTAATGGTGAAACAGGTGAAGATAGAACTGAAAATTATACCTTTGGAGAGATTATCAATGGTAAGTTGGAAATCCTTTATGTCGAGACACCGTACGTTGTCTATGGTGATAAGATGAAAATCATCTTTAAAGATGTTCATGCCCCTTGTCGCGCCTACAATGTGATCGGTCAGGGTGTTTACGGAGGTACAAAGCAGTTCTATGCGGACGACTATTTGGAACTTCCTGTCAGTCGTGCCGGTGTCTACATCGTAAGGATCTTAGGAAAATCGATAAAGGTCTTAGTTCACGATTAAAAAGAAAAAAACGGATATTTCATAATTTTTAAATTTTTAGTTTTTGTGTTCCGTGCTGCTCGTGAGAGTAGCACGGTTTTTTTATATGCCGATTTATCCTCAAATTATCCTCAATAGATTTTCTAATATTTGATGTCTTTTTCTGTGTGTTAAAAAACATTATCATAAAGACATAGAGAGACTTTGCGGAGAAAAACGAAACATAAAAAATTGTAATTTTGTCTACGACAAAAATAGATGTAAGATGACGAATGAAAATTTAAGCAGGAAAGATAGAGTGGTGTCTTTCATTTGGCAGCATGTTTGGTTGTTGGTTTCCTTGTATATTATGACGGTGGGTGTAGCTGTCTGTGTCCGTTCTATGTTAGGATCAAGTGTTATTTCTGTGATTCCGTATGTTATGCAAGATGCGGGTGATGCTGGGTTTGTTCCTCAGTGGACGATAGGTCAATATACATGGTTGATGAACTGTCTTTTAGTTGTCGGGCAGATGATTGTCTTGCGGAAAGACTTTGAGATGGTGCAATTGTTTCAGCTTTTGGTTGGTTTTGTTTTTGGGTCTTTTATCGACCTCAATATGTGGCTCACATCGTGGATGGTAGATCTTGCGCTATGGCAGAAGATTATGTCGCAAGTCTTAGGGTGTACAATCTTGGCGTATGGCATTGCAATGGAGGTGAGATGCGGCTCGGTGACGATGCCAGGCGAGGGGTTGCCGGTTGCCATTAGTCGAAAGATAGGGGTGGAGTTCCCTAAAGTGAAGATATTCGTGGATATTTCCTTAGTGGCTATTGGTGTTGTTCTTTGCTTTGTCTTCTTTGGCAGATGGCTGACTCATATCATTGGAATTGGAACTCTTTTCGCCATGGTTTATGTAGGATTCATGGTGCGGATGTCAGGAAAAACCTTAGACTGGTTCAACTGTGTTTTAGGTTATCGCCCTGGATTCAGAAGATATGTTTATGGACTTGCGCGATTCATCAAGCGTGAAAATGGTTAATAAAAATAAAATAAAAAAAGCCCAAAAATTTCTTCGTGTGCGAAAAAAGAACTTTATTTGCAATGCTCTATGCGTGTGTGGGAGGAAATGTGCGAAGAAAAGGTAAAAAGCATTGGAGTTGCTGGTTTAGAAGAAGAATATTTAATAACTAAAAAAAGTAAAGTTTTATGAAGAAATTAGGTTTACTCGCGATCGCAGGTCTTACTGCAGTAGGTAGCCTTTCTGCTGCTCCTTACTATGTTATCAAGGACGGAGAATTGCAGAACGGAATCATTGAAATGGCTTATGAAGACCTTAAGGCAGGAGAATTCGACACATTCGAATTTGGTCAGGCAGGTCCAGACGGTGAAAAGACAGCCGTTTACAAGCACTTCACTTCTTTTAAGGAGGTTCGTTTCGATTTGACGAAGGCTACTTCAATGCCAAATGTCAAGACTCAGTGGGTCATGGGTGTTGAATATGCAGTTAGTGGAGAATTCGGAAGCGATGAGGACGATACATGGGGTTTGTTTTCTGGTAAGAAGCCTCTTATTCAAATCGGTATGTTCAGTCCAAGTTTGATGGAAGAGGAAAAGCCAACAATTGCAAATGACAAAGCTGACGCTTTGGTTTGTGTTGACGCTAAGTGGGCTCTTGACGGTTCTGGAACTCTACTTGCTGGTAATACTTATTACACTGCAACAAAGGAGATCTATGCTAATCCAAATACGTTGAGTGAAGTTGGTGTGATGATTCTTTCATTTGCTCGTGAGAGTGGTGTTGCTCTTGAGGGCTACATTAAGAATCTCTGGTTTCAAGAGGTTGGTTCTGAAAGACCTTTCTACGCTGAGGATTTCCAAGGTGTAGGTGCCAGCCGTTTTGCTACATATAGTGCAGCAACTTTAAAGAACTTAGACGCTACTAATTTAGCAGGTGGTTACGCTTTTACTTCAACCGGTGCTATTAGGACTGGTCGTACATGGCAAGATACTGGAACAGACGCTAATTTCTTTGACTCTGAGAACTCATTAACATTGGATGTAGCTACTGCTACCAGTGCAAAGGCAACTGAAGATGAACCAAGAATTATTTATTGTAATGGTATCGCATTGCCTGCAAATGCTAGCAAAATCTACACTAGTGCTATGGTTAAATGGGCTTACTCCGAAAGTGCAGAGGAAGCATTTGCTGCTGCAACTCGTGAAGAGAAAGCCGTCACAGCTTATTTGACTTTCAACGATGCTGCTGCTACAACTGTTGAAATGTTCCCTGAAGACTCTATTAACTACGATTGGGAGAATAAGAAGTCTGTAATTGACGTTCCAACTGGTGCGACTACAGTATCTCTCTCTATCAAACATGGTACTTTTCAGTACTACCTTGACAATGTCGTTATGTCTGCTGAGCCAAACGTAGGAAATGAAGAGGTTGCTGCAGAGGCTAACGCTTTCAATGTAGTTGTTTACCCTAACCCTGCAACTGATGTAATCAATGTTTTGAACGCAACAAAGGTTGAAATTGTTAACTTGACAGGTAACGTTGTAGCAACTGCTAACGGTAGCCAAATCAATGTTTCTGCTCTTCCTGCAGGTCTTTACTTAGTTAAGGCTAATGTAAATGGCAAGGTTGTCGTTAAGACTGTTATCAAGAAGTAATTAGGATTCTAATTAAGATTCTTATATAAGTAAGAGGGACGACTTTGGTCGCCCCTCTTTTTTTCCTAATACATTATTGTAATTAGCTTTCTCGGATATTTAAAAGTCTATGACTCATAAACTTCTTCAGGTCTTGCGTGAGCAGATGGAATCTCGCCTTAAAGGCAGTATTTATCATCGTACACAGATCGAACTGACTTACAACTCGAATCACATAGAGGGGAGTCTTTTGTCTAAAGAACAAACACGCTTCATCTTTGAAACAAACACCTTAGGCGCAACATCGGGTTCGACTCGTGTCGACGATATTATTGAAACAGTTAACCATTTTAGTTGCGTTGATTATGTTATCAAACATGCTTCGGGAAAATTGTCTGAGAGCCACATTAAGGAACTTCATAGAATGTTAAAGACGGGAACATCAGATAGTACTAAATCTTGGTTTGTTGTAGGAAATTACAAAAAATTACCGAATGAGGTGGGGGGAGAAGAAACAACACCTCCAGAGAATGTACATTCTGAGATGAAAAGTCTATTGTCTTGGTACAATGCATTGCAAAATCCGTTATTTGAGGATGTGTTAGACTTTCATGTGCGCTTTGAACGTATTCATCCTTTCCAAGATGGTAATGGTAGGGTAGGTAGATTATTGATGTTCTGGCAATGCCTAAAAGCCGACATAGTGCCAATTATTATCACGGAAGAACTCCGCTATTTTTATTATCGAGGTTTGCAAAATTGGGGTAAAGTCAACGGATTTCTTACAGATACTTGTCTGACTGCGCAAGATGAATATAAAGAATGGCTTCGCTATTTCCGCATATAAGATTGTTTTATCGCACTGAATAGCATTAGATATACCAAACAATATAATCGTGGCTGAAAGCCAGTGTGAAACACGTCAAAAAACATTTGTAGCGTAAAACAGAATACGAATAGATTGATGAAGATTTGATTTTCTCCCCAACGCGTGAAAAACGGCAGCGCAAAGTTTAGTAGGAAAAGGAACAGTCCGACAAGACCAATCTGCATTCCTGTTTTCAAAAACTCATTATGGGGGTGTATGTGCGTAATGTCGTGGTCTGGATATGTGAGGTAAAATTCTTGAATGTAGTTTTTCTGAATCCCTTCGTCTTTTATTGCATTTTTAGAGTAGTCCTCCTTGTATGAGAAGACTCCGTGTCCCCAAATAGGTTTTTCGGCAATTGTCTTGCATGCTACATGCCATAAATCATAGCGAGGGTTTTGTTTTATATTTGAAGTGTTTTGGAACTTATCTTTGTTTAAAACTCCCGCACCTACGATTGCAACAAAGGCTATCATTGTTATGATAGATATTTTTTTCCCATATTTCTTAGTTGTATATCTAATCAGAAGTGAGAATAATGTTACAATCATTGTTATGAGTCCAATCCTACCGTCGGAACCCGCGACAAACAGACAATTAATCACCAATAAAGAGATAGTCAGTGTTTTACTCCATCTCTTCATCTCCTCGCAACATAATGCGTAAAGACTCATGATGATAGCAATGTTGCGATAGATATTAATAATCATGTGTGCTCCAAACAGTTGCGTGCGGTAGTAGTAATATGTAGGCATCCATTCCGATGTTGGTAGGGATGTCAAGTATGGTTTTATATACGCGACCGTATATATAACGATATAAAGGCAGACAAGGGACATTGTCCAGGCAATGTATTTTATTCTGATCTTACCGAATATTCCAACGATTCCGATAGCACCATATATCAACATTGGCAGGAATGTCTCGGTTACGTCTACCCACTGTTTCGTTGTGTGCTTATCTGTGAATGCAAAAATATTGATGACAAAAAAGAAAAAAATAAAACTGACGAACGTCCAGTTTTTTTTGTCCCATTGAAGATTTTTCCATCTTTGGTTGACTATGAAATCTAAAACATAAAGCCCTGCAGCGATATACAGGGCAATAAACTGGCGTTTTGAAAATCCCGTTGACATTGTTGCTATCAACGGGATAAAGCCAATAGTAGACAGATTTTCAACCCAAAGTTTTATTTTTTCTGTCATTGTTTCTCATCAAATATTTTTATTAATATTCGTCCCAACTCTTGATATGAATGTCTTCGACTTTCTTCTCGCAACAAGCGCGAATGAAGGCACTTGCAAGTCGGGCGTTTGTAATCAACGGAATGTTGAAATCAATGGCTCCACGACGAATAGCGTAACCATTGGACAACTCTCTATGTGTGCTGTCTTTAGGTATGTTGATAACCAAATCGAATTGCTTTTCAGAAATCATCTGCATAACATTCAATACATTGTGGTCATCGTCTGGCCATCCTACTTGAACGGAGTTTATTCCGTTCTCGTCTAAGAACCGGTGTGTTCCTGCTGTCGCGTAAATCTTGTATCCGTTGTCTTGCAACATCCTGCATGCATCTAACAAGTCAACTTTCTCTTTTGTCGCTCCTGAGGAAATCATGATGTTCTTCTTTGGTATTCTGTAACCTACAGAGAGCAACGACTTGAGCAATGCTTCAGAGAAATCGTCTCCGATACATCCAACCTCACCTGTAGACGCCATATCTACGCCGTGAACAGGATCTGCCTGCTGTAAACGCTGATAAGAGAATTGAGATGACTTGATTCCGACATAGTCCAAGTCAAATGCGGATTTCTCCGGCTTCTCAACCTTTAATCCCAGCATAATCTTCGTAGCCAATTCAATGAAGTTGATTTTCAATACTTTCGACACGAATGGAAAACTACGGGATGAACGAAGATTGCACTCAATAACCTTGATTTCATTGTTCTTGGCCAAGAACTGAATGTTGAATGGTCCTGAGATATGAAGTGCTTTTGCAATCTCTCGTGCGATATGCTTGATACGACGGACTGTTTCCACATAGATTTTCTGTGGAGGGAACTGCGTTGTTGCATCTCCTGAGTGGACTCCTGCATATTCAACGTGTTCTGAAATGGCGTAAACCATAATCTCGCCGTTTTGTGCTACTGCATCAATTTCAATCTCCTTGCAACGCTCCATAAACTCGGAGATGACGACAGGGTGCTTTTTAGAAACATTGGCGGCCAACTGCAAGAAATTCTCTAATTGCGATTGGTTGTAGCAGACGTTCATAGCGGCCCCTGAAAGAACGTATGACGGACGAACCAAAACTGGGTAGCCGATACGGTCTACGAAACTGTTGACATCATCCATAGTGGTCAACTCTTGCCATCTTGGCTGGTCAATGTGAAGGTCATCCAACATTTGAGAGAACTTGTGGCGGTCTTCTGCGTTGTCAATGTCTTCAGCTTGCGTTCCCAAAATTCTGACTCCACTGTTAGACAATTTGACTGCAAGATTGTTTGGAATCTGACCGCCTGTTGAAACAATTACTCCCATTGGATTCTCTAAGTCGAGGATATCCATCACGCGCTCGTAGGTGAGCTCGTCGAAGTAGAGTCTGTCGCACATATCATAGTCTGTTGAGACAGTCTCCGGGTTGTAGTTGATCATGACAGAGCGGTAACCCTCCTTGCGGATCGTGTTCAAGGCATTCACACCGCACCAATCAAACTCTACGGAAGAACCGATACGGTAGGCTCCAGACCCAAGAACGACGCATGAACGATGGTCTCCTAAGTATTTGACATCATTCCCAACACCATTGTAGGTGATGTACAGATAGTTGGTCTGAGCAGGATACTCGGCAGCCAATGTGTCAATCTGCTTCACGACAGGAACGATGTTTTTCGATTTTCTATGTTTGCGAACATTCAACACTTCATTGTCAATGTCGTTGTTGCTGCATTTCGTAACCAAACGTGCGATTTGAAAATCCGAGAATCCAATTTGCTTAGCGTATCTCAAAAGGTCGTCTGGCAACTCAGTGAGTGCGTTGTATTTTGAGAGCTCGCCTTCTGTGTTGACGATGTATTGCAATTTTTGCAAGAACCAAAGGTCAATTTTGGTGAGGTCATGGATTCTTTGGATGGTATATCCTTCGTGCAGTGCCTGCGCAATGTAGAAGATACGCTTGTCTGTCGGCTTTGAGAGTGCCTCGTCGAGGTTGTCTGCGTGCAGTGCTTTGTTGGCAACAAATCCGTGCATTCCTTGACCAATCATTCTCAAACCTTTCTGAATGGCCTCTTCAAAATTTCTACCGATAGCCATAATCTCGCCGACACTCTTCATGCTTGAACCAAGGAGGTGTGAAACACCTTGGAATTTGCCTAAATCCCATCGAGGAATCTTGCAGACGATGTAGTCAAGGGCAGGCTCAAAGAAGGCAGAGGTTTCCTTGGTTACGTTGTTTTTCAATTCTGGAAGTGCGTAGCCCATACCTAATTTGGCAGCGATGAACGCCAATGGATAACCCGTCGCTTTTGAAGCCAAGGCTGATGAACGACTCAAACGTGCGTTCACCTCAATCACTCGATAGTCTTCAGATTCTGGGTCGTATGCGTACTGCACGTTACATTCACCGACGATGCCGATGTGACGGATAATGCGTATCGCCAACTCGCGAAGTTTGTAATAGTCCCGATTGGATAGCGTTTGTGAAGGTGCGACAACGATAGACTCACCAGTGTGGATTCCTAACGGGTCAAAATTCTCCATGTTACAAACGGTGATGCAGTTGTCGTAGCGGTCGCGTACCACCTCGTATTCTATCTCCTTCCAACCCTTGAGCGACTTTTCAACCAAAACTTGTGGAGAGTAGGAGAACGCCTTCTCAACCAACACCTTAAGCTCTTCGTCATTGTTGCAGAATCCTGAACCTAATCCGCCTAATGCGTAGGCCGCACGTACGATGACAGGATAACCCAACTCGTTGGCGGCTTTCAAGGCGTGGTCTATATCCGTAACTGCCTCGCTCTTAATGTATTTGACATCAATTTCGTGAAGTTTCTGGTTGAAAATTTCACGGTCTTCTGTGTCAATAATGGCTTGTACTGGTGTCCCAAGTACCTGTATATTGTATTTTTCGAGAACTCCACTCTTATAGAGAGCGACTCCGCAGTTCAATGCTGTCTGCCCTCCGAAAGAGAGGAATATGCCGTCTGGTCTCTCTTTCTCAATGACGCGTTCAACGAACTCTGGGGTGACGGGGAGAAAGTAAACTTTGTCTGCCACACCTTCAGATGTCTGTACGGTTGCGATGTTAGGGTTGATAAGGACGGTTTTAACGCCTTCTTCCTTCAATGCCTTTAAGGCTTGTGACCCAGAATAGTCAAACTCTCCGGCTTCTCCGATCTTCAACGCCCCTGAACCTAAGAGCAGCACTTTGTTGTATTTTTTAGGACCTGTGTAGACTCCGGGATCGGAAGGGTTGAATGTGCGGATATTCTTGTCGCGAACCATGTTTATGAAAGCGTCAAACAAGAAATCTGTGTCAGTTGGACCCGAGCAGGCTTCAGGGTGAAATTGGGCAGAGAAGAATGGTTTGCTTTTGTGGCGGATACCTTCATTGGTGCCGTCATTCATATTGATAAAGAGAGGCTCCCAATCGCTTCCTAAGGTAGTGTTATCAACAGCGAAACCGTGGTTTTGCGTGGTGATGAAAGCGCGGGTGCTCCCGAGCATGCTTACTGGTTGGTTGTGGCTACGGTGACCGTATTTCAGCTTGTATGTTTTAGCTCCCCCCGCGATTGAAAGTAGCTGGTTACCCATACAAATTCCGAAAATAGGCTTCTCTTTTTTCATAGCCTCGCGGATATGGTCAACTGTTATACCGCAGAATTCGGGGTTTCCTGGTCCATTGGAAATGAAAAGACCGTCGTATTCCATAGTGTTGAAATCATAGTCCCACGGAACACGGATGACGGTAACGTCTCTTTTTAGCAAACAACGGATGATGTTGTTTTTCACACCGCAGTCTACGAGAACAACTTTCTCTTTCCCTTTCCCATAGGTAATAACTTCTTTGCAGCTTACACGAGCGACTTGGTTGACGAGGTTAGGGTCTTCGAAAGGAATGTCTTCTTCGTCTGGGAACACTAATTTCCCTTTCATCGCACCTTTCTCGCGTACTAATTTGGTTAGTTCTCGGGTGTCAATGCCACAGATGCCGGGAATCTTATGCTCTTTCAACCAGTCGCCTAAACTCTTTACTGCGTTCCAGTGGCTATATTCAAAAGAAAAATCGGAAATAATCAAGCCTTCAACTTGAATCTTCTCCGATTCTAAAAATTTAGAAATACCATTTTCATCCATCTCGTCAGAAGGAACGCCATAGTTGCCGACTAACGGAAAGGTAATCGCGAGAATCTGTCCTGCGTATGAGGGATCTGTCAAACTCTCTGGGTAGCCAACCATAGCGGTGCTGAAAACTACTTCTCCTGCCACCGACTTCTCATAACCAAATGATTTCCCTTTGAATACAGTGCCATCTTCAAGCACTAAGTGAAAAGGTTTATAAGCGTGCATATTCAAGTTATTTATAATTCGTGCAAATTTCGGAAATATTCCCTTAATGAGAAAATGATTTTTCATTAAAAATGAAATGGAGGTGCTTTGCTTGTTGATATATGTGTAAAAACGATTGAATTAGTACTTTGGAGCGGAAAGGTTATTTTTTTGAAACCTCTTTCGGCAGATAGTCTTCTTGTACGTTCATCATGGCACGGAGCAGGCTGCTCTTGGCATTTGGATTGAGTTCTGTCATTTTTTGAAGCACCTCGTTGACGGTGGTGCGCTGCGAGTCTGTCTCATAAGGACAGTTTTCTTTCTGCTTTCTGAATCCTCGCATTTGTGCGAACTCAATGAGGTTCTCCTCCTCAACGAGGCATAGTGGACGGATGATCTTCATCTCGAATTTGTTCATCTGCAAGAGAGGTGGCATTGTGCTGAATGAACCTTGAAAGGTGAGGTTCATCAGTAGCGTATGTAGCATGTCGTCTAAATGGTGCCCGAGTGCTATTTTGTTGCAATTCAATTCTTTAGCTAAGTTAAACATACGCTTTCTTCGAGTCCATGAGCAGAGAAAACAGGGTGTGTTCCTTGTGTCGGTCGACGGGTCAAATGACGTGATGTCGTGAATAAATTCCACATCGAACGTTTGACAATAGTCTCGTAAGTAGTCAATGTCTGCCTGATAGGGGATATTGCCCATCGAGATATGGACTGCTAAAAGGGTGAAGTTCGGGTGGCGAGCTCTACGTTTACGAGCGAGAAACTCCACCAAAGCGAGTGAATCCTTGCCTCCTGATAGTCCAATAAGAATTTTGTCGCCTTCCTCAATGAGGCCGAACCTGTCTATCGCTTTTCTGATCTTTTGAAATATTTTGTCTTGAAGTTCCATAAGGATATAGATCAAAATGATTCTCAAAATTAAAGTTTTTTACTATGGAAAATCTATAATTTTTGGAAGATTGTGTAAAGTGGATAATAAGTGGAAAGAGGCATCTTTAAAATTTTTTGTAAAGAGATGACTGAAGATTTCCTTGGATTGATACGTGTCATGTCATATAAACTGATTTTATAATTAAGTCCGATGACAAATTTCCTTGTCATCGGACTTAATTATACTAATTATTAAATCAGCCTTCTATCGTATCAACTGTATGTATCCCTTCTTCGTTCCGCTCTTGTTGATTCCGTGGAATCCATTTGATTCCCAATCTACGGTGTATCCGTAAATGCCTTCAGGACATTTCTCGTTGTTATATTTACCATCCCAGTAGCCATTAACGTCTTCTGTTTGGAAGACGATAGTTCCGATTCTGTTGTAGATGGTCAACTTGACTTTTGTGAGGAATTGGGTTCCTTTCAAGCGGAATACATCGTTAATGCCGTCTTCGTTTGGTGTGAAGGCCGTCGGCATCCAGAACATCTTCCATACGTAGATGGTTGAGTCTACTGTGTACTCACATCCTAACTCGTCTATTACGTTCGCTGTAACGACGAATGAGTCGCGTGTGCCTGGGTTAGGGTAGTTGTAGGTTGCTTCTACTCCCTCGATACCTTCTCCGATTCCGTCTCCCGTATCCCAAGTCCAGTCTGCGTTGTCAGGATAGATTCCCTTCATCGTGATGATTGGGTTCTCCTCTAAGATGACGGATGGCTCCACGCTGAATTGTATTGGCTTGTGTGTCAACGTGTCGACGTAGAGGTCGGCTGTCGTGTAACATCCTGATACGTCGTAACCTGTTACAATCACATGGGTTAACTCATCGATTGTGGCAGATAGTTCGTTGACAGTGTTGCCTGCTATCTCTTGGTTGACAGGCTCTGAACTCCATTGGAAGTTTTGTGCGCCTCCCGCGATCATGCTAATCGTGGTTGGTGTGCCAGGACAACCTGTGATGTCAGTTAATTTCAACCAAACTTCTGGACGGTTGCTTACTGCGACTTCAACTTCCGCGGTTGAGCTACAGCCGTTGGATGAAGTTCCTTTCACGCTGATAGTGGTTGATTTCTCCAACGCCTCTAAGACGGTCGAACTTCCGAGGATGCCGTTGCTCCACTCGTAGTCTTGTGCTCCGAATGCGGTGAGTACGGCGTTGTCGCCCTTACATACCGAACTGTCGCCGCGGATGGCCACGCTCGGTGAAGCGTTGGCGGTAACTTGAATGTCTGTAGACGTCTCACAAGATCCTAACAAACCGACGAGCGTCACACGGGTGTTGCCAATTGGCTTGAATCGCAGCGTGTCTCCGTATGCTGTGTCACTCTTGGCACTGACGTTGTAAGTCCAATAGTATGAGCTTGCTCCGTGTCCGACGAGCTCTGCTGTATCTCCCAGACAGATAACGTCTTTTCCTGTGTGGAGTACTGATGGACTTTGTTTCAAAGTGATACGTTTCTGAACAATTGTAGAACAGTTGTTAGAGTCAACGGCCATGACGTAGATAGGTATGCTCTTCTCTATGGTTTCTGTTACAATCTCGTCATTCATACTGCGGGCGTCATCGGTAACATTGGTTCCAAATCCCCAGTAATATGTCTGAGCATCTCCTGAAGCGTAGAACTCAGCGGTGTAGCCACGACAGATACTGTCTTCTCCGTAGACTTGGAAACTTGGCTTTTGATGGACTGCCACTGGAATTGTGATGGTTGTAGAACATCCGAACTCGTCCTTACCTGTCAGTGTGTAGTCTCGACTCACAGAAGGGTAGGTCGTGAGAGTGTCGCTCTTCAATCCTGTACTCCATTGGTATTCTTTAGCTCCGTATGCTACGAGTTCCATCTTTGTTCCTCGACAGATGCTCGTGTTTCCTTGGTAAGAAACGGTTGGATTCTGTAGAACATCCACGGATATTGACAGATTCGTTGCACAGTTGTTGGAAACACCTTCTACGTTGTAGACGGTCGTGCCTTCAGGATAGTCTGTCATCCTTCCCGTATGGTTCTTAGGGTCGTTTGCCCAATTGTAAGAGTCTGCTCCGGTTACGATGATCTGCACTGGCGTCTTGGCACATGCTTGTGCAGGTGCTGAGTAGGACAATGTAGGGTAAGCGTAACTTCTTACTGTGTGGGTCTTCTTGGCCGTACAGTTGTTTGAACCAGTTGCCTCTACCGTAAAGACGGTAGATTTGTTGATGATAGGCGTAACTGTTTCTCCGCTCGCTCCGTTGCTCCAACTATACTTGAGTGCATCTCCGTTCTTGATTGCGAGAGTGATTGTGTTACCCTCACAGGCTTGTGTCGGTCCATCAATCTCGAACTTAGGTAAAGAGTCGACATTGACGGTGTAGGTCTGCGTGCTGCTACACTTGTTGGCGTCTGTTCCGACAACGGTGTAGGTGGTCATCTCTGTAGGGTGGGCGTTGTATGATTCAGCCGTAGAGATGGCGGTCTTGCCTGTTTTGTCGGATGTCCAAACGTAGGTCAGCGCTCCAGACGCGGTCAACAATGTAGAAGACTCTTTACAGATGGTGTTTGTACCCGAAATCCAAACGGTTGGGTGTTGAAGTACGTCTACCATGAAACGGATGCTTGACTGACAACCACTCTTGTCTCCGACAATTGTGTAGGTTGTCGTGTTTTCCGGAACATCGGTATAAGTGAATGTCTTACCTTCAATAGTTTCACCGTTATAGAAGTATTTATTTGCTCCTGTGATGGTGAACTTGGCAGGTTCTCCCTTACATACTTGTGCAGGTGCCTCGTATGCAAGTGTAGGGTATTCAATGACGTTAACCCACTTGTTGGCACTACCTTCACATCCGTAAATGTCCTTACCTGTCACGAAGAAGTAGGTTCTCTCCGTAATTGTAGGATAGATTGTGGCATCGCTACTGTTGTAGCCCGCTGTCCAAATGTATGTGTTGGCTCCCGAAGCGGTGAGTTGTGCGGATGTTCCGTTACATACCTCAGTGCTACCAGAGATGATGACTTTAGGCGCACTGTGAACGGTAACCTCGTATGGCTCTGTCTCGAACGAACAACCATTGATGTCTGTACCGACTACTGAGTACTGGTAAGTGCCAGGTTCATTCTTGTAGAATACGCTGATGCTCTCGCCGCTCTTGCCGTTACTCCACTTGTATGTGGAAGCTCCTTTGGCGGAGAGTGTGATCTCGCTGTAGGTACATGTGTCGCGTGATCCTGTAATCCAAACGTATGGTTTAGGATTTACGTTGACAACAAATTGGTCTGTCGTCGTACATCCGTTGAGCGTAGCGTACGCAGTCAGTGTCTTTCCAGCGTCAATGTTTGTAATCTCATACTCATTGCCGGTTGTGCCGTCTTGCCACTTGTAATCGGTTGCGTTAGAGATTGCGGTAATCGTCACATCTGTTCCCTCGCAGATGACGTCGTTGGACGACTCAAATGAAAGGGTCGGATAGTCTTTCTTAGTAATCAACTTCATGCGTGTAGCCTCGCATCCATAATCGTTTCGACCGATGACCATGTAGTTGACAGTCTCGTAGATGGCAGGGAAGATAGAGTCTTTCAACTCTCCTGTATTCGTCCATGTGAACGAGGTCGCATGTCCGTCAACTGTTTTGTCGTATTTTACGAACAATGTGTCGTAGGATCCTTCACATACATAGTCTGAAGTTGCTTCTACCGTAAACTCAGGTGCGGTGTTGACTTTGAGGGTGTATGGCTCGCTTGTGCCATGACAACCATTGTCATCTGTTCCGTAGACGGTGTACTGGGTCGTTTCAAGTGGTGAAACGGTGCGTTTCGTGTTGGTAATGGATTCACCGATCCACTCGTATTGAGTCGCTCCATTGGCGGTCAATGTGGCTGATGCGCCCTTGCAAATTGCATCTGCTGAAGCGGAAATCCACACGGTCGGATTCTCAAACACTTGGAGTGAGATGTCTTTCGTTTGTGAACATTCTCCAACGTAAGCCACGATTGTGAATGTTGTGTCTTTAGAAGGACTAATTGTCATCTTTCCGTTTGAAATCAATTCGTTTTCTGTCGTGTAGTATTTCTCGGCACCGGAAAGAACAACTTCCGCCTCGTCTCCGTTACAAATGTACTTAGGGAGGGCGGCTGCCAATGACGGTATTGATTTGGCGGCAACTGCCTTCTTCGCAATGTTCTTACATCCGTTGTAGTCTTCTACTTCAACTTGGAATGTCTTGCCATTAGTGATGGTCGCAGTGATGGTTTGGTCTGTTTCTCCAGAACTCCAGTTGTAGTTTCTGATTCCAACCGAACTGATCGCCTTGAGGGTTACTTGCTCTTTCATACATACGGCATCTTCACCTTCAATCTCAATGTCAGGTAACTCATTGACGACAACGTCGAACTCGGATTGGTTCTTACATCCGTGGATGTCCTCTCCGTGTACTTGGTAGGTTGTCGTTCCGACTGTCGTTGGAGCGGCCGTATAGCTGTCTTCTGTTCCGATGACAGTCGTGTTCCCTGATATGTTCCAGACATACTTGCCTGTCTCTCCTCCCGCTGCGTTGAGAAGAATAGACTCTTTCTCGCAAATCTCATTGTTCGATTTGACGGACGATATGGAGATGGATGGTAATGACCATACGCTCACGTTAATAGTCTTGTCTGTCGCACATCCATTTGTCGTACCTGTAACCTTGAATGCTCTGTCTCCTGTGAGTTT
Organism: Bacteroidaceae bacterium; assembly: GCA_963619325.1. Classification (GTDB taxonomy): domain Bacteria; phylum Bacteroidota; class Bacteroidia; order Bacteroidales; family Paludibacteraceae; genus UBA1181. The sequence continues at coordinate 48,497 of CAVEVQ010000010.1, read as the reverse complement.
CTCCGTGATGGCGCTGATGTGCTTGTTACCTGATGTTGATGTCTCAATGGTAACAGTCTCATCGTCCTTGTCCCAAGTGTAGGTGTCGGCTCCTGAAACTTTGATGGTCGCGTTCTCATCGTAGCAGACGGCTGCAGGTGCTTCTTCAACCGTAATGACTGGATAAGGCTTCGTGGAGACTAAGATAGAGTCGCGGTTCTCACATCCGTTGATGTCTGTTCCGATAACTCGGAGGTAGACTGGAGCGTTGACCGTAAGGTTCGTTATGTCGCCAGTTCCGTCGGCTACCCAAGGTCCACTGATGTTTTCCGCAGTGTACCAAGCATAGTCAATAGCACCTGTAGCCTCTGCGGTCGTAGCGTCGCCTTCACAAACGACTGGCGTCCTATCTGTGATAGTAACGGTAGGCAATGCGTTTACTTTGACGGTGTGGCTTTGTGTAGCGTAACATTTGTTGGCGTCTGTTGCCTTCACGGTGTATGTGAAGGTGCTGGCCGTCTTCACTGTCTCTGTATAACTGTCTCCTGTATGGTTCTTGCCAATCCATTCGTAAGTGTATTTGTCTTTATCACTGATGGCTTTAGCGGTGATAGTCAAAACACTGTTGTTACAGATGTTTGACACTCCGTCGAGTGAGAAGTCTGGTAATGTCCAAATGCCAATCTCAATTGTCGTGTCTGTCGTACATCCTGCGGTCGTACCTCTGACCGTGATTCTCTTCTGTGCGTTGAGACTCGAGAATTCGCGGAATGAGTTGGTGTTGTCCTCGTCTGTCCATTCCCATGTGTCTGCGCCTTCCATCTGTATCTTGATGCTTTGTGGAAGTCCTTTACAAATACTGTCTTTCCCCGTAGGTGATGTCGTTTTATAGGTCAAAGTAGGGTATTCCTTCACATTGACGGTGACTTCTCCGAAGTTCACACAAGTATTCATATCCTCGGCACGAACGGTGTAGGTTACAGAGTTCTCTCCGCTTGCAGGGGTTACTTTTGGAGTGATGAGGTCTGATGTTCCTATTACCTTTTCACTGCCTTTCACATACCAAGTGTAATTATTCGCAGAACCGTTGGCTTGGATAGTGGCTTCTGTTCCTCTACATACAGGTTCAACCGCTGGAATTGTGAGGGTAGGACGGTTGTAGACCATTAGGTCTGTTGTCGCCGTGTTGACACATCCGTTTTCGTCTGTTCCTTGTACTTCGTAGGTCAAATTACGTCCCGCCTCGTCGGCCGCGAACTTGACGGAAGGTGTCACCTTGACGTTGTCTGTCTTTTCGCCTGCAGGGTTCAGCCAAACGTACTTGCCTGAAACGCCTCCCTTGGCAGTCAACGTAACACTGCTGTCCAAACAGATTTCGCTCTTCTCGCTTTCAATCTTGATGTCTGGCAATGACCATACTTTGATTGTCTTTTCAATGGTTGTCGCACAATATTCATCGCCTTTCAAAGACTCTTTGGCAGTTACCGAGACAAACGTCTGTCCTTGGACATTCTCGAATGTCATCTTGTTGCTCGTCTCAGTGTATGTCTTGTCTGACGTAGACCATGAGTAGGTGTAGTCTGCAACATTTGATGTGATTGTCATATCTCCGCCTAAACATACATACTCGCCCGTCGTACCAAGGTCGTTTTTCATCTCCAACTCAAAGACTGGCAAGGTTTGAATTGTGATGGATGGTACACTGATTTTCGTCGTACATCCTTCGGCCGACTTTCCGATAACTTCGCGGGCGTATGTTTTCGTTGCGTCTGCAGTCTCGGAGAAACTCCAATCGCTCTTGTAACCGTCTCCATCATTCCAATCGTATGACAGCGTTCGATTGCTTGCGGTGAGTTTGATGTCGCTGCCGTTGCAGACAGGCGAATTTGTGGCAATGGTGAATTTCGGATTCTCGTAGTTGGAAATCTTGACGACTACAGACCCCTCGCAACCTTGAGCATCTATACCCTTCGCAATGTAGTGGGTCTCGCTCGTGATTCCGCCTGCTTCTGTTGTGGTGTACTTGTTACCATTAGCATTCTTCTCTTGGAGAATGGTCGTTCCACTCGCATCCATCCAATACCACTCAGCGATGGTCGAATTGCTTCTCGCTCCGATGGTTCCGTTGTTGCCCTCACAAACTTTTGCGTCCTCGGCTATGATTGTTGGCAACTGCAATACACCGACAACTGCATCTTTCAATGTCTTACATCCTCCTTCTACAGAGGTCGCTGTTACGGTGAATTTCGTGTTCTTGGCTACGTTAACCGTTATCGTTGCGTTCGTCTTGTCTATGCCAGACCAAGCGTAGGTTGCAGCAACTCCGTTGTTTTTAACTTCTAATGTCGCTTCCGAACCTTTGCAGACGGAGGCTGGAGCACTCAATTCAATGTCTGGATATTGGTATGCTTTCAAAGCTACTGTCTTGTAGCCTTCTGCTGTACATCCGTTGTTATTCGTTCCCTTGACATAGAAAGTGGTGTCTTTTGTAATGATAGGGCGGAATACTTGCGCTCTGGAAACAATGCTCTCAGAACTGAAGTCTTTCTTGTATGACCATACATACGAGAGACCTTCAGTACTTGTTGCTTCGAGAATAGCTTGCGATCCCACACAGTATCCCTTGTTGTAGTTGACATCGAACGTTGGCAATGGATTAACCGAAATCTCAATTTCTGCAGAATTCTCACATCCATTATTGTCTTTACCCCAAACCTTTATTTTCTCTGAGTTGATGATGTTTGTGGTTTGAAGTTCCGAACTTGCTTTGTATTGGTTTGCATCGTACTCTTTCCATACGTATGCTATACCTCCTTCGGCATGCAAAACCAAGTCTGATCCTGAACATACGGAGATGTTGGAACCTTCCTCTATGCTGATCTCCGGCAATCGGTTCACTTGGATTGTGATCGTCGTGTCGGACGTACACTCGTTGAGGGTCGCGGTTACATAGATGTCTTGGTTGTCTTTCAGAAGTCCTGTCTCACAAGAGCTTGTGGTTGATTTGACATCTCCGTTCTTATTGTCAAGCTGCCACTTCCAAACGTACTGGTCTTTCTTAGACGAACTGATGTTGATCGTCTTGCTTTCTTGATCCGCACAAACGGTTGGCACATTCTCAAACTCAATGATAGGGTATGGCTTCGTGTATAGGTCGATTGTTGCAGAGCCTTCACACGATGTGGCTTGATCCATTGCCTTTACTGTGAGATGTGTTTCTGCATTGACATTCAACTCGTATGTCGTAGTGTTTTGATAGCCTGCACCATTCCAATCGTAGAGGAGTGATGGCTTGTCTGCCTTGATTGTGACGGCATCTCCTTGACAAACCGTCGTCTTGCTGTCTGCTGTAGACAATTCAAACGTTGGAAGTTCTTTTACTTTGACGTTTTGCCATGCGGTGTCTTCGCAGGCTGTGCTGCCAAGATGCTCGTCTGATACTATCACGTAGTAGGTGACTGTTCTTGTCGTTGCATCGTAGGCTCCAGTCTCGTTGATAGGGTTTCTTGTTGATGTGGCGTTGTTCGACAAGTTGTTAATTCCTGTAGCAGTCTTAACGAACCACTGGTAAGTTTGGTTAGTACCCGTTCCTGTCGCCGATGCGGTCAATGTCGCATTCTCTCCTTCACAAACAGACTCGTCTCCTGAGATCGTGATGTAAGGAAGATCGTTGACGTTTATAGTGAATGTGGCTGTCGTCGGACATGTTACAGTCTCCGTCTCATACTGTGAATATGCGTAACTTGCTTCTACTGTGTACTTCGTGTTTGAGTTGTTGACAGCAGGTGTAGTGTATCTCGTGGTGTTAGCCCCTGCGATAGTTCTTCCTGCGGCATCTTTCCATGCGATAGTGGCTGCATTGCCGTTGTCGGTTGCCTGTATGTCGTTAATCTCAAGTTGCGCAGTAGAACCTTTACAGATGGTCTTGTCGAAGTTGTCTGCGGTGATGGTAGGCGCGTTGACCGCCTTCACTGTGAACTCATAGGTCGTCGTACATCCGTTTGCGTTTTTCGCCATAACGGATACTTTCACATCTTTCGTAATATCGTTGAATGTATATTCATCGCTTGTGGTACTGCTTCCATCGACTGTCCAAGTGAAATCCATACCTCCATTTTCAGCAACGGCCTTGACTTTGGTCGTTCCTCCCAAGCATACAACGGTGTCGCCACTGATGTGGAATTTAGGATTGTCGTTGACTTGAATGTTCGTTTCGGCAGATGACTTACATCCATTTGCGTCTTGACCCCATACATAGATGTTCATTTCTGTTGTCAATGGACCTGCTATGTTGTAGGTGTTTGTCTCAGTCAAGTCGGTGTTTGGTTCTGCGATTTCATTCGTAGACCACTCGTATGCCTGACCTCCGTTTGCGGTGATGGTGATGTTCTCCGTTCCGTTGCAATAGGATTCGTCTGCGCTGATTGAGATGACTGGCAATGCGTTGACACTGACATCAACTTCCTCTTTTGCAACACAAGACTTGTTGTTGTGGTCGGCATATATTTTCGTCGCTGTTACTGTGTATGTGCTTGCATCTTTTAGATTGTCTGTTGTAAACACACCCTCTCTAATTTTTGTGACAGATGATTTGTTCCAAGAATAGGTGTTGACACCTTCTGTAACATTATCGGTAACAGTCAATGTGGCAGATTGGTTGTAGCATGGCGTTGTGGCGTCAATTGAGATTTCTGGGTTGCTCAGGGCCTCTACGCTATGACTTACAGGAGCTGACAAACATCCGTTTCCGTCTTTTGCCTTAACTTCTATGGTCAACGCGTCGGTAACGGTGTATCTGTTGCTGATGTTCGGATTGTAGTTTCCGCTATTCGTCCAATCATACTCCAAGCTCTTGTTGGAAGCACTGATTGTTACCGTATTTCCTTTACATTCCGCAATGTCTCCCGAAAGGGTGAACGTAGGCAAGGTGTCGACGGTGAGGATTATCGCAGCACTATCGGCACAATTGTATGAGTCGGTGACACGAACTTTGTATTCGTACTCTCCTTTGACAGTCGGTGTGATTGTCTTTGATTCTGTTCCTGCGTTCCATGTCCCTTCTCCAGGAACTTTCCAATCGTAGTTGAATGTGATGCCACTCTCTGCGCTGGTCGCTGTGGCTTTCAATGTCTTCTCAGAGTTGATACATGTTCTGACGTCTTCAACAGCGATAGTTGGCAAGTTTCTCGGACTGGCTGTTGCTTGACCGGTTGCTGTACAAGTGAGATTTTGTACGTTAGTTGTCGATGTCCCATCTCTGCTAATTACATAGTTCTTATAAGCTGTGAATCCAAACTGTGTTTGCTCAGTTATAAGTTCTTTAGGAGCGAAAGTAATCTCGGATTCATTTATGTTATCGTCATTGCCCTCGTTATCCTTGATGTTGGTCGATTTGCCTTCCCAAACGAGATAATCTGCGTTGGTGGCATTTACAACCAACGGAGTAGGGTTGTTGTAGCATACAGAACCATCTCCTGAGAAACTAAGTGTTGGAACGTCCTTGCTTTCAACATTAAAGGTTTTTGTCGCCTCGCAATATTTTGTTTGCTGGTTGCTAACGTATGACGCCGTTGCTTTAACTGCGTATGTGGCGTCGGTTGTAACGTTAGCAATTGAAAGGCTGTTGCCATTCTCTGAAGACATGCTTGATCCGTCCTTCGTCCAAGCGAAGGTGTAGTTCGTTCCAGAGATTCCACTGTTGAGGGTGGCATCCGATCCCATACATACTCCGATGTATTCTTCTGGTATTTCAATGTTGGTTTTGCCAACGCGAAGGATGCTCGTGGTAGCCGTGTTCTGACATCCGTTGCCATCGGTAACTCGAACTGTGTAATAGGTCGTCGTGCTTTCTCCGTCTTGTCCTACATCTGGAGTTACTTCGAATGTGTTCTCTGTAGTATTGGCGTTTTCTGCACTCTTGTCTTTAGAGTAGCTGTCGCCTTTCTGCCACTCGTATGTCGTCAAGTTAGTGCCACTTGCGGTGAGTGTAACCTTCTTATCGTCTTCTGCGCAGACAAGGGAAGCACCACTGATTGAAACGCTTGGTAATTCGTTGACTTTTACATACGTCTTGTTCTTGGTTGTACAAGTGTAGTCTTTGCTGTTATAGGTCTTTGTCCACGAACCTGCTACTTCATACTCTTTTGGTGCCATGCTGGCTACTTGTGTAGAAGTTTCGGTGAATGTTACGGTTGTATTGTCTCCATTGACAGATGATTGTGCGCTACCTTCAATGCCCCAGGTATAGGTGAGGTTGTTTGCGGTAGGAGCCGTTGCGGTGAGAACTACGTTGCCTCCATCACAAATGTTTTCTGCTTTGAGATCAAAGGTTGGGTTGGCAACCTCGTAAATGCTTGTTGTGGCTGTGTAAGTACATCCGTTTCCATCTGTCGCTTTCACGCTATAGGTCTTCGTGGTTCCTGCATTGCCAGAGAGCGTTACCATTGCACTGCGGACAGTGTTCGTCAATCCTAATTCTGCTGGCCATTCGTAATTTTGCGCGTAGTTGCTTGCTACCACGTTGATGGTTGTTGACCCATCTGTACATACGGCTTCTGCGACAGGTTCAAGTTTGAACTCTGGCAAAGCATTGACAACTATAGAGTAAATAGACGTTCCTTCACATCCGTTGTTGTCTGTGAATTTTACTTTGTAGTCTGTCGATTTTGTAGTCGGAGCATTGTAGAATTGTTCATTTGCATCGTTTATGACCGTTTCGTCTGTGCCATCGACAACGTACCATTGATATGATTTTGCGGTGTTGCTTGAAGTCGCAGTCAAAGTGAATTGATTGTTCTTATCGTAACAGAGCGCGGTGCGTCCACCTTCAACATAGTTGTTGATTTGGACGACAGGTAACGTATTCGTCGTGATGGTGAAGGTCTTCTCTGAAGTACATCCGTTTTCTTTCGCAGTGATGGTATACTCAGTCGAACCATTTGGAGTGAACTTGTATTTGTTCGCGTTATTGGCGTCTTTCTCAGCTCCTATACCGTCTACCGAGATTGTCGCTGTGGTTGGCGTTGTCTTGATAGTGATTTCTGTAGAACTTCCCTCACATATAGACATATCGTTGATGTTGTCAATGGTAGGTGCAGACTTCGTTGTAACCGCAATAGGACTTGATGTTACTTCGCATCCTAACGAGGTGGTCGCTTTTACATAGAACTCCGCATCCTCGGTGATAGTAACGGTTGTCTTTGCACTGTTGGCTAATTCCTTGTCGTCTGCCTCGGTCGCTCCCTTCTTGTACCAGGTGTAGGTGGCATTTGCTCCGGCACCACTTGCAGATAAGGTTACGTCAGATCCGGCGCATACGCTCGCTTGGTCTACGTTGGTTGCGAGGGTAGGCGTTTGTGCGACACTGATAGTGTGTTCTGCTTTATTCTTGCTGAAACAACCATTCGCGTCGGTTGCTTTTGCATAGACTGTGTAGAATCCGTTTCCGTTTTTACCTCCTGCTTGAGTTAACTTGCTCGTTGAGACTTGACTTGCATTGGCTACATCACCACTGAAGGTAAGATCCTGGTCGTCAGTAGTCCAAATGAACGAGTATGGTGCGACTCCATCAACGGCAGATGCATTGATGGTTGCTTTGCTTTGGTCGCATACATAGTTGTCTCCGCTTATTGTTACAGAAGGAAGACTGAGTACCTTGACTTCAAGATCGGCTTTTCCGATACATCCGTCTGCGGTTTCTACGTATGCTTCATACTTTTTATCTGCTTCTACTGTGATTCCGCTTAATGTGGCTTCCGTGCTAATACGGTTTTCTTCTCCTTGGTTTGTCCAATAGTAAGACTTCATGCCTGCGTTGGTGATGCTTACATCTGGCAATGTTCCACCGTTGCAGACTGATGCGCTGCTTTGAGACAAGGTTACTGTCGGGTTCTCAACTACGCTGATGGTGTGAGTTGCAACCTGCGATGTACAACCTGTTGTGTTGTCGGTTGCAGTAACACTGTAGGTCTTCGCTGCGGTGAGAGCATCAGTCGTGCGTTCAGTTCCCCCGGTGTAGCCATCTGCCCATGTGTAGGTGTAGTTGGAAACAGGATCTTTTATTCTGAATGTCGCCGTACTTCCGCTACATGCAATCTTGTCTCCGTCAAACTCTACCACTGGGATAGGATTTACGTTAACGGTATATTCTGTAGTTCCTTCACAGAATGTGCTCGTTACAGGCTCGTAGGTTGCTGTTACAGTGTAGGTCGTGCTTGCGTCAGGGGAGACACTCGTGGCTGCATCCGTCGCTCCAGTACTCCATTTGTATGAGACTCCTGTGGTTGAACTGCTTGCAGTCAACGTGACAGGGGTTTCTCCTTGACAAATGGCTTCGCTACCATCGATCTTGTTGTTGATCATGACATCAGGAAGTGGAGCAACTGTAACTGCCCATACGTCGGTTGCGGAACATCCGTCCGCAGAGGTTACGGTAACGTTGTAGTTGGTGTCTGTCGTAGGTTCGTCCGTGAAGACTGTGTAGCCCGCGTTTTCGTCTGTCCCGACTTTTCCTGTCAATCCGTCAATGGTAACGTCATCTGTCTCGTTGCCACCTTTGGCTCTCAGCTGAACTTCGGAGCCGTAGCATATAGTTGCGCTTCCTGTGCCTTCAATGCTTGGCAACGCATAGGTTGTTACTTCAAACACCTTGTCTGCTTCACAAGTTCCATCGCTGATGTATAAGTGATAGAAATATGACTTGCTTTCCTCTGTCAAAGTCTCTTGCAACTTGTCTGTGTTGCTTGTGCCTTGCGATATGAGAGAGCCGTCTTTCTTCGTATCATCATCGTAGCTATACCAGGAAATGCTTGCCACGTTGCTTGTTACTGCTATGTCTGTCGTCTCTCCAGGACAATAGTTTGTCTTGCCGTTTAATGAGATCGAAGGTTTTTGGTTGACGGTAAACTGTCCATCCATCGTCTCAGAAACACAACCATCGTTCTCAATCGTCAACGAGTAATTATACGTTCCAGTCGTCAGTCCGCCAGAAGAAGGATATGTTACAGACTGCGTTTTTTCTGCCAATGCCGCTGAGTTTATTATCCAGTTGTATGTGGTTGCGGTTGCGTCGGCAGTTAAAGTAACTGTCTCTCCTTCACAAATTGGTGTGGACACGTTGATATTGTTAATGACAGGTTTTGTCTTTGGCTCTACTGTTATTGTTTGTGCGTCTGATGAACAACCGTCTAAAGTTGCTATAACGCTGTAGGTTTCAGCAGTTGTCAGGTTTCCTGTCGTGTATTGCTTCGTGGCCTCCGTCGTTTCTCCATCTAATACGACCATGTTGTTTTGGGTCCATTCAAAGGTGGTTCCGTCGGTGTTGCCGGAAACAGAAATATCTACCGTATTGCCGTAGCAAACGCTGGATGGTTTGTCGATTGTGAATGTCGGAATTGCGTTTCCGGTAACATCAACTGGGTCGGACAATGCCTCGCAGGCCAACGTAGAACCATTTGCTAAAGTGTACGTTCCTGTTCCTTTTATCTTGTAACTTACAGCGTTGTCTGTTGCCGTCACGGTTTGTTTTTCTCCTGTTCCGAGTGCACTGAAGTCGGATGCACCACTTGTTTTGCTATACCATTCGAAGGTGGTGTTGTTTGTAGAACTTGATGCGGTCAACTCTACGTCTTTACCGACACATGCTACTCCAAACTCAATCTTCAAATCTTTTGGCTTGTTGTAGACTACGACAGTCTGGCTATTTACTGGCTCAGATGTACATTCTGTGGTGTTGTCTTTACCTTTTACGCTATAAATACCTTTCTTGGTTGCGGTATATGTATTGCCAGTTTGCGCATTGAAGGTGGTCGTTGCATTACCATCATTGTCTGGTTCAGCCCATGAGTAGGTGATGTTTGACGAGTTGTAAAGGTCTGTTACTGTGAATGTAGCACTCTCACCATCACAGAAACCGTATGCCTCAGTGAGAATAAGTTTTGGCAATGGGTTGATGGTCACTTTCACCTCAGATTGAGTTGTACATTCTCCATCTGTTGCGCTTACCGAATATGTCTTTTCAGTCGTGGTTTCTGCTGTCAGACTTGCTATTGAGTATACGCTGCGTCCAGTTTCTTCGCTTTGTCCGTTCCATTGAACTCTTGCGGTCGAATTAGAAATTGCAGTCAACTCAATTCCTTCGCCACTACAAATCGTTGTCGCGTTGGCTTTGTCTGTTTCTATCGTGATTGATGGTTTGGCTTTTGCCGTTACAGTGACCTTGTTCGATGGGTTCGTCTCACATTCGTTGACATCTTGTCCAACGACGTATGCGGTAATGTCTTTGGTTACATTTGCGACTGTGATTGTCTTTCCTCCATCCAAGGCTGTGATTCTGCTTGAAGCAACGTCTTCTGTGCCTTCTTTGACCGTCCAGGTGTAAGAGACTGCATCTCCCTGTGATACAGTGAATTCTGCATTTTCTCCTGCACAGACTGATTCTGAGCCAGTGATGGAAATGCTCTCTTTCCCATAGAAGGCTATCTCTTGTTCTATGGTAGTCGAACAGCTATGCTCGCCCTCCGTAACGACCGCTTGGATTGTTCCTGCAACGCTGTTCAACGTAAGGGTTGTCTCGTTGGCGTTGTCGCTTGCAAAGCTGTGTTCGCTCTTGTTGGACGACCATGAGGTGCTGTATTGGCTATTGCCTGAGAGAACTGCCTTTACTGGAAGTTCTGTAACGTTCTGGCAAACAGTGTAGGTCTGTCCGTTCGTCTGTTGATTGTTCACATAGATTTCTGCTGTTGGAGCAGGGTAGAACGAATTGGCGGTTACTGTTGCGTCTGATGTACATGACAATGATTCGCCGTTGCCTAAGTCGTAGGTCTTTGTACCGGTTAAGGTGTACGACTTCGCGGCGGAAATCTTCTCATCGGAGGTCCAAATCTTACTTGTCTGGTCATACGAACCAGCAGCCCAGGTGATCGTTATGTCGTCACCGCTGTTGTTTTTCAACTTAGCCTCCGTGTTTGGACAGATTTGCTCTGCCGTTACGTCAATGACAGGATTCTCTTTTACTTCGACTTTAGCTGTTGTCAATCCTACGCATCCATATTCGTTTGTACCCGAAATGGTGATGTCTACAGACTCATCTGCGTTGAATATGTATTGTGCATCTGTTGACACGGTTGCTGAGTTGGCTGTCCAGGTATAGCTTTGGCCTCCATCAGCGTAGATTTCAACGGACTGACCTTTACATACGGTCTGGTCTCCTCCCGTCAGCGTAATGTTTGGTGTCGCTTGGACAGTGAAACTTGCTTCTGTCTCATTGTAACATGTTACAGACTGACCGTCAACGGTTTGTGTTAAACCAACTTTCACCTGGTAGGTGTAATCACCTGCTTTGTCTTTTGTCGCTATGTATTGGTAGTTGGTTGCTCCGCTGATGTTGTTGTAATCATTGCCTTCTTTCTCGTACCATTGGTAGGTATAGCCGTTACCCTCGGTTGCGGAAAGTGTGTTCGTCTCTCCTGGACAGTCTTTCGTGTCAAGTGAAATGCTTACAGTTGGCTTTGAAACAACTTTGACTGGTACTTCGATAGTGGCAGAACATTGTCCATCTATGCTTGCTTCTACCGTATAGGTTTTGTCTTCTGTTATCGCTTTGAGATTGTCTCCTAACACGGTGATAGGACATTCGGTTCCCGTCTGCGTGATTTCTTGTATTTGAGAGGTTCCTTCACTCCAGATGTATTTCAATCCTGTCATGTCCGCAGTAACCTTGATGTCGCTGCTTGGCTTGTCTCCACTACATGCTAACAATGTTCCGCTGACTGTCAGCTTAGGGTTCGCACTTGGTGTGACTTCGTATGAAACTCGCTCTGAAGCACATCCGTTGGAGTAGGAGATGACAGATCCTTTCTTGGACGTGTTGCTTCCTTTGGCGATAGAAACTGTGATTGATTGAGTTTTTTCTCCTGTGGCTATTCCATTCTCATCAAACCACTCGTATTGGCTACTCATCACAGAACCTGCTTTGTCTGTTGCTGTGAATGTTACGTCGACACCTTCACAAGCCGCTGTAGAGGTAAACGCTTCAAGCTGTGGTCTGGCATTGATATTAATAGTCTTGCTGTCTTTTGCCTGACACTTGCTGCTCTTGTCTGTCGCTACTGCAGTGTAGATGATGGTCTCGTTTGTCGTTGTGTTCTTGTTTATGGTGTGGGTAGAACTCTTCGTTGCGACGGCTGTCGTGTTGTCTCCCTCATACCAGTCGTACTCGTATGCGCTGTTAGAACCGCTAAGTTCCAAATCAACTCCTGCACATACTTCTGCGTCTCCTAAAATCGTGAATACCGGACTTGGATTGACTGAGACGATCTTGCTCTTTTCTGTTGTACATGTAGGGACAATCGTGCTTTTAGCCAATACGGTTACCGTTGCATCTGCTGTTAACTCCTCTGTTGTAATGCTGTTGTCGCCATTCTTTGTGTAGGTTCCACTTGTCGTCCATGTGAACTCGGCGTCGCTTGATGCGTTGTTGACGGTAATTGTCGCTGGGGTTCCTTCACAGACATTGTAGCTTTCTGCATCAAAGTCGAATGTTGGTGCATATACGACATAGATGGTTTGGGTTACAGGAGCTGTTTCACATCCGTTCGCATCCGTTGCAACCAACTGATAGGTCGTTTCTGCGGTCGGACTGAAGGTTGCCTTTTCTTCTGTGTTGATGACGTTGCTATTGCCTGCTATGCTCCATTCATAGTGAGAGTAGGCAGTCCCTGATGCAAGTTCGACGGTCGACCCTGCACAAATGTAGTTCTTTCCTCCGTTTTCTGTCGCGTTGCTGACTGTTATAGTGTTAGTTGGCAGTGCGTTGACGGTCAGTGTTACACTTTCTGTCTTTTCACATTTTGCTGTGGATGTCGATTTCGCTGTAACAGAGAAATTATATGTTCCTGCTGTCGTTATTGTGCCTGAAACGACGCCATTGGTTGCGGTAAGTCCGCTTGGAAGATCATTCCATGTGATGTCGCAGTTGGTTGCTGTTGCTGTGAGGCTCACGTTTGCACCAGAACATACAGAAGTCTCCCCTGAGATTGAAATCGTAGGCAACTCTTCTACATTGACGGTTACGGTTGCTTCAGAAGAACATCCTCCTCCGTCTGCTCCGCTATAGACGATTACATCGTATGATTTAGAGTTGGTTACATTTCCGAATGAGTAAGTGTTGTTTCCGCTTGCATCCGAGTTGACTGTGCCTGTAGGCCATTTTACACTCTTGACACCTTTAATGCTTACTTTCGCTTCTGTTCCACTACATACGGTTGCGTTCTCGATGGTTGCAACTGGCAGTGCTTGCGCAGTGATATCATCGGAGGTCGCTGTGGCCTTACATCCATTATTATCGGTTGCTTCAACGGAGTATTTAACGGCGGTCGTGCTGTTGAATACCGGACTGATTTTCTCTCCAACACCGACTTGCTGTCCGTTTTCGTTATACCAAACGTATGTGCCTGCTGTGCTTTCGGCTGTCAACTCCTTACTGCTACCGACACAGATCGGTCCATCCTCAACTTTTATGCTGACGGTTGGCTTTTCGTTGACAGTGATTGCGATGGTAGTTTCGTTCTGACATCCACTTTCGTTTTCTCCAACTACTTTATAAGTGTATGAACCGGCAGTGTTTACGTTAGAAATGGTTGCTTTATCTGTGCCATTTGCTATAACGGTATTCTCTAACGTCCATACATATTGGGTTGAGACTCCGCCAGTCGCTGTTAAAGTCGCAGTCCCCGTTTCTTGACAAATTGCTTTATCTATTGGGTCGCATGTGATCTGAATGTCAGGTTTCGCATTGACCGTCAAAGAGGCTGTCTTCTTCTCGCTCGCACATCCATTCGCATATCCTACGATGGAGAAATTCGTGCTGTTGGTGAATGTTTCTGTTGTTGTGTACGAATCAACACCGTCGCTTTCGCCTACTACGTTTACTTCTTGCGCAGACGTTGATGTCCATGAAACGGTGAACGACTCAACTTTATTGTCTAATTCGATGGTCGCCACATTGCCCGTGCAGATTGGGTCTATGGTAGGTGTGAAGACAGGCAACTCTTTCACGTCCACAACGTACCAGGCGGTGTCGTAACATCCGCTTGCATTTGATCCAAATACAGAGAACGTTGTCTTCTTGCTGATGGTAGGTGTGTAGTTCGTTCCACCTCCGACACCAGTTGCTCCTTCCAGCCATTGGTAGTTTCCGCTTTCAGAACCTGTCGCAGTCAGTGTTACTGAACTTCCTTTACAGATGGATTCGTTGGCTGTCGTTGCGTCTTTGTCAACATCGCTTACTCCATTGATAGACAATGTAGGTTTCGCAATGATGCTGACGTTGTAGGTCGCCCAGTCTGAATAACATTCTCCGTCTTTTACTCTTACGGATGCAGTCTTATTTGTATTAGTTGGTGTGAATGCTGCTTTACTGTCGGTCTCTGTTGTATGTTTCCATTCAAATTCAGAGAGAGAAGCATCGGAAGGGGTAGCTACGAGATTGATGCTCTGGCCTTCGCAGACGCTGTTCTTTCCGTCGGCACTCGTAAGGGTTACTTTCGGAATGTCGTTTACTGTGATGTCTACGGATTCTGTATTTTCACATCCGCTTTCATTTTTCACTGTAACAGTGAATGTATAGGTCTTCGCAATGGTGAGCGTCGTGTCAAATGTGATTTGTGCCTCATTGGTTGCCTTCGTTTCTCCGTTTGGCAAGGTGAATGTTTTCTCTCCTGTTTCTGAAGAGCTGATGCTCAAACTTACTTTTTCGTTGCGGCAAACGGTTGTCTTGTTTGCAGTAACGTCCAAGTTCGGTTTTGTGGCCACTGTGACAGATTTCTGGACGGCGTCGGATATACAGCCGTTGATGTCTGTTCCTGTTACGTTGTAGATGATGGTCGTGTTTTCTTGAACATTCGTCAGCTGAAAGGTTGAAGACGAAACATCTTTCTTATTGGCATCGCTAATCTCACCTTCATACCAAGTCCAACCGTTACTGCTCATCTTGGTGTTGTCTCCACTCTTCTCTGTCGCAGTGAATGTTACGTTGCTGCCAGGACAAGGTTTTTCCGTTGCGGACACTGCGATTTCTGGTTTTGCAATCACTTTGACCGTTGATGTCGCTGGTTCTGTCGTACATCCGTGATTGTCTAATGCGCTTAATGTAACCGTAATGTCGCTGCCACTTGTGGCGTTGCTGATTGTCGCAGACTCGTCTGTCGCAGATATGGTTGCATTTGTTGCGGTCCATTTCCAGTTGCTTGAACCTCCGATAGCCTTCAAATCAATGGTTGATCCTTCGCAGACTTGTCCTGTTCCATTGTCAATTCCGATAGCTTCTTTAGTGTAGACATCCAAGGTGATAGATGCTTCTGCGTCGCAGTTTTCTGCTGTGCTGGCTACAACTTTGAATGAAGTGCTGGCGTTAATCGTTCCCGTAGTAAAGTTTTCTGTCGTCACTGTTGAGTTATCCCATTTCCAACCGCTGACCGTGGCATTGCCATTGGTGTTCTGGGCACGGAGCGTTGTCGTTTCCTCTCCTGGACAGAGTGTAGGCTTGTCTGCAGTGATTGTGATGACAGGTGTCTCCTTGGCAGAAATGTAGATGGTGGCTTTCCCTTGGCAATCGTTGCTTGTACCTGTCGCGATATAAGCCGTATTGTCTGTGATGGTAGGATTGATATTTGTGTTACAATCTGAGCAAGGGTAACCTTTGACGTCGTTTAACACTTTATTGCCTGTTGCATCAGTCGTGTAGGTCGCATATTCCCATGTGTAGGTTGTACCGCTCTTGTCGCTGCTTGGTGTGATTGTCACAGATTTGTTCTGACACACGTCCGTCGCACTTGCGGTCAAAGTGATTGTCGGCGAGTCGTTGCCAGTTACGGTAAACTCTTCTGAAGTCCCGACACATCCGTTCTTATCGGCTCCTTGTACCTTGAATTTATTGTCGCCTGTTACGAGTGTCGGCGTGATGACGTCCGTTTTCTCGTTTGTACTCCATACATAGTTGCCTGTCGTACCTCCTTTGGCGGTTAGTGTCACGTTTGTGTTGGCACATCCGTTGTCGCTACCTGTGATGTAGATGACAGGTGGGGTGGAAACAGGGAAGCTATAGGTGGTGTCTGTCTCACAGCCTTCGTTTGAAATCAACTTTAAGTCGACTAAATAGTTGTTGATGTCGTCGGTCAAGTTCAAATCTGCCGCAGAGACGGAGAATTTGTATGTGCTTCCTGTGTGTGCTGTTCCGTTCGTGTATGTCTGAGCGTCAGACCATTCGTAAGAAATCTGTTTCGCTGTCTCGTCTTCCAACTCAATCTCAATGCCCAATCCTTGACAGATTGCGGCAGGAACAGATTTCGTCTTGATGGTTGGGTATTTGTTGGCAGTCGCTTTTGCGGTTGCTGCTTTGCTTACACACCCGTGGACGTCTGTCGCTACCACCGTGAACGTGGTCGTTTGTGAAAGTGAGAGTGAAACGTCTTCACCTGTGGCATCTCCGATGCTGTTATTGTCCTCGTCGGTCAATTTCCAACTGTAAGTGGCGGCTGTTCCATCGCATGTGTATGAATTGTTTTTGTCTACAGAAATATTGACCTCGGAGTTTTCGCAGACTGAAGTCGCGGTCGGAGTGGTTGCAACTACTGGCAATGCGTAGGTTGATACGTTGATGGTCTTTGTTCCTGTACAGTTGTTGTCGCCGTCTGCCTTTACGGTTACTTCAATTGCTTGGGTTGGATTAGGTGCGTAGATTTCTTTGCCAACGGTTGAAATCTCTTTCGTTGCTCCAACGGTTTCTCCACTCTCACCTTCAACAGTCCACGTGTACTGTTTGCCTGTTCCTGCTCCCGAGGCTGACAAAGTAATCTTTTGTCCTGTGCAAAGTCCGGCTTCATGACCTGTGATAGCGAGAGATGGAGCGTTGTCTATCTGGATGCCTTGACGAAGGGTGCTTTGACAAGTTGCATTCTTCGTTTCTCCATCTATCGTAGCGGTGTATGATCTTTCCGCTGTGAGTTCGTAATAAACAGTACCTGTGCTTGAAGGGGTATGTGAGGCGGTCGTTTTTGTTTCGTCCGTGTTGATCTGCTTGTTGTCATACTTCCAAACGTAGGTGTCTGTGTAGGTCGCTCCTGTTGGAGCATCAACGGACGCATCCAATGAAATCTCTACGTTTTCGCATGCTCTGTCAGCACCATTGAATGTGAGCGTAGGTGCGTTGACAACTGTAACGGTTACCGCTTTCTTGGCGGATGCACATTGGTTACTGTTTGTCGCTGTCACATAGTAGGTGGTCGTCACGTCTGGTGTAACGGTATAGGTGGCACTCTGTGGACCGTTAGTCCACTCGAATGTGGAGATGGCATCGTCGCCAGTTGCACCGTCATTCTCCTTTGCCGTCAAGACATCAGACGAGTTTTGACAGATATAACCCTTCTCGGCAGATACCGTGAAGGTAGGTGCTTTGTGAATGGTGATTTCAGTACTGTCAATCCATGTACAACCTGTGTGGTTCGTGCCAGTGAATCCCTTTAGATAGTATTTTATGGATGACAGTCCTGTTGCTGGCGTATCTTTCAGTTTGGATACAGACGAGAGGGTAGTAGAGAAGTCCCTGCTTGTGCTCCAGTAGTAGCTTCCTGCACCGCTTGCATCTAAGTTGACAGCCTCTCCTTCACAGACATTACCTGCGATAGCGTTGTTGTCGACGATAGAGATTTTAGGTGCTTCTGTGATGGTAAAATTGGAGAAGTCTACCGTGCTTTTACACTCTGTGTAGAGAAGGTCTCCGTCGTTGTTCTTATATTGGAATGAGTCAACGCCCACCACCTCGTAGGTTTGGGTCGCGGTGCTTGGCACGTCAGACATGTAGACGTGGTTCTTGATTTCTTCTGCTTTTTGCGCAGCATCGGTCGACACGCCATAGTAGGTAGGTGAGACTCCTCCTGCCCACTCTTCGAAATAGTCTGCCCCAGATGCTTTGAGTTTCAATTCTTCTCCTTCGCAGATTGTGCATCCGTTGGCAAGGGCACATTCTACTTTTGGCTCAGGCAGCTTGTTGACCATGATAGTCGTGTCGGTTGTAGACGAACATCCGTTCTCGTTTTCTCCCGTCAATTTCAAGGTCGTCTTGCTTCCTGCAGTGAATGTAGAACCAAATTCAAGGTCGAGGGTTGGCGATTGGAATGTGAGTCCACCACCGTATGTCCATACATAGCTGCTGCTCTTCTCAGCACCATTAGCCTTGAACTCATAATCCGCACCTGAACAAACCTGGGTTGGACCTTCGATTTCCAATTCTGGAGACTCCATCGTAACGAATTTGACAGAGTCTATCATCATACAAGCACCATCCGAAGCGGTAACCACTGCGTAGTAGTAGGTGACATCATCGTTGATGACAGGCGTTGTGAAAGTGTGAGCACTTGCGTCTTTTTCGGTGTCTTTCAGACGGACTGTGTCGCAGACAGTGTTCCATCCAAAGGTACCCGTGATATTGGTTGTCGCGCCAAATTCGGCAGTTTCACCCTTACAAATATTCTTCGTTCGGATACCAGTCGCAGCATCTTTAGCCACGTCTAAGGTCAAAGTCGGACTTTCATAAACGGTGACGTTATATTCGCCAGTGTAGACACATTCGCGAGTCGTATTTGCGCTTCCAGTCTCTGTGCTGTTGATGTTGAGGTAGTAGTAAACAGAACCCGTGGAGGTAGGACTGATGACGAGTTTTGTCGCTGCTTCGCCTGTCTGCTTCTTTTCTGTGCTTGAACCTGCGTCTTTCTGGGTGTTGCCCGCCTCGTCCGTCCAGACATATTTGTAAGGATTTCCAAATGAGTTTTCGTAAGAACCCAAGTAGGCATCTTCGCCTGTAAGTGTGATAGTCTTCTTTTCACCGTAACAAATTGTAGGATCGCCATCGATGATTATCTCGGGACGTCTCTTTATGGTGATGTCTACTATATCGTTGATTTGGCAGTCGTTTGCCGTGTAAAGTGTGCGGTAAACCTTATAGGTGGTATCTTCGCTTGCCGAAGGCGAAGGCAATTCCAATGTCACGGGGTTACCCTGTGTCTCATAGTCTCGTCCTTGATAGTTGTAAGTCCAGATTTCATAGAGAATAGAGTCTGGCTTGTAATCCACCATATCGAAATTACCAGTGGCAGTGTTATACTTGTTGTATTTTATCTTTTTAATCTGAGATTTGTCCGTGAAAACCACTTCGTTGTAGCAAGCAACGTCGTTGTTAATATCTGTGTCAATAGGGTCTTTCACCAAGGTGAATTTGTCGGTTGCTTTAGTGCAAGATTTACTACTGTTAGTCCCATTGACGTTGCCGAGTAAATTCTTGTCTGTTTCGTCTGCAGACATGGTCACGCTATACTCATTCTCTTCTATGACACTTGTAGCCTTGATTGTAGCTATGTTTTTGTCGGTTCCATTCTGCGACAATCCTGAAGACCAAGAATAGTTTTTGAATCCTTCAGGTGCGGTCAGAGTGATTGTTCCGTCCCCACAGTTTTTAATGACTGTCTCAAACTTCTTAGTCTCGGCGGTGAAGTAACCATATGTGCGGTGGGAACTAGCTTTGAAAAAATGATATGTGTTACCGCCACCTGTAGTCGTAAAGTCTTCCACACAATCGTGGTTTAGCACTTCAAATGTTATTTCTTCTCCAATGTATGGTCGGAGGTCATACGACACTGTAGTCCAAGGCTTGTAATAAGTTCCAGACAACTCTGACTGTGTAAGATATGATTGAAGACATTTGACAGATGTCGCCTCTTGCATGTGTTCTGCGCAATCTGCGTCTGAACATTTTAGAATAGAGTCGTTTGTGGCTGCGCTGTTGTTTTCTCCGTATTCAACATAACGATCTTTTGCATCGTACCAACTGCATTTAGTGCATATTTGTATGGTTGTGTCATGTGTGGCAGTTCCATATTGAGAACACGTTGCTGTTACATCCCAAACCTGCCATTGATTCCACCAGCTATTATATTCAAAGCGTACATCTTTGCCCGTTTCGTCTTTGTATTTATCTTCTGCGCTTATCGTATTTCTGCATGTATAGGTACCATTCCTCCAGTCCCATTTGCAGTTTTTACCCAATTTCGTACAGTTGCCATTTTCATCTGTTTCTAAGCATGTATCATACCAGCCATTTGACCAATTTTTGGTAAAGGTTTTCTTAAGGCAAGTGTCGTGTTTCGTTTCTACTACAAATGATTTATAGTCGTCGCATTTGAATCCCACCTCTTTTGCTTTATTCGCACATGTTGAACAATATGATTGGTAGTTGTCCCCGGTGACGTTGGTTAAATTATCAGTGCAAGTGTAGTCATTGGGCTCATAATTTTTTAGATTACATTTTTTGCATTGTCCATCCGTGGTTTGGTTCGTACTCGCTTTTGTCAATCCGTTGCTGTTTGAAACCACGGTAGAGGCGCAGATAGTGTCATTTCCTCTAATAATGTAGATAGCAAATGGAGGCTTGTCGGCGTTATGTTCGTGATTGTCGTTGGCACCAGTCATGACAACTGCATACTTGTACGTGAGCAATGTGGAATTTTCATCAACGGTGAATTTATATTGCATTTTTTCTGCCATTGCACGCGGATACGTTGCCTCACCGAGGTTTGCGACATCGTTTTCTGCGGCATCTTTAGATCCAATTCTCACAGAATATTTGCTACTGGTTGGAACCTGTGTCAGATTGTCGCATGCAACGTTGGGGTCGTTGCTTGCCGATGACATCACTTCGAACGACCCATAATTCGTATTGATCTGTGTCGTATGTGTTTCTGTCCAAACGTCTGTTGCGCCAACTGTGGATGATGAGTATGGACTCAGTCTTTCATTGGAGTAGACAAATTTACCATTGTAATTTGTAGAGTAGCCAGTTGGTCCATAGTAAGAATAATAGCGAGTCCAGTTGTCGAAATTTCCGTTTTCGAAACTCATGTTCGGAGTGCTGATGTTGCTTTCTGCTGCAGAAAGCGAAGCGCACAGAGTGAAAAGCCCTGAGAATAATAATATGAGTATGTGTCGCATTGTCTTGTGTATACGTTTGCGCATAATAATTGTCTTTGTTTGATCTGCTATACAAAATTTCTAATCTGCAAATTTATTAATAAAATAGGAAGAGGCAAAGAGAGAAAGAGGGAAATATTTTTTTCGTTCGGAAACGCAAAAAAAACGAAGAAAAGTTTGGAGGCAATAAAAAAGGTTGTATCTTTGCAACGTCAAAAAGAAATGACGCTTTCAAATAAAGTTTTGATTGCTTCTCTTCGGAAAGATGACGAATGGCGGATTAGTGTAGGGGTCCAGCACGTAGCTCTCTCACGGCTTAGACCCGGGTTCGAATCCCGGATCCGCTACTGAAAAGGAGGTTGAACAAACCTCCTTTTTTTGTTTCTACTTATTGATAGACTTATGAATATTATACGGATTGCAATAGCGACTTTGTTGGCGGTAGTTCTTTGGGCTTGTGGCTCAAATAGTGGGGATGATAAAACATCGATTGGAAAGGTTGACCCAAGTGAAATTCAGAAAAATTCAATTACACGTCCGACATTTGAGGCAGACAGTGCAATGAATTTTTTGAAAAGACAATGTGGTTTCGGATGTCGTGTCCCACAGTCGGAAGCCCACGAAAGATGTGCTGTTTATCTGCACCGACAGCTGAGTTCGTATTGCGACACCGCTTTCGTGCAAAGTTTTGACGCTGTCAATTATGCGGGGGAGAAGTGGAAGGGAACTAACTTGATTGGTCAGATTCATCCCGAGATGATCCGCAGGGTGGCATTGTTTGCGCATTGGGATTGTCGGTCAGTGTCGGACAATGATGAGAAGGCGAATTGGCATAAGCCTGTGTTAGGGGCAAATGATGGTGCCAGTGGAGTGGCAGTGTTGTTGGAGGTTGCTCGCCAGTTGCAGTTAGGAGATGACTCTTTGGGTGTAGACATTGTCTTTTTAGACTTAGAAGATGGAGGTCGGCCTTCCTTTGAAGTGGGCGAAAAAGAAGACACATGGTGCTTAGGTTCGCAATATTTGGCGAAAAACCCGTACTATAAGAATGGAAAACCCGAATGGGGAATCCTTTTGGACATGGTGGGCGGAAAGTCTCCGTTCTTCGGGTTTGACGAAGTCTCTCTCTATTTTGCGGAGACACGATTGCGTCAGGTGTGGCAGCACGCACAGCAGTTGGGTTATGGCAATGCTTTTGTGCCACAGATGTCTGGTTCGATTATGGACGACCACTATTACATTAATCTTTTCGCTCGAATTCCAACGATAGACATTGTCGACTATCATTCTGAGCGTGGATTCCCTGAAACGTGGCATACACAACAGGACATTCCCGAGAATATCGACCCTAACACCCTGAAAATGGTGGGCGAAGTTGTTCTGAAAACACTAAGAGAACAATAGAATTATGAAAGACTCTACGAAGGTATATTTGTATACGGGGGGATGGTGTCTGTATTTTCTGCAAGGATTTTTTGGAATGAAAGGTTCTTCTGTTGCTGTAATCCTTTCAATAGCATTAGTGTCCCTCTCTTTTTTTTATGTGTTTTTGTCGCAACCAATTAGTGAGGTTAAAAGAGGAAAAATACCATTTCTGTTGGTCGCTTTAGATATGTTTTTATTTGTGCTTATATCCTATAAAATGCTATATATCGCAAAAGAAGGAGGAATTACAAAACTAATGTTTAAGGATTTGCAGGTTTTATGCATAACCTTGCTTCCAGTTTACTTTTACTACTATTATGCGAAAAAGGGTAGTCTGACAGAACGAGAGATGCGGTATGTTGCTGTGATTTTTCTTAGTTCTTTGTTTTTTTACTACTTCCAGTCGCACGCGGATATGAAGCTGGAGAGTGATGGATTCACCAATAATGCAGGTCGTTTTCTGGTTACGATAGTGCCGATGATGATGCTTTTTGACGATAAAAATAGGTTTCAAATTATAATAGGATTTTTAGTTTCTGTTTTGGTTTTGCTATCGGTTAAGAGAGAGGCTACACTTGTTCTGGCAATTGAGATAATGATATTTTTTATTTGGAAGACAAGAGATACAACTTTAAAACAGAAAATAAAGACATTTTTTGTCTTGTCTGTGGTTGTTTTTCTGATTGCAATGTTGTTCTATTATCTGTTTGAAAATGTACAATATTTTCAAAAAAGGGTATATGAAACGATGCATGGAAATTTGTCGGGTAGAGATAGAATAATTCCGAAATTGGTTTATGGTTATTTAGAAGGTTCTAATGATTTACAGTTTTTAATTGGAAGGGGAACTCTAAAAACTTTGGATCTTGTTGGTAACTTTGCGCATAATGATTTAGTGGAGTTGTTTACATGTTATGGGGTTGTTGGTGTGTTGTTTTACTTGAATCTTTGGATTGCGTTGATCTCATTTTGGAAAAAGCAACAGAGTGGTGTTTTGAAGATGGCTTCATTGATGTTACTTGTGGATTTTTCTTGTGGAGCTTTCTTTTCAAGGTTTTATTTTTCAAAATATGTACCTCTCTTTGCAATGTTAGGTTTTATATTAGGAAGACAAAAAAAACAGGAAAGGGGATTAGAAAGTGAATGATTGCATTTTATACAAGGGATGTTGGATTGGTGCTTCTGCACCTCATCTTTGGAGAAAACTTACCGAGGAAGAAATGTCAGACATGCTTTCTTCACAAGGGTATATGGTAAGAAACGTTTATGATTTTGATAGTAAATATGAAACCTCTTTTTGGTGCGTTATAAAAGATTCGTTTGGAGGAATGGAAGAGCTGTCCTCAAAAACGAGAAATGGAGTTCGGAGGGCTTTGAAGACAATTGATTATAAATTGATTTCTTCCTCACAACTGCTTGCAGATGGTGGTTATGAGGTTATGGTGAAGGCGTGTAAGAGGTATAAAGAAAAATGCGAATATCCTTGTAAAAATGTATTTGAGAAATATGTGATGTCGTTAACCGATTGTCAGATTTGGGGTGGCTATATGAAAGAGTCAGGTCAAATTGTTGTATACTCAATATGTCGGATGGGGCAGGATTATTGCAATCTGCAGACCTGCAAGTGCGATCCTTTTTTCTTGAAACATTATTATCCCTATTATGGGCTATTTTATTCTTTAAATGAATATTATTTGAAACAGTGTGGTTTAAAATATATTTTTGATGGCACAAGGTCGGTTACGGAACATTCTAATGTGCAAATTTTTCTTGAAAAAAAATTTAATTTCAGAAAGGCGTATTGTAGACTTCAAGTAAGGTATAAGACATGGATGAAACTGGTTGTCAATATCTTATATCCGTTTAGAAAATGTAAGATTTTGCCGTTGAAAGTGAGAGGTGTTTTGAATATGGAGGCAATGCAAAGGGGGAAAATGTAATATGTTATATTTTTATAGATACGATAGGACGAAATATCATGAAGTTTTACCAAATAACTTTAATGTTGTTTTCAGAAAAATCATTATGCCGTTGAATAGTTTTCATAGTTTTCTGTGGCATATATTTTCCTTTTTCAAAGGAGAACGATTCTACGAGTATCAGGTTTTGAGAAATGGAGAAATTGTGTCGACGGCGCAAGTGTGTCCTAAAATCCCGATTTTTGAATTTATTCCTAAAGATGGTTGGCATATTGGACCTTGTCGTACGATAGAGAAACAAAGAGGTAATGGTTTCTATCCGTTATTGTTACAATTTATTGTTCAAGAACATCCAGATAGAGATTTCTATATGATTATAGATGAAAAAAATATTTTTTCGCAGAAAGGTGTTGCTAAGGCAGGTTTTGAAAAGTTTGCAGAGGGAAGGAAAAACCGTGTTGGACAATATTGTATTGAACAGAGGTGTAGAAATGAAAGATAGAGATAAAGTCCTCCTTCTCACCGAATCTCTCGCCTCTGGTGGTGCCGAACGCCAGCTTGTTTCTCTTGCGGTTTTGTTGAAAAAAAATTGTGAAAATGTGGTGGTCTGGACCTACTATCCGGATGATTTTTATCTGCCTCTGTTGGATCAAGCCAATGTGGCGCATCAATGTGTGGCAAATGGACTTTCTCGGGGAAGAAGGTTGATAGCGATTATTCGAGAATTGTATAAAGCAAAACCGTCCGTAGTGGTTGCCTATTTAGATACTGCCTGCGTGATGGCTTGTGTGGCAAAGATGGTTCTGAGATTGTCGGGAAGAGATTTCAGACTGATCGTATCGGAAAGAAATGTGACACAGAAATT
Source organism: Bacteroidaceae bacterium (assembly GCA_963619325.1). Classification (GTDB taxonomy): domain Bacteria; phylum Bacteroidota; class Bacteroidia; order Bacteroidales; family Paludibacteraceae; genus UBA1181. Next base: position 23,297 of record CAVEVQ010000010.1, on the reverse strand, counting down.
GTCGTTTCGAGAAAGAATTAAGTTTTATTCATATCGCTTTGCAGATTTTATTGTTCCGAACTCATATACGCAGGGAGAATTCATAAGACTGAATTATCCTTCTTTGACTGATAAGGTTAAGGTGATTACTAATTTTATTGATTTGGATTTTTTCCACCCAACAGAATATGAGAGGAAGAGTGATACGGTTCGAATTTTGAGCGTTGCGAGAGTCAGTCGTCAAAAGAATGTGCTTAATTATATTCGTGCCATCAAGAATGTTGTTGAGTGTGGAATGAATGTTCAAGTTGACTGGTATGGTGAGTCATTAGATGAGAACTATTACAAAAGGTGTTGCGAGGAGGTGAAGTTGCTTCGCTTGGAAGGAATTTTTGAATTTCATCCTTCCTCACGGGATGTACGGTCTGCCTATTGGAATGTGGATGTTTTCTGCTTGCCATCGCTCTATGAGGGATTCCCCAATGTGCTTTGTGAGGCGATGGCATGTGGACTGCCGATTGCTTGTAGTCGGGTTTGTGATAATGAAAGGATTGTGGAGAATGGTGAGAATGCAATGCTTTTTGATCCCAATGATGTTGATGATATGACCAAGAAAATGATTTCAATCCTTCATCTATCGGAAAAAGAGAGACGAGAAATGGGTAGAAAAAGTAGAGAAATTGTTGAAACGAAGTTCTCTTCTGATACTTTTATAAACCAATACTTGGATTTGATACATGGATAAATTCTATCTTATTGGCAATGTGGGTGGAAAGGCTCGCAATTTGGATGGTCAGACGGTGAAAACACAGATGTTGATTCAACTGATGTCTGACTTGAGTCTTGATTTTAAATATTACGACACAGCAGGTTTCTCTGAGAATCGAATGGGTGTCTTTAATATGTTCCGAAATGTTTGTCGAGTTGATAAATTGATTTATTTGCCTGCGCAACGAAATTTGTTGTTGGTTTTTCCTCTTGTTTTCATCCTTTCTAAACTATGTCGCACGAAAATCTATTATTTTGTCGTTGGTGGGTGGTTGGCAGAATATCTAAAAACAAAGCCGTTGCATCGTTGGTTGTTGAAACGTATTGAATGTATCTGCACGGAAACAGATTTGCTGAAAAAACGGTTACAGACGGAGTGCGGATTTGACAATGTGGACCGATTTGATAATTTCCGATATTTTGATAATTTGTTCGTGGAAAATCATCAAGAGGGCAAGCTGAGAGTCGTGTTTTGTGCAAGAGTGGAACGGATAAAGGGTATAGAAACACTTTTGAAAACGGCTCAATTCTTTCATGAAAAATATCCTGGTTGTGTTGCTATTGATGTTTATGGGAAAATTTCTTCTTCTGAGTCAGGTTGGGAAAATATCATGCAAGAATATTCTAACGTTGAGTATAAAGGTGTTTTAAGTCCGGAAAATATTCCGTCAACGCTTTCAAAATATGATGTGTCTGTTTTGCCAACGAAATATATGGGCGAAGGACTTCCAGGCACGGTTATCGATGCGTTTGTCGCTGGTATACCCATTATAATAACGGAATGGCAATATGCGCATGAATTCGTTCAAGATGGGGTGAACGGCTTCATCATTCCCTTTGGCGATTGCTTGGATGCCTTGAATGATAGAATCCTCTATCTTTTGGAACGTGAAGATAAATTATCGGAGATGAAACGGGCGGCGTTTGAGAGCCGGGAACGTTTTTCGGCGGATACTGCAAGGGAAAAGTTTGTGGAAATAGTGAAGTGTATAGACTAATAAATTGAAAAATTCGTTCTATATTGTAGATTGTTACTGAATTTGATTGCTTTTGAACTGAAATGCGAAAAAAAATCGCCATCATTGGCTTAGGCTATGTCGGTCTTCCTTTAGCCCGACTTTTTTCTACTAAATATGAAACCGTTGGCTTTGATATGAATCGCCGACGGGTGGATGCGTTGATGCAGGGCAAGGATGCTACTTGTGAGGTGTCCGACGAACTGTTGCTGGATGCTATTCAGAATCATGGTTTTCGGTGTACTTCCGACATGGAGGATATTCGGGATTGTAATGTGTATATCGTTGCAGTGCCGACGCCTGTGGATATGAACAACCGCCCCGATCTTCGTCCCTTGATCTCTGCAAGCGATACCGTGGGGAGGGTTATTTCGAAAGGAGACATTGTCATCTACGAGTCGACTGTCTACCCTGGTGTTACTGAGGAGGAGTGCTTGCCTGTTGTGGAGCGGGTGAGCGGTTTGACCTATAATGTGGACTTCTTTGCAGGATACTCTCCTGAACGAGTCAACCCAGGTGATAAGGAACATTCGGTGGAGAAAATCAAAAAAGTGACGAGCGGTTCGACACCAGAAATAGCGGATGAGGTGGATCGGCTTTATAATTCGGTCTTAGTGAATGGAACGTTCAAGGCCTCCTCAATCCGTGTGGCTGAGGCCTCAAAAATCATTGAAAATTCTCAACGCGACGTCAATATTGCCTTTATGAACGAATTGGCGAAAATTTTCAATGCGATGGGTATTGACACGCATGATGTGATTGATGCAGCCTCTACAAAATGGAATTTCATCAGGATGTCGCCTGGCTTGGTAGGCGGGCATTGTATCTCGGTCGATCCTTACTACTTGATTCAGAAAGCGCAGGTGTATGGTGTCTTGCCGCGCATTATGTCCTCTGCTCGTCGACTGAACGATGGCATGGGCGACTATGTGGCGAACCAGACTATCAAATGTATGAACAAAAAGGGAGTTCTTGTGAAAGACGCAAAAATCCTGATCTTGGGCGTTACGTTCAAAGAAAATTGTCCAGATATTCGTAATACGAAAGTGGTGGATATTTGTCATACCTTGCGGGAATATACGGAGAATATCACGGTGTGTGATCCATGGGCAAACGCTGAGGATGTGATGCGTGAGTATGGTGTGACAGTACAGAAAGAAATTCCGAATGAGCAGTTTGATGCGATTATCTTGGCGGTGCCTCACACTCTTTTTAGTAATATAGACATCTGTTCTTTGAGAAAAGAAAAGTCGGTAGTCTATGATGTGAAAGGTTTTTTAGACAGACGTCTTGTGGACATGCGACTCTAAATGGCGAAAATGATATCCATAATTTGTCCGATATATAATGAGGAGGCGTACATCGTCCAATGTATTGATTCCATATTAAACCAGGATTTGACAGAACCTTACGAACTTCTGTTGGTAGATGGCAAAAGTACTGATCAAACGGTGGAGATTATTCAATCCTACTTGAAATCGTACCCTTTTATTCATCTGCTGGAGAATCCAAAGAGAACCGCCCCTTGTGCTATGAATATGGGTATTGCACAGGCTCAGGGAGAAACTATCATCCGCATTGATGCTCACAGTGAATATCCGAACGACTATTGCAGTCGGTTGGTTGAGGCGTTGAGAACATTGCCGAATGCCGAAAATGTGGGAGGCGTGGCAGTTGGCTCAAATACGGGGAACACGAATACCGCGGTGGCTATTTCTTCAGTGTTGTCTCATCCTTTGGGAGTTGGCAATAGTCAGTTTCGTATTGGCACTAATGAGATAAAAGAGGTGGACACGGTTCCCTTCGGTTGTTTCCGTAAATCCATTTTTGAAAAAGTCGGACTTTATGACGAACGCCTTACACGCAATCAGGATATAGAGTTGAATAATAGAATTCAAAAAAATGGAGGGAAAATCTATTTGTTGCCAAATCTGCAGATAAAATATAAAGCACGATCCACCTATTCTGCATTGGCGAAGAATAATTTTGAAAACGGACTTTGGAACGTTCTTACCTTGTATTATACAAAAAATTCATCTGCACTCTCTTTACGACATTTCATTCCGATGCTTTTTTTGCTGTCATTGATAGTTCCATTTTTTCTTATGTTGGTAAATCCTTTTTTCGGTTTGTTGTCCGCATTTACGCTCTTGGTATACCTTATTTCAATATTAGGTGTGAGTGTGAAGTTGAATAGGGGGAAAGATTGTGGTGTCCATCATCTCGTGTTTGCATTTATCACCTTGCATTTTTCTTATGGTTGGGGTAATTTGATAGGCTTGGTTAAGGTTTTAGGGAAGATCTTCTTAAAAGAGAGATAGAAGCTCGATCGTTGGTTTGAAGGTGGATAATCGGATAGAAAATATTATCTTTGTTATAAAATAGAATAGTAAAATAGGATGGAACAGATATTGAAATATTTCCCCCACTTGACGGAACGTCAGAAAGAGCAGTTTGCTTCTCTTTACGATTTATATACCGATTGGAATAGCAAAATAAATGTGATTTCTCGTAAGGACATAGAGAATCTTTATGAGCATCATGTGTTACATTCATTGGCGATTGCCAAGATTGTCACTTTCCAACCAGGCACGCAGATTATGGATGTTGGCACGGGGGGCGGTTTCCCTGGCATTCCATTGGCGATTCTTTTCCCAACTTGCCATTTCCATTTGGTGGATTCGGTAGGCAAGAAGATACGTGTGGCTACCGAGGTGGCTACGGCTATTGGTTTGGAGAATGTGACTTTTGCCTACGAGCGTGTGGAAGATGAAAAGCAGAACTTTGAGTTTGTCGTCAGCCGAGCGGTGATGCCTTTAAGTGATTTGATGCGCTTGGTTACGAAGAACGTTGTGACTAAGAATCCAAAAAATGCTTTGCCGAATGGAGTCCTCTGTTTGAAAGGGGGTGAGTTGGAGGCGGAAGTGCGTCCGTACCGAAAGATAGCGAGTGTTTTTGATGTGAGTGATTTCTTTTCGGAGGAATATTTCAAGAATAAGAAGGCCGTCTATGTTCCAGTTGTAAAATGAAATGCCGTGGCTGATTTTGTCGGAAATAAGTTTATCGCGCGTCGTAAAAGGTTGGTCGAGTTGTTGAGACAGAAAGGTATTTCGTCCGATCGTGTGTTGACGGCTATTCAGTTGGTGCCACGCGAGTGTTTCATGCCTGCATCTATGTCTGAGTTGGCTTACGAGGATAAGGCTTTCCCGATTGGTGCGGAGCAAACTATTTCGCAACCCTATACGGTGGCCCGTCAGACGGATCTGCTGTGTCTGAGAGGTGAAGAGAAAGTGTTGGAGATTGGCACGGGGTCGGGCTACCAGACGGCAGTGCTCTTAGAGTGTGGTTGTCGGGTCTATAGCGTTGAGCGAATAGTCTCCCTACATAAACAAGCAAAAGAAAGATTGTCAAAATTAGACTATATGCCTTTTTTGAAAGAGGGTGATGGTCATGAGGGGTGGCAAGATTACGCTCCGTTTGATCGGATTATTGTCACGGCGGGTTGTAGACAACTCCCTCAAAAATTGTTAGGACAAATAGCAGTCGGCGGTATTATGGTGTTGCCGATAGTGAAAGAAAATGAACTACGCTTGTGCCGTATTGAACGGAAAAGTGAAACGAACTTTCAGTCGGAGTTTTTTGAAAGTTGTGCGTTTGTTCCTATGCTTGAAGGAGTGGTTGAGTGAGGGGTGAATTTATGCGTTCACTTCCTAAAATTTATGAAAATGTCTGCTGAGGTTTTTTCTTTAGATAATTTATCGATAGGGTATGGCGGGAAAACGCTGTTGAATGATGTTAATGCGAAGGTGGCGTTAGGAAATTTTGTCGCTGTTCTAGGTCCTAATGGAGTGGGAAAGACTACTTTGTTGCGGACGATGACGGGCTTTTTGCCCCCTCTGTCGGGGAACGTTCTCGTATGGAAAGATGGGGAAAGACAGTCTGTCTACTCGTTGTCTGTTGAGGAATGTGCATCGGTTGTAAGTGTGGTTTTTTCTCGGAGATTGAATTTGTCTATGATGTCTGTTTTTGATTATGTTGCCATGGGTCAATATCGATTTTCAGACTGGAAAGGATGGTGTGGTGAACAGAGGGAAACGAAAGTGAAACAATTGTTGTCTGACTTTCAGATAGATGATTTGACTTGTCGGAATGTGAGTGAATTGTCTGACGGAGAGTTCCAACGTGTGGAAATAGTGCGAGCATTGGCACAAGATACTCCTGCGATTGTGATGGATGAGCCCACGTCTCATTTGGATTATTGGAGCCGACGAGAGATTATGGGTCTGTTACGACGTACGTCGCACGAGAAAAACGTAGCAATTATTGCTTGTACGCATGAGATAGATTTGGCGATGGAATATTGTGATGAGTTTTGGCTGATGAAGGGAGGAGGAATGTTTGAAGAGACGAAAATATTGGATAGAGAGAAAATTGAAAGAATGTTTGTGAATTTAAAAAGTTAATGTAGGCTTATGGATAAATTTATACAGTCGGATTTTCATCGTATGGGTAGACGTCCTCTTCTCTTTCAAGTGTTTATGAGAAAGTGCGCGAACTCAAGTGGCTTATTGCGCTTTTTCTATCGGTGTGTTTATAGGTACCTTTGCAATAAAAGAGGAATTGAGATTTCTTGGAGAACAAAAATCGGATATGGCCTATATATTGGTCATGCATACGGAATCACGGTTAACCATAAGGTTGAAATTGGCAATAACTGCAATATCCACAAGGGTGTAACCATAGGTCAGGAGAATAGAGGAGACCGTAAAGGAACACCGAAAATCGGGGACGATGTTTGGATAGGCGTGAATGTGACGATAGTTGGAAAGGTTACGATTGGAGATGATGTCCTGATTGCTCCAAATAGTTATGTTAATTGCGATGTGCCGTCTCATTCTATCGTCGTCGGCAATCCTTGTTCTATTAGACATTGTGAAAATGCGACGGAACATTATATAAATAATCGATATACAGATGTATAAACAAATCTAAATAAAAGAAGGATTCCAAGTTTCCTTAGAATCCCTTCTCTATGGTTTTGTTTGTACTTCAGATTTAGAAATCTGCTGTCTTAGGTGTGCGTGGGAACGGAATGACGTCGCGGATGTTCTGCATTCCGGTCACGAACAACATGAGACGCTCAAAACCTAAGCCGAAGCCGGCGTGTGGGCAAGTTCCGTATTTACGGGTGTCCAAATACCACCACATATCCTTCATCGGAATATTCAACTCGGTGATTCTACCCATCAGCTTGTCGTAGTTCTCTTCTCTGACGCTTCCTCCGATGATTTCTCCAATCTGTGGGAAAAGAACGTCTGTACCTTGCACCGTCTTGTTGTCTTCGTTGATTTTCATGTAGAAGGCTTTGATTTCCTTCGGATAGTCAATCATGATGACAGGACGCTTGAAATGTTCCTCCACCAAGTATCGTTCATGCTCGCTGGCAAGGTCGCATCCCCAATATACAGGAAACTCGAATTTCTTCCCATTTTTGATGGCCTCTTCCAAAATCTTGACACCCTCGGTATAGGGTAAGCGAACGAATTCAGACTTAGCGACGGCTTGCAACCGTTCGATCAGTCCGTTGTCAATCATCTTGTTCAAGAACTGAAGATCATCTTGGCAATGCTCCAATGCCCAGTTGACGCAGAATTTGATGAACTCTTCTTCCAAATCCATCAGCTCTTGAAGATCCATGAAAGCAATTTCTGGCTCAATCATCCAGAATTCAGCCAGGTGGCGTGGCGTGTTGGAGTTCTCCGCACGGAAAGTCGGTCCGAAAGTGTAGATTGCACCTAATGCGGTTGCTCCTAGCTCACCCTCCAACTGTCCGGAAACGGTGAGGCTGGTTGGCTTACCGAAGAAATCATCGTCGTAGCGTATGTTGCCGTTCTCATCTTTCTTGAGGTTGTAAAGATTTTGAGTGGTAACCTGGAACATCTGACCTGCACCCTCGCAGTCGGATGCAGTGATGATAGGTGTGTGAAAATAGTAGTATCCTTTTTGATGGAAAAAGGTGTGGATGGCAAACGCCATGTTATGACGAAGACGAAGCACCGCACTGAAGGTGTTGGTGCGAGGACGCAAGTGGGCAATCTCGCGCAAGAACTCCATCGTGTGTCCCTTCTTTTGCAAAGGATAGGTGTTATCTGCCGTTCCGTACACTTCAATGGATGAGGCTTGGATCTCGACCGCTTGTCCGCCACCCATTGACTCAACCAGCTTGCCGACTACGCTTAAACAAGCACCTGTCGTGATGGTCTTCATCAACTCGTCGTCGAATTTGGTGACGTCGGCTACAATCTGAATATTATTGATGGTCGAGCCATCGTTCAATGCGATGAAATTGACACTTTTATTGCCACGTTTGGTACGAACCCAACCTTTTACATTGATGTCTTCTCCGTATGTTGTGCACTTCAACGCGTCCACAACTCTCGTTCTACGAATTGCCATAATTCTATCTGCTATTTGTTTCTTATATTCAGTTGATTTCTAAATGATTACATTCTCTCTGGCACCTCAATGCCTAATAGTCCCATTCCTGTCTTGACCACAGCGGCAATCTTCTTTGAAAGAAGCAGACGGAAATTGCGTAATGCTTCGTTTTCTTCTTTCAGAATTGAAAAATCGTGGTAGAAAGAGTTGTATTGTTTCACGAGGTCGTATATGTAGTTGGCGATGAGCGCCGGACTGTATTCTTTTCCTGCTTGCTCGACAACACTTGGGAATGAGGCCACGAACTGAATAAGATTGGCCTCTGTGTCAGAGAGTTTTATGTTGGCATCAACTTTGTCGCCTAATTGGATGCCTTGCTCTGCCGCCTTGCGGAGAACAGAACAGATACGCGCGTGGGTGTATTGGATGAAAGGACCTGTGTTTCCATTGAAGTCGATAGACTCTTTTGGATTGAAGAGCATGTTCTTGCGTGGGTCTACTTTAAGAATGAAGTACTTCAAAGCTCCTAATCCGCAGATTCGTGCGATCTCGTTGGCTTCTTCCTCTGATATATTGTCCATTTTGCCTAATTCGGAAGAGACTTCCTTGGCTGTGCTGATCATCTCGTCCATCAAGTCGTCGGCGTCGACAACCGTTCCTTCGCGGGACTTCATCTTACCTTCAGGCAACTCCACCATTCCGTAGGAGAAGTGAACCAAGTCTTTTCCCCACGAGAAGCCGAGACGGTCGAGGAGGATGGACAACACCTGGAAGTGGTAGTTCTGTTCGTTGCCCACCACATATATCATCTTCGTGATGTCGAATTCTTTGAAACGTTGGGTGGCGGTTCCTATGTCTTGCGTCATGTAGACGGAGGTTCCATCCGCACGGAGCAGGAGTTTCTCATCTAATCCATCCTTGGACAAGTCGGCCCAGACAGAGCCGTCCTCGCGACGGTAGAAGAGACCTTTCTCAAGTCCTTCGTTGACTTTTGCCTTTCCATCTATATAAGTGGTTGACTCGTAATAAATCTTGTCAAAAGAGACACCGAGACGTTTGTAAGTCTCGTCGAATCCTGCGTACACCCAACTGTTCATTTCTGCCCAGAGTTTGCGTACTTCGGTGTCTCCGTCCTCCCATTTCTTCAGCATGGCTTGAGCCTCTTGAAGAATAGGAGCTTGTTTTTTTGCTTCCTCTTCTGTCAATCCTTTTGCCATAAGCTCGTTGACTTCCGCCTTGTAGGCTTTGTCGAAAGCAACGTAGTAGTCGCCTACGAGATGGTCGCCTTTCTTGCCTGAAGAGGCGGGCGTCTCACCTTTGCCGAATTTTTGCCATGCGAGCATGGACTTGCAGATGTGGATGCCACGGTCGTTGACGATGTTTGTCTTGATGACGCGCAGACCATTGGCCTCAAGGATACGGCAGAGACTGTAGCCGAGCAGGTTGTTGCGGACATGTCCTAAGTGGAGCGGTTTGTTGGTGTTAGGCGAAGAGTATTCCACCATGTAGAGAGGTGCGTCTGATTTCACCTCTTTCAATCCAAAACGTTCGTCTGCCAAGATGGCGTTGAGTGCGTCTACCCAGGCATTCTGAGCGATGACGAGGTTGAGAAATCCTTTGATGACATTAAATTTCTCTATCGTAGGAGTTGCAGAGACGAGGGCATTGCCGATTTCTTCAGCAGTCTCTTCGGGTTTTTTCTTCGACATCTTCACGAAAGGGAACACCATGAGGGTGAGGTCTCCTTCAAACTCCTTCTTAGTGGTCTGCAGTTGGATTAACTTGCTGTCGACAGGTTGTCCATAGAGGTTTTCTATAACCTTTTGAGCAGACTTGGCTACAATTTCTTCTACATTCATATTTAATGCTGATACGATACCGTTATACTATGATTGAAGTACAAAAATACAACAAAAAGGGGAGGTATAGACAACCTCCCCGTGTTTTTTCGACAATACAATGTTTAGAAAGACGGTAATCTCTTATTTGAGAACCTCTTCCAACTTTGCTCCGGCCTTGAACTTAACGACTTTCTTGGCGGCGATTGTGATTTTCTCTTTCGTACGAGGATTGACCCCTTGACGCTCAGCGTTCTCTTTGACCGAGAAGGTTCCCCAACCCAAGAGTGCTAACTGGTCGCCTGCTTTGAGGACTTCACTGACAACATCTTGAAAAGCTTCGATCGCTTTTTGGCTATCTACCTTGGAAAGACCAGATTTTTCAGCGACAGCGGCAATAAATTCTGTTTTGTTCATCGCAATAAAATTATGAATAAAATGGTCGTGCAATATAATATAAAATTTTTACTTGCCAAATTTTTTTTGACTATCTTTGCGCGCTATTTGGAAATATGATGATGGAGAATAAGTCTCTGAGAAATAAGACGTTTTTGGGACTTGTATGGACATCCATTGAGAAGTCGGGGCAGCTTGTCATTCAGTTTGTTGTCGGGGTTCTGTTGTCGCGGCAGTTGTCGCCGGAAGACTATGGCACAATGGGAATGATAGCCATCTTTATTGCTATCTCGTCTGTAATTATCGACTCAGGGTTCGGAAGTGCATTGATACAGAAGAAAGATAGAAATGAGGATGATTACTCTACTTGTTTCTATTTCAATGTTTTGGTTGGGGTTTTGTTGTATCTCGTTCTTTGGTTTACCTCCTCCCTGATAGCCGATTTTTATGACACTCCTATTTTGTGTGATATCGTAAAGGTGTCTGGTTTGGCGTTGATGCTCAACTCTTTATGTGTGTCTCAGGTGGCAAAGATGCGGTCGGAGATGCGTTTTAAGGAGATAATGATTGTCACACTTGCTACGCGTCTGTTGTCGGGTATCGGTGCGTTGACCATGGCGTATATGGGCTATGGTGTGTGGTCGCTGGTGTTTCAGCAAGTCTGTTTTGGCGCGGTATATTTCCTGTCAATAGAGATTTGTATGAGATGGTATCCTAAATTATCATTCTCCATAAACTCTTTCAAACATTTATTCTCTTTTGGCTCGAAGTTGCTTTGCTCAAGTCTGCTAAACACAATATGCAATAATATATACGCGTTGGTGATTGGAAAATTCTTTTCTGTTAGTCATGTCGGGTATTACAGCAGGGCAAATGGCTACGCACAGTTGCCTTCCAACACTTTGATGTATACGGTCATGAAAGTGGCTTATCCCGTGTTGTCGGAAATTCAGGATGAGGAGCAACGTTTGCGTGCCGCGTATATGAAGTTCTTAAGAATGAGCGCCTTTTTGTTGTGTCCGGTCATTTCATGTCTGATAGTGCTTGCGAAGCCGTTTATTGTTGTATTGATCGGAGACAAATGGCTTCCTGTAGTCCCCTTGTTCCAGATTTTGTGTGTCGGGGCTTTTTTTGAGCCTTTAAACCAACTGAATTTAAATGTTCTGTATGTGAAAGGAAGGACGGATCTGGTTTTGAAATTAGAAATTATCAAAAAGCCGGTTGCGTTTGTACTTTTGTTCGCAACGATTCCGTTAGGATTGAAGTGGATCTGTGTTGGGCAGTCTCTCTATGGCTTTATAGCATATTGTATAAACTGCTACTACACGGGGAAATATTTGGATTTGGGACTTCTCAAGCAAATGCGTACTAATCTGCCTATTATGTTCAATTCGTTTGTTATGGGTTTGTTGTGTTATTGTTGCTTGTTCCTCTTTGAAAGTTTGTCTCTTCAGTTGATAGGAGGGTTTTTGATGGGTGGCATATCCTATCTTTTTATAGCTTACAAGGCAAAAGACGAATCTTTTTTTGATTTGAAAAATATCGTAAAGCGAATCATCTGAGGTTGGTGCGAAGATTTAATTTATTTGCACGTTGTCATATTTATGTTGTAGGTGCGTTTTTAGCGTTAAATCTTTTATCTTTGCCTTGCAAAAACACCTTTAAACAACCCGTTATGCAACTAAAATCTCAGTTTGATAATAATTCTGGTTTCCTTTCTTCTCTTCCTCCTGCTACGAAGCATCTGTTGATCATCAATGTGTTGGTGTGGTTGGCTACGTTCGCTTTATTGAAGTCGAATTCGGGAATAGATTTGTTCCAAGTGTTGGGTCTGCACTATTTCAAAGGGACGGACTTCCATGTCTACCAACTGTTCACCTATATGTTTATGCACAGCTTGTCCTTTAGCCACATATTTTTCAATATGTTCGCCTTGTGGATGTTCGGTACGGTATTGGAACGCAATTTCGGTACGAAGTTCTTCCTGTTCTTCTACATCGTGGCGGGTTTAGGCGCAGGCGTGTTGCAGGAATTGACTTGGATGTATGATCTCCGTCCGTTTGCCGAGGAGATTGCCCGATGGATGAACACGGATCTTTCCGAGGGGTTGAATGTGCATGACAAGATTGTCTATTCGGTGGACGAATTGACAAAGTGGGTGCACGAATCCTATTATAACCGCTTCACTACGGTGGGGGCTTCGGGTTCTGTCTTCGGACTGCTTGCCGGGTTCGCCATGCTGTTCCCTAATCAACCGATGTATATTATGTTCATTCCGATTCCTATAAAAGCCAAATATGTGATGATTGGCTATGCAGCTATCGAACTTTTCTGCGGAGTGCAGAATTTCTCTTGGGATAACGTTGCCCACTTCGCTCACCTCGGTGGCGCTATTGTCGGGGTTATCCTTTGTGTTATGTGGAAACGGGGAATGCTTAGATTTTAATTGTTGAGTACGAATGTCGTTTGTTTCAGATGTGAAAAGATCCTTTCAAGAAGGATCTATGCTGACTAAATTGATTTTTATCAATCTTGGTGTTTTTGTAGTTGTCAAGTTGCTGATGGTCGTCTTTACGCTCTGCGCCATTCCGACGGATTGGTTCTATTGGCTGACGATGACCTCTAATGTTGAGGCTTGGTTGCATAAGCCGTGGTCCGTGTTGACGTATATGTTCTTACACGTCGACTTTGTACACATTCTTTTCAATGTCCTGACACTTTATTGGTTTGGTCAGATTTTTCTGATGTTCTACTCTCAACGAGATTTGGTGGGTGTCTATCTGATAGGAGGGTTGTCGGGCGCCGCATTCTATATGCTGATTTTCAATGTCTTCCCTTATTTCAACAGTTATGTGGAGTGGTCGCAACTCATAGGTGCTTCTGCTTCGGTGATGGCTATTGTGTTGGCCGCTGCGGTCTATTCGCCCGACTATCGGTTGCGACTCTTCTTGGTGGGGAGCGTGAAACTCTCGTGGTTGGCGATTGCATACGTTTTGATAAGCATCTTGAGTTTAGCAGATTCGAACGGAGGTGGAGAGTGCGCCCATATCGGCGGAGCATTGTCTGGATTTGTCTTTGCTGTTCTCAACAAGAAAGGTACGAATATAACGGTATGGATCGGAAAAATCATTGATTGGGTGGTGGATTTGTTCAAGAAAATCACGACAAGACAACCAAAGATGAAAGTTTCTTACGAAAATAAAAACTACAAAGAACCAGATCCGAAGCGTGAGACGGATATGGAATATAACATCCGTAAGAAGCAGGAAAGCGATACTGTTGACCGAATCCTTGATAAGGTGAAGCAGAGCGGTTACGACTCGCTGACGGAGGACGAACGACGTACATTGTTCGGCAGAAAATAGATTCTGTTTGAAAGTCCAAAGAAAACATTGCCAAAACACTTTATTTGCATATTTATCTTGATTCCTTTTCTGTCAGTTTGGGCGGAGACAAGTCATCGTATGCTTGATGAAGTGGAAGTGGAAGGCGAGAAAAATGCGGTGGGAGAGAAACCTTTCTCGCAAGGTGCTGAATGGAAAGTCCCAGAGACGGTGAAGACACAGATGGAGACCTCAACGCTGTCGGATTTGCTCACTCGAACGACCCCAGTATTCATAAAGGAGTCTGGCAATGGTATGTTGGCAACCATCTCTATGCGAGGAACTTCCGCATCGCATACGAATGTCAATTGGGAGGGCGTCAATATCAATTCAAAGACGATGGGGCAGGTGGATTTCAATCAGATGCCTCTCTTTTTCTTTGACAAGATAGGTGTTTATCCTGGAGGGGAAAGCGCTGTCTTTGGCAATGGCTCGATTGGTGGAGCGGTCAATTTGCAGAGTGATAGAAACTTTCGCGACACCTTTCGTTTGCAGCTTCATTCAACATTCGGTTCTAACAACTCACTTTTTGAAGGATTGAAGATGGTGGTGGGCGAGGAGCATGTAAGCTCTCACACCGCTTTTTTCTATCGTAGGTCCGACAATGATTTTAAGTTTGATTATCGAGGAGAAACGCAACGGCAGAAGAACGCGTCGTTCTATGATTATGGCATATTGGAGGATCTTTCTGTCAGAATAAAGGAAAAATCTGTTCTCTCTGGGCATCTATGGCATACTTTTTACAACCGTGAAATACAACCTATGTTGCAACAGAATGACGATTCTTCGAAATACGAATCCATTTCCAATCGTTCATCCAGAGTGATTGTAGAATACGCTAATTTATCGCCATATACTTGGAAAATCCGTGGAGGTTGGATGGGAGATGATCAGATTTATGAAAAAGACACCATCGCGACGGACACTTGGCTGGCTCAGACAACTGTGGAACATGATTGGTTTCCCAACGATTTCCTGAAAATTCGGGCGAAGTTAGGCTATGAGTTTCAAGCCATCATCCCTCATGTCTATGCCTATTTGAAGAATGAGACGGAGTATCGTCATACGGCGTATGTGCTGACAAAATTTGACTTGCTAAGTCGTTGGTTGCTGACACTCAATTTGCGGAAAGAATATGTTTCGCATACCGATGTTCCCTTTGCGCCCTCCGCAGGTCTTTCCTGCCTTCTACTGAAGAAAGAAAAACAGCAACTCTCCCTTTCTGTGAATTACTCGAAAAACGTGAATGTTCCTTCTCTGAATGACAAATATTGGGGATTGATGGGCAATCGGGATTTGCAGACGGAGAATGGAAACAACATTGAAGGTGGACTGAAATATGGTTTGTCTGTGCGGAAATATGCGTTGAAAATTCAATCAAGCATTTATCGCAATAATGTGAAAAACTGGATTTTGTGGATTCCCAGAGGAAATGTCTGGAAGCCACTTAATATTGCGAGAGTCAAGGCAAAAGGTGTAGAGTTTTCCGTGGAGCAGGGTGTAAAAGGAACAAATAAAGAGTTTCATTTGCTGGTGAATTATGCCTATAATCACACCGAGGTGATGGAAGGTTTTGCGGAGATGAAACCTTTTGTTGGTCAGCAAGTGGCGTTGATTCCCGAGCATACTTTGTCGGCGACGTTGTGGGGAAACGTTCGGCATTTCAATTGTTCTATTTTAGGGAAATATGTAGGCGAGCGACATTCATCCGATATTTTTGACATTTTAGACCCCTATTTCGTGATGAATTTGATGGCGGATTATGAGTTTCATTTCAAGAGTAGTAAGAAAAAGAATCCTTTGGTGTTGGATTTAGGTGTGCAGGTTAACAATATTTTGGGAATGGAGTATCAAGTAATGCCGTTTAGGGCTATGCCGAAGCAAAATTTTGTTATATTTGCAAAGTTTTTGGTATCTAAGTAGCAGACGAGCGGTCTGTGAATGTAAATTTTGTAAATAATGAGAAAAGCGGTTTTCAGGATGTTGAAGAGCCACGAGCGACTCCAGTCCACTTCGAACAGAGGTGCGCTGTGCATCAAAGCAGGAAACGAACCGAATATTACAGATGATCGTGATGCACGACTCTATTTCGGTTTAGAAAAAAATAGTTTAATAATAGAGAGTTTATCTAACCTATGCGTTGTCAGTCGATGGCTGATGATGTTTGTTTTGTGTATGTCGTTTGTTTGCGGCAAAATAGATTAAAAATCATATTGCTTCTTTAGAGCTCGTGGTTTCAAACTATGAGGGTATATGTCTATATATCAAACCAATAAATAAAAAAGAAATGAAGAAAATTTTCAGATTGGCAGTAGGACTGTTGCTTTCGGTAGCATTGTTCTCATGTAGCAAAGACGATGACAAAGACAAAGATTCTGGAGTGGATGCGTTGAGTTATGAGTACGATGCTCTGATCATCAACCAAGGAAATTACAGTGAGTCGAACGGAAGCGTTTCGTTGTGGAAAAACAATAAAGTGGTGAATCGTGTGTATGAGGATGCCAATGGAGGAGAGAAGTTGGCTTCTATTATCGAGTCGGCGGTAGATTGCGGTACATCATGGGCTTTGTTGTGCAACAATGCGGACAAAATCGAGTGGATCAACAAAACGACGTTTAAGAGTGAGGGCGTGTTGACAGGAATCTCAACTCCACGTTATGGCGTAGTGAAAGACGGTTATTTGTATGTAACTTCGGTGACCGATTGGTATGGAAGCGACGGAAAGGTTTACAAAATCAATTTGAATAGTAAGAAGATTGAAGTAACCATTCCAGTGAAGGGGCAGCCTGAGGGTCTAATCGAGAATGATGGCTCTCTCTATGTAGCTACGGCGTGGGCTTACAATTCGACGACATATAGTAACGACTCAACGGGTGTCGCAGTTATTTCAGAAAGCGATAACACGGTATCCTACTATGGCGCAGCAGTCGTTTCGGGCGCTGTTTCAAGACACATTGCAAAGGCCGCCAATGGAAAAATTTATTTGTCTGTTTCCTCTTTCACTCATGGAAACAATGGACTCTACGAATTGTCTGAGAAAGACGGAGTCAAGAATTTGGAAAATCACATTGCTTTGGAGGATATGAATTATGCCGGACATATCTACATTGTTGACAACACTGTCTACTATCTCACAACAGACAATCTGTATGGAGGAGCAGGTGCGGCAGACGAGAACAATAGCGTTGTTGCCTACAACCTGGAAAGCACAGCCTCTTCAAAGGTTGCGACAGGAAACGGATTCTATGGCTTTGGCATCAATCCAAAAACTTTGGAAATCTACACTGCCAATTCCGAAGGTTTCGTAACCAACAGTATCTTCTACCTCTTTAAGGATGGTTCTGCCGTTGAGACAGGCGAACAGTTGGCAGGTGTGGGAGCTTGTCGTTTCTACTTCCCTAACTGATGATTTGTGATAAAGTAAGCCTAAGATTTTAGGTCAAAATATTGGTTGAAAACCACGAGTTCTGCAAAAGACTTGTGGTTTTTTTTTATGTTAAAAATTCCAAATTTTCAATTCTGTTTTATTACTTTTGCCTTGTATAGTGTATTTAGTATAAGTGGGTTTACGAAAATATGGAAACCATGAAAAAAACGATAATGAGATTAATTGCGACTTGTGCCTTGGCGTTTGGCGTAGCGTTGCAGGTGTGCGCTGTGAAAGTGCATATCAACTCGGGTAATCCAGCCTATCCGTTTCCTCAGTTTTTGCCATATACCTACGGCAAAAGCCATAGTTTAGGCAACTTGGCTACGCAGAATGCCGAGGGTGTATGTCATGCGGAGATGGAGCAGGATATTCGCGATGCCTATCAGGTGCATGCCAATGAGTTTGCGACAACGGGCGAGAGTTGGGGAGGTTACGACTATATTTGGACGCCTTATAAGTCGGCATACGATTGTACCGAGGGTGACGGATATGCGTTGTTAGCGGCGGCCTATATGGCAGATGCGGTAACCTTCAACGGTTATTGGATGTGTACGCACGACAAGCGTAGAAGTAGAACGAAAAAGTACGCCGAGTGTTCGGATAACGCGATGAACTATGATTATGGTCCATTTGCGATTGGAGATGATGGCGCAGGGGGAAACACCGCCGCCGATGGCGACGTTGATGTGGCGTTGGCACTCTATGTGGCTTATAAACAGTGGGGTGAATTTATGCGCAAACCCGATGGGACGATTTTGAATGACGCGTGTGGTAATCCAATCTCCTACAAAGAGGCGATGATTGAGGTGATTCGTGGATTGGTTGCTATGAGTACCAAGTTTCCTACGGAGAATCCTATGCGTGTCAACACAGGTCTGATTGGTTTGGATGGTTACCCTAAGGGTGGAGACACTTGGAATGAGCAAACCACCTATTCTACGGATAGCAAGATGGCGTTGGCTGAAGATTATGATATCTTCGATATGACGAAGACGGGAGTTCCCGCTGATGTGAAGACGACCATTGCCAAGGGAACGTTGATCTATCCAGAGTTCGGAAGTGGAGATCAGCAACATGTAGACTACAATGCGCCGGCCTACTACCGTGAGTTTTGGGAGTTGTTCGAGCAGATTGCCGAGGAGGAGGGAATCCCAAATTTTGAAATTGAACAATTCAAACGTGGAGAGGCGTCTTCTGATTGGCAGATGGGAGAGTTGCTCAAGCAAAGCCCATATTCCATCCCCACGGCAGGTTGGGTGGCTATCGACAAAGACAACAACTGTACCTTCACCAACTTCAATCAAGGAGAGGACTATCGTCATTCTTGGCGTACGTTGTCTAATTATGTATGGCACGGCAATCCGACCCTCACTTGGGACCCCACCACACACAAAGCCAACGCAGGTTCTAACACCTACGAGTATGACGCTTGCGTGAGAATGGCGAAGTGGATGAACGATCCATCAAACTGGAACACAACGGATAATGGATCTATCTGTATAGAATATGGTTCGATAAAAAATTTACCATACAGTGGTCCTGCGACTATACGTTGGCAGAATGACCCTAACACGGGCATACCTACGAAAGGACAAGATTTCTATTGCTCTTTGAGTATGCAGACGGGAACAGGTTCTTTTGCTGCGATCGGTGCGCAGGATTATGAGTTGATGGGATTGGCATATCGAGAGTGTAATATCAAATGGGACACGAAAGGAAACGCTACGGATATTGACGTTCCTGCGGGAGAAGAGTGTAATTTAGGAAAGACCTCTAATTACATGCACGGTTGGGCTCGCCAGTTGGGAATGATGGCGTTGTCGGGCAACTATCATGCGCCATCTGCGATGAACGGCGGTGCGAACATGAAGATCTACCGAGCCATCAAAGATAGCGTAACCTATTGTTACACAGGAGACACCATTACTTATTTGTTGGATTATCGTAACTATGGATCAGTAGATGCGACGGGGGTTAAGATTGTGGAGCGAGTGCCACAAGACTTTATCGTTACAGAGGTAAAGAATGGCGGAATCTATGACAAGGCGACACATACGATTACTTGGAATATCAGATCTGTTGCAGGATACCACAGTGACGGTAATGAGGCAGGTGCAGCGCTGAATAAGACGAAAGCAAATTTCAATGCCACGATTGGACAAGTCTCTTATCGTGCAAAAGCGGGAGCAGAGGCGTCGGGTCGCTACTGCACGACAGCGGATATCACTTGTACAAATGGATCAGGATGGACTTCCAACGAATATCCAAACTACATTACGGCAACTATGCAGCGAAACTGCGTGGATGTGGTGAAACGTTCGCTGAAGATTGAGAAGTCTGTAGACCGTGCAAAAATCAACCCAGGCAATGCCGCCACTTACACAATTAATTTTGAGAACAGCTCAGAAGCAGGATGGATCGATGGTGGTCGCCCTCGTGTGAATGTCTCATGGGCATTTGAAGATCAGGGTAATCAGGCGGGAATGAAGATTCGCCTATTCAATGATGCAATTGAGTCGTATATCAATTACGGAAACTATCGAATCTCGTATTATCTGTATGATGCTTCTATCACGGGTCTTGGAAATGGTGGTTGGGCAGCCTCACCATCCATATATGAGGGAGGAGAGAAAACAGGTGTGACGCTCAGCCATGAAGATGTCGTTGAAGGTTCGGATGAGAAAGGAAAGTGGAATCAGCGTTTGATGATACAATTCGCACCGCTTTTTGTGACGACAACGATGGTTACCTCTTGGAATACAGGAAATCCAAACTGTACGATACACAAGGGAGGTGATTATCCTTTGCGTGGTGTTTGGTTAGTGAACGGAAACAATTACAGCAATAAGGTCGTTTGGTCGGATGACTGGTCGTACGGTGCAAAATATAACGATGCGGACGGTGGTAATTACTTTCCTATCTCACCATCTTGGCAAAAGTTGGATGAGAATGGAAAAACCATAGAAGAGCCTATCACGAAGTGGTTGACATGCGGTTGTACGGAATCAGCCACCACGGTGGATAATGTCCTGGTAGAAGAGTATGACGGCTACGTTTGGCGTCGTGTCTTGGGTAATGGACCAATGGCTGGTCGTGATGTCGAGAATGTCTACGTACGCGACACCTTGCCAAAGGGGTTGACATTCGGAGATTTCCTCACGGATTGTCCGTTAGAGGATATGGGGGCAACGCTCAGACATTACACTATCGCCGATGGGCGTGAGGTGGTCGAGTGGTACAGCCCAAAGATGCAGGTGAAACAGAAGGGAACGATTAAGTACAGTGCGACGGTTAATTTCCCTTCAGGTGCAGAGTGTATGACGGACGATGAGGACATCATCAACACCGCCTACATTGAGGCAGACAAGAACTCGCCAATCGGAGATACTGCAAAAATCACGGTAACCTGTGCGAAAGTGCCAGACCCAATCGTGCCAACCACATTGAAGAAGACGGCAGACAAAGAGAAATACACTGTTGGTG
This sequence comes from Bacteroidaceae bacterium, assembly GCA_963619325.1. Classification (GTDB taxonomy): domain Bacteria; phylum Bacteroidota; class Bacteroidia; order Bacteroidales; family Paludibacteraceae; genus UBA1181. The sequence goes on along the minus strand of CAVEVQ010000010.1, from coordinate 2,566 downwards.
ATGATATTACTTACACGCTTGAGTATGAGCAAACCCATGGTTCTATCTTTGACGATGCGGCAAAAGATTATGCGAGCGATTGGACTAATACAGGAAATGTAACCAATGCTTCAGGTGTGTTGACGATTGGTCAAGGCGGAAAGGCACAATTTGACTATTCAAAATCAAAGAACCTGTTCGTTACTCTTCACGCTTCAATGCCGCGAGGAAGCTCTACCAAAGACTCGGAAACTATCTTCTATTTCAGAAACGACATGAAGATAGGCTTTTATTTGAACTATGACGGTGGAGCAGCTTTGGTTATCAATGCTTATAAGGGTAGCACCTTGTTGAAGAGTGCGGATATAGTCACAAAAAGCTCAGAGTTTGATTTGAAATTTGACATCAATGAGGACATTATTCGTGTCTGGTTGGATAAAGACACTTCGACGATAGCAGGATTCACTTTAGATGAAGGAGTCTCTACCGACGAAGGTTATTTCGGCATCCAAGCGCCAAGCAATGGGTCTTGCACAATCTCCAAGGTGCATGTCCACACAGATTACGCATACAATCTTTTCATTCGAGATATAAAGCCAGAGGAGATTGATTTCGTTGAGGCTGACAATGACGGAAAATTGGAGGATGGCGAAATTGTTTGGACTTTCGAACAAGGAAAAGCAAATCCAATACCATTTGGTACCCAATATACTGTTACGTGGACAGGAACGGTGAAGGTTTGTGACGAGTCTATCATCAACGTTGCTTACGTTCAGTTGATGGGACATGACGATAGCGAAATTCGCGCACAGGCTGTCAGCGAGTGTGGCGAGGTTGATTGTGAGCTGACAAAGGTAACGATCGCATTAGACAACGAGACTTTGTGTGAGAAAGATTCAACCATCCTACGGGTGACTGCGACAGCCAAGGGCTCTTACATCTATACGTACTACTTGGATGATGAGAAAATAGCTTCCTCTAGGTATGATACATTGATTGTAAAGAAAGGCGGAGAATACAAGGTTGTTGTAACCAGCACGACCGACGAGAGTTGTACGAAGACAAGTTCTGCAGTAACATTGAAGGTGAATGAGAATCCTACCGGGAAGGACTACGATTTCGGTACGGTTTGTAAGAACCAGACTTTCTCACAAAATGCAGAGTACTCGCAGTTGGCTCTCTATGCGGTGGCTCAGATGATTCAGGGTCATCAGATTAGATGGTATTATCCAAATGGCGATGAGATTGGAGATTTCTCTGAGATTGTAGATATTATCAATGTGTCAGCCTTAACTCCAGGTTTGTATGACTATCGGATGTTGAATATTGAGACGAAGACAGGCTGTAGAAGCGACTCGTTCCATATTACATTTACGATTGCCGACACTGCCAATATTTCGTTGAATGACGAAACTATTTGTGAGAATACAAAATCGGCTTTAGACCCTGGCGCAAGCGAAGATGCGGCAGATATATGGGAATATGAGTGGAGCGACGGAAGTACAGATCAAGTACTGAAGACTGAAACAGCAGGCGTCTACACCGTAGAGGTTACAAATAGCGCTGGTTGTGTCAGTACGGCATCTGCCGAGGTGAAAGTACAAGAAGAGTTGGAGGTGGATTTAGGAGGCGATACGACCGTCTGCAAGGCTTCTCTTCCATATACAATCAAAACAGCGGCAGAGTATGACTCTTACGAATGGAATGATGGCTCGACGGAGTCAGAACTTTCGGTGGATGAAGCCGGTACTTATTCCGTGAAGGTAACGAAAGGACTTTGCACTGGAGAGCAGACCGTCGAGGTGAAGGTTTCCGAAGTGGCGAACCCGACTGGAACGTTCACGGTTTCATATCTAATAAGCGATTCTACGGAGTCTGGTACGTTCGATAAGACATTGGGTGAGATGGATCCGACCTATCTCGACCGCTTGGACGATGCCTCGCATTATGTTCTCTATGGAAAGCTTATCTACAAGTGGTATGACGAGGATATGAATCTGTTGGAGGGAGAGCCTATTCCTGTTATGCCAGCAGATAGGAAAAGCACGGAACTCATCTATTATGTTACGGTAGAGAATGTGTATGGATGTGTCTCTGAACCAATGAAGATAACAGTTCCTATTATTGGAGTGCCATATCCGAAGGCGGAGGATGTCGCTTATTGTTTGGGTGAGACGGCGGAGGCATTGAAGGCTGAGGTTTCTGAGGGTGATGATCCAACAGTTGAATATATATTGCAGTGGTATGATGCAGAAGACAATTTGATTGGTACGACAGCGCCAACTCCATCTACAGAGACTGCAGGTGCGACTGTTTACTATGTGTCTCAAAAATCAACAGGCACAGATGCTGCTGAGAGTGGCAAACGAAAAGTTACAGTTAGTGTTTATGGCGTAGCCACCCCAGACACCACGGGTAACCGCTACGACTATTGCGCGGGCGACACGCACGACGCGCTCGTCGCCATTTCGGGTGCCGACAAGCAGAACTATGTGATGGGCGACTCCCTCATCTGGACTGTCGGCGGCGAGACTTGGGATGGAAAGAGCGAGATTGAATGGGCCACTGGCAAGACAAGCGTCAGTGT
>CAVEVQ010000009.1:0-69012 GCA_963619325.1 Bacteroidaceae bacterium | reverse complement strand
ATACCCCTTGGATTTTAAGACAAGCGTGCGGTATAAACCGTCGCACCTCAGTCTTGGCTATGCCAAGTTAATGACTTTTCTCTTTGTTTTCAAATTAATTGTGACATTTATGCGGCTATACCGTATTTCATGGCAGGAAGCAACACGTCCAGACTTTGGTGAGGGTGTTTGAAAAGCCATGCTTCATGGGAATATACGAGATATCCGTGTTCCACACCTGATTAGGATGGTCAACAGCCAAGTTTCTATGCAGGTACGGATGAAAGTATTTTGAAGCACCGCCTTTCGAGCTACTTTTGCCTTGAAGGCTGGTGTGAATTTTGACATACGTCCCATTGTGATTTTGTTGTTTTGCCCACAAAGGTATTTATTTTATTCCTATGTGGGTGTCTAAAATTAAGGGAGTATTATGAAATCTACAGGTATCACCTAATCAAACAAAAAAGCCAACAGTGCTTTCACCATTGGCTTATTTTTCCTTAATTTATCAATCCTTAATCATCGTCGTCCCACTCCATCTCTATATCATCTTCTCCGATAATTTCAATTTCATCTTCATCAAGATCCTCATCATCAAGATCCATTGGCCGATGGGTCAACGTCATGTGGCGGTCTACATCCTTACTCAGCTCATTCCAAATCAAGTCTTTAAGCTCCATTAACCCATTCCCCGTAACACTTGAGAAGAAAGCGACTGGCACATCTGTAGGCAAAGTCTGACGTATCTCTCCCTCTAACTCTTCGTCAATCATATCACACTTTGAAATTGCCAAAATGCGTTGTTTTTTCAATAATTCTTCATTGTACTTTGACAACTCATTCAGCAATATTTCATATTCCTTGACAATGTCGTCAGAATCGGCAGGGACAAGGAACAAAAGGATTGCATTTCGCTCAATATGACGTAAGAAACGTAAACCAATTCCTTTACCTTCACTGGCACCCTCTATGATTCCTGGAATATCCGCCATCGCAAAAGATTTCTGATCGCGGTAAGCTACAATACCCAAATTAGGTTCCAAGGTTGTGAACGGATAATTAGCAATCTTAGGTTTCGCAGCAGAGACGACCGAAAGCAAGGTTGACTTTCCTGCATTTGGGAATCCCACCAACCCTACATCCGCCAAGACTTTCAACTCCATGATGACCGTCTTTTCAATGGCAGGTTCACCAGGCTGAGCAAAACGAGGTGTTTGGTTTGTCGCCGACTTGAAATGCCAGTTTCCTAAACCACCACGACCCCCTTTCAATAAGATTACCTCCTGACCATCTTCCGTAACATCACAGATAAATTCACCTGTTTCCGCATCGTAGACAACAGTTCCACAAGGCACTTCAAGCACTTTATCTGCACCATCCGCTCCGAAACTTCGACTTGAGCTTCCACTACCACCGTCGCCTGCCAAAACGTGCTTTTCATATTTCAAATGGATAAGCGTCCAATAGTTTTTGTTACCTCGAAGGATGACATGCCCTCCACGACCGCCATCGCCCCCATCGGGACCACCCTTAGGAGTGTATTTCTCACGATGTAGGTGAGCGGAGCCAGCACCACCCTTACCAGAGCGGCAATATATCTTAACGTAATCAACAAAATTCGTCTCAGCCATAATTCCCTATTTTTTCACAACCAATTTTTCTTCTTAAAAATGAACAAAGTCAAGCCCGATGCAATAACCATCAAACATATCGAAAACAAATATCCGTACGACCAATCCAATTCCGGCATAAATTTGAAGTTCATGCCATAGATACTCGCAATCAACGTCGGTGGCAAGAAGATAACCGAAACCACCGTAAATATCTTGATAATCTTATTTTGTTCAATATTTACGAGACCTAAGAATGTATCTTGCAGATAGTCCAAACGGTCAAAGCCAAATTTTGTATGCTCAATAAGAGAGTTAATATCCTTGATAACCATGCTCAAACGAGGTTTCAAGTCTTTTGGCATCATCGCACTCTTCAAGACGTTGGAAACCACACGCTGTTTATCAATAATGTTCTCTCGCAGGTGCATCACGCGCTCCTGCATATTCTTGATTTCCAACAGCATATCTTCATCCACATCCTCTGCAATGGTGAGCGTTTTACTTAATTTCGTAATCTCGCTTGTCACCGCCTCAATCATATCCGCATCATACTCCACACGAGTCTCCAACAAAGCTACGAATATATGATAACCAGTCGGATAATTTCGAGGATTGGCAAACATTTTCTTGACCGTCTCATTGAAAGACTTCAGATTTGAATTGTCCCGAACAGAAACCAGAATTCCATTTTTCAAGATAAAAGACACGGGTTCCTTTTCGAACGTATCCAATAAGAAATTCGAGTTCGCCACCATAGTGTCTTCCGTTTCGATATAGCGAGAGGACATCTCAATCTCTTCTATCTCCTCTTCTTCCTGAATATAGATTTTCAGGAACTGCTCCAACTCCGACTCCGTTTCGGGAGCGACATCGGTCAAGTCAATCCAAACAAAATTATTCAAAGGAATCTCTTTTAGAATTTCGATATCCTTGGCAATCTTCAGCCGATTATTCTCAAAATAGAACAACCGCACCTGTTGAATGTTTTGCTGCATACCTTTAAATTTTTGCTAACTCTTCTTGTACTCGATTCGTTAGTGCCACAAAGTCTGCCACACTTAATTGCTCAGGACGCTTGGTAGCAATCGGCTCTTGCATCAGTGCAGAATCTTTAGGCACGGATAGGTTGGCGAGGGTGTTCCGCAACATTTTCCGTCGTTGATTAAAGGTGGTCTTCACTACTTTTATGAATAATTGCTCATCACATGCTAGTTGGCTCACCCTATTGCGCCGCATACGGATAACCGCGGACTTTACCTTCGGAGGCGGGTCAAAAACATATTCGTGAACAGTGAACAAATACTCTATATCATAGAATGCTTGAAGCAACACACTTAAGATTCCGTATGCTTTGCAGTTAGGTTTGGCGGCGATACGTTCTGCCACTTCCTTTTGAATCATACCAGAACAGACTGGGATCCGATCTCTATATTCTAACACACGGAAAAATATCTGGCTTGAAATATTATAAGGATAGTTCCCTATTACATTAAAGGACTGCCCCTCAAACAGGTTCGTCAAATCGGACTTCAAGAAGTCCTCGGCAAGAATTCTGCCCTCTAACTCAGGATAGTTTTCTTTCAGATAGTCAACCGACTCTCGGTCTAACTCCACCACTTTTAGGTTTATCTGTGGATTTTTCAACAAGAATTGTGTCAAAACACCCATGCCTGGGCCGATTTCTAACACATTAGTCGGCACAGACACCTCCAAACTTTCAGCGATGTTTTGGGCAATATTCAGATCTTTCAAAAAATGCTGCCCTAAGAATTTCTTGGGCGTGACTTCCATCTTCCATCGGCTTTATCGTTTTCTACTCTTTTGTTCGAACTTTTGCAACTTTCCTTGTTCTCGCATTAGCCGAAGACAAAATTAGAAAAATTTTATCAATTTGCAAAAGCAAAGAATTGTTTACCTTTGTGGGCACGAAAGAATCAACAACATGGAAAATATCAAAAGCAAAGACATTATACAAATCATCATCTCTTTAGGATTAGGCATTCTCGTCTTCTATTTTGTTTACAAGCAGTTGGATTTGAACGAGATGCGTACTATCTTTCACTCGGCAAAATGGGGATACGTCATAGTTCCTATCTTGCTTTGCTTGCTGAGCAGTTGGGTGCGAGCTTTACGTTGGAACATGCTGATTGAACCCGTAGCGCAAAAACCTGCCATGAAAAACACCTTTTGCGCGGTAATGTTTGGCTATTTTGTCAACCATATCTTTCCTCGCGCCGGCGAGGTAGCTCGCTGTGGCGTACTCAAAAAGTACGAGAAGATTCCGATGAGCGAACTTTTTGGGACGGTCATCACCGAACGCGCTTTCGATATGTTAGTAACCTTGCTCATTGTTTTTTTCACCATCGTAGCCGAATATGAAGTTTTTCGAAATATACTTTCAGACGTTCACATCATAGAAAAAATCTCGGGGATTCTCTCCAATCCTATAATATGGATAATCATTTTAGCATTCATTTTAGGAGTCATTTTCTTTTGGAAAAAGATATTGACATGGAAAATCTTTCAAAAAGGAAGAGATTTGGGAAAGGGAGTCTGGAATGGACTTAAATCGTTTACAAAAGTCAAGAACAAGGCTCTCTTCTTATTCTACTCCATCTTTATTTTCGTCATTTACTTTTTCATGCTCTTTTGTAGTTTCTGGATGTTCGATTTCACGGAGCGACTCACCATAGAAACAGGTTTGGTCACCTACGTTTTTGGAGCATTAGGGATGATAGTTCCCGTACAGGGAGGCATCGGGACCTACGAATTCATGACTATACAGGCATTGATGATCTATGGCGTAACAGCCACACAAGCTGGCACATTTGCCATCCTCGCCCATTTAGTTGAAATCATTGTCAACTGCGTTGTCGGCTTTGGTTGTTCCTTAGTTCTACCTTTCATCAACAAAAAACAGAAAGGAAACGCATAAACTACTTCGCCATACGTTTCCCTTCTACTAAAAAAACTTGTTTCCCCCCTATTTCTTACTAAACGGGTTATGTCTTTGTTTTGCTCGAAACCGCACATTCTCATCTCTGCAAATCAGCTGAATCGCCCATTTTCCAGATTCAACAGATGGAGGTATTCCGCCACCTGGGAAGAGCCATTGACCCGCCATATAGAAATGATCCAAATTAGGCAGTTTCTGGTCTAATTGTTCAATCACATTTTTAGGTGTAGGCAGAAAACCTTCATAAGCACCTTTCCACGCACCTGTATAACGAATCGTCGTGCGAGGTGTAGCGACATCCGTAACCTCGATAAGATCAGAACTGCCCGGATAATGTTTCTCTAAAAGTCGGCGGACATCCTTTTCAATCAAATGCTTTTCTGCCTTATACTCCTCGTCCGTCATATTCTCCCACAACTCATACGGACTCTCGTAGCGAAAGACAATCGCAGTTTTATTTTCGGGAGCCATACTTGAATCAAAGTCGTAATTCAGCACACGATAACTATGGGAGATTGTCGTGCTACCGATTTTCTCACCTTGCGCCAGAACCACCTGAATATGATAGTCAGTTACAATTTTCTTGTTGATTCCGAAAGAGACCTGCACAATAGACGAAAAACGATGCCAGTTTTTATAAGCCTGCTCGATCTTCTTCGAGTTGAACTTTCCCTTTAGCATATTATACAAGGTTGAATATCCATCGGCAGCACTGATCACATAGTCCGCCTCCATGACAGTTCCATCCTTCAGTCGCACACCCTTTGCCTTGCCATTTTCCACCAAAATTTCTTCAACCTCCTTTTTGAAGAGGAACTGGCCACCGAGCGACTCGTATTTCTTCTGCATACGTTCTGCAACACCTAAAGAGCCACCCATCGGATAGCCCGCATTTTTACGCAGATACCACCCCATGATGAGCAAGAAAGCGTAAGCAGAGAAGTTGTTTTCGCCATAAATCTGCAACATTCTACTTCGAAGATACGTATTCTTAAAATGCAGAGAGTCGATATATTCTTGAAAAGTCTTACCCTTATGACGCAAAGCCATGTAAAGAGAAGGCCAACAATGATAAAGAGCCTTTATATAATGCCAAGGATTTCGCAAGGCAGGTGCGATGTCGAACGGACGAAGGTGGGACGCCCAACGAATATCTCGACACAATCGGTTGATAGCGATGAAATCCTCGGGAGCCATTCTCAGGAGGTAACGACGCCATCTCCTCACCTTGGTATAGATAATAAAATCCGCTCCATTCTTGTCTACGTTTTTATTATGTATATCGGAATTAAGCACCTTAACAGTATCATCCAAAATACCCGTTTCCCACATTGTATCATGGAACGCCCCTTCTTTTGTGCCGACCAACCACTGAATGCTATAATCGAACTTATAACGTTTACGATACCAAGCGGTGCAAATACCACCCGGTATGCTATGTTTTTCTACAACAATCGAATCAAAACCATTCGTCTGCGCATAGATACCGGCAGACATTCCTGCAACGCCTCCTCCGATAATCAAGATTTTCTTTTTCCCCGACATTTTTACCTATTTTCTTCAATCATCATCATTTCAAATTCAACAATAATGGTTCAAAATTAATGTATTTTAACTTATTAACGACGTCTTTTTCAATTTATTTAACAACGTTATAAATAAAAACACTAATTATAGAATTAACGACAAAAAGAATCTACATAAACACAGGGAATGTGGGGATATTACTCCTGACTATGTTTTTTACGACATTTTGCACAAACACCCTTTACGACATAATTAATTTCCTCCACTTCAAAATCTTTAGGAATATTCACTAATGGAATAGTAAGTTTCTTCAGGCAGAATGTTTTCTTGCAAACAACGCATGTGATATGCACATGATGTTGATGATGTCTATGTTCGTCAAATTCATCACAACAATCACACACACAATATTTTACAGAGCCAGAACCATCGTCTACCTCATGCAACAACTCCCTTTCTTTGAAAAGCGTAAGCGTACGAAACAAGGAGGACTTATCAACAGTGACGAGCTTCGATTCTAAATCCGCCAATGAGAACGCATAGTCAAATTCAGAGACAGCCTTCCACACTAACTGACGGACGGCCGTATTTCGAATTTTTGCCTTCTCAAAAACTTTGTCGCACGATTCCATAGACGCAAAAAGAAAATTTCAAAAACTACAACACAAAAATACCCCACATAAAAACAACAAGCAAACAAAAATTCTACTAACTTTGCAGAAACAAAAAACGACAAATTTTATTCCAAAAATAAAGTCAATGGACAGTCAACATCCTTTTACAGTCTTTGCCGGATCAAACACAAGATATTTGGCAGAAGAGATTTGTAACCACTTAGGTTGCGAATTGGGTAGAATCAATTTGCAAAAATTTGCAGATGGCGAGTTTGGAGTTTCTTACGAAGAGTCCGTTCGTGGACGCTATGTGTTCTTAGTGCAGTCGACAGTGCCAACCGCCGACAATTTGATGGAACTCTTGTTGATGGTTGACGCAGCGAAGCGCGCATCAGCCTACAAAATCGTTGCCGTAATCCCTTATTTCGGTTGGGCAAGACAAGATCGTAAAGACAAACCGCGTGTTGCCATCGGAGCCAAATTAGTTGCAGATATGTTGACTACAGCGGGTATAGACCGCCTCATCACCATGGATCTTCACGCAGACCAGATACAAGGATTTTTCGACATTCCTGTAGATCATCTTTACGCCTCTACTGTATTTTTGCCATACATTCAATCACTCAAGTTGGAGAACCTCGTCATTGCTTCTCCCGATGTCGGCGGTTCAAAGCGCGCTAACTCATACTCTAAATACCTCGGTTGTCCGATGGTGCTTTGCCACAAGAGCAGAGAAAAAGCCAACGTAGTTAGCGAAATGACTATCATCGGCGATGTAAAAGGCAAAAATGTCGTTATTCTTGACGATATGGTGGACACCGCAGGCACGCTCACAAAAGCCGCAGGGCTATTCGCCAACGCTGGTGCAAAATCAGTACGTGCCGTCGTTACCCACGCCGTTATGTCTGACCCTGCAAGTTCACGCGTAGACGATTCTGCTTTAGAAGAAATCGTATTCACGAACTCCATTCCATTCCACAAGACATGTAAAAAGGCTCACATTCTCTCTGTCGCATCTTTGTTCGCCGACACTATCCAACGTGTCCTCGACAACAGATCAATCAGCGAGAACTACCTCACTAAATAAATTTTGTTAGGATAAACAAAAGGCTGAAGGCGGCATTTCTGCTTTCAGCCTTTTTTGTCAAATCACCAATCGAAACTTAAAATCACATCTCTCTCATTCTATGTTTGCCCTGCTTTTAGTCGACCACCCTCTGTGGAGCCACATTTTGCGTCCCGTCGTCTTAGATGAAAAAAATAAGTCATACCCCATTTCCTATTTTCCTACAAAGACGAACTCCAACAAGGAGGAACTGTCAGAGTTACAATGGAAAGCAGTCGAAGCATACGAGTGCACGAGAGAACCCCATATACTTAAATTGTTCGTACGTGAGAAATTAACCGTCACCGAATTTCAAAAGAAATTCGCACCGAATTTTCCTAACTACGAACTAATCATCCAAGCGGTCGAACGAGCCAACTACAAATTAGCCAACCTCGCACGCCAATACGAAATACCTGTCTTTCACAAAGACAAATCGTTCTCAACGATATATGAATCAGACAGAGTGTTCACCAACTCAGACTTTGACAAGACAACTACTCAATTCTTAATGAAAGAAGGGATTCTTCATTATTCCCTACTTTTGAATGAAAAGGACGGATTAAAACCCATCACCCAGAAATACCAACCCAAAGACTTAGTTGTCTTATCAAAAGAACCTGCTTGCTACATTCTTCACAACCGACTTTACATCCATTCACAAAATAGTTTCAAACGTGTCTCAACATTCTTGAACAAAGAGTATGTTGAAGTGCCTTCCAAAAATTTAAAAACATACTTAGACACATTCGTCAAAAAGGCTGTAGAGCAAGAAGACCACGTCATCATAGAGGGCTTTTCGTTAAAAGAATCTCATGACGAACCACACCCTATATTAACCCTTGTCGAGAATTTAGACCGCTTGCCAGCCCTCCGTCTGAATTTTCAATATGGAGACTTTTGTATTGAAATAGATGCTACGGAAAAACGATTCGTCAATATTTTAGAAGAAAATAACTCATACCAGATAACGATAGAAAATCGCAATATAGATTCTGAACAGAGACACATAAATTTTATAAAAAAATTAGGGTTATATGAAATAAACAAATATTTCTTTATAAATCCCAACAAGACCAAGGAGGTATCTATTGTCAACTTTTTGATAGGCAACAAAGAAGCCTTGAAAGCGTTTGAAATCCGACAAGAACTTAGTGAGCACACTTTCATATTAGAACCAATATCATTCCATGCGGAAATCACCGAAGTGGACATGGATTGGTTTGAGTTGAAAGGTGAGGTATGCGTCGGAGACTTGCACATTCCAATCGCAAAACTACGCAATCACATCGCGTCCGGAGAACGCATCTATAAGTTGGAGGACGGAAGAAGTATCGTTCTTCCCGAGGAGGTCTTCTCAAAATATTCAGACTTGATGCAGAGAACATCCAAGGGTGACACTTTAAAGATACGCAGATCGCTGTTAGGACTGATGAGCGACGGCTTTTCGCAAAGCAAAGCCATCCGTCTCACTTTGGAAGAACCAGAAATCGTACCGGAAGGCATCAATGCCACTTTACGCGAATATCAAGTCATAGGTTACTCTTGGTTGGTAAAACTCTACCAAATGAGCTATGGCGGTTGCTTGGCTGACGATATGGGATTAGGTAAGACACTGCAAATACTATCGTTTTTGCGCAAAATCTACCCACAAAAGAAAATTCAAAAGGAAGTCTACAAGCAACCACAATGGATATACGAAAGCAACGAACCCACCTTTTTCGATCAACCCATAGCTGATTCATCACAAACACAACACTCTGATGCAGAGACAGATAAAGAAGGCAACAAAGCTCCCACACTCGTAGTAGTACCCTCGTCGTTGGTTTTCAATTGGATCAATGAAAAGAAGAAATTTGCACCCTCGTTGACTCATTATGTGCATACCGGAGATCGACGTATACAATCCCCACAAATAGGTAAGATTTTCGCCCACTACAACCTTGTCTTCACCACATACGGAATTCTCCGAAAAGACATTAACTTCTTGAAAGAGTGTAATTTTGAATGTGCCATCTTTGATGAAAGTCAGAACCTGAAGAATCCCTCTTCTCTCACCTACAAGGCCGTTGTGCAGATTAATGCCCGACATGTTTTCTGCGTTACCGGAACTCCGATTGAAAACGGAATGACAGACTTATGGGCACAGATGAACCTCTGCAACCGAGATATCTTAGGCACACAACACTATTTCCACAACTTCTTTGAACAACCTATACAAAAAGAGAAAGACGCACAACGTGAAAGTTTGCTAAGGGCAATCATCAAGCCTTTTCTGCTAAGAAGAACAAAAAAGGAGGTAGCAAAAGAATTGCCGGACAAATACACAATGGAGGTGTTCTGCGAGATGAGCGAAGAGCATAAATCTTACTATGAAAAGCAGAAAAACGCAGTCCGCAACACACTGATGGATGAGATTCTTCGCTTCGGCAAACCACAGACAATGACCATGGCACTCTCTTCTTTAACAATGCTGCGACAATTGGCAAACCAAGTATCACTTGTTGACGAGAAATCGAGCATTACATCCAATAAAGTTGAAGAGATTGTGCGACGATTGAAAAGTCTGAAAGAAGAAGGGCATAAAGTGTTAGTGTTTTCAAGTTTCGTTCGTTTCTTGGAAATAATAGAGACAGCATTGAAAGAAGAGGGCTTCCAATACTCAAAAGTAACTGGAGCAACCCAAGACCGAGAGGCACAAGTCAACCAGTTTCAAAACAATCCCGAGACATTTTGTTTCCTCATCTCACTAAAAGCAGGGGGTGTCGGTCTCAATCTTACGGCAGCCGATTATGTTTTTTTAATAGACCCATGGTGGAACCCCGCAGCAGAGCAGCAAGCAGAAGACCGCGCCTACCGCATCGGACAAATGCGCAACGTGTTTGTATATCGCTTCATTATGAAAGGCACCGTTGAAGAAAAAGTTCTTCTCCTACAAGAGAAAAAAAGAAATATAGCAAACTCTTTCATCGGTCAAAACAATCCATTCGACACGTTGAACATAGACGATTGGAAAGCGTTGCTGCAATAAACGCTGAGTATAGGAGGCACACATTGCAAACCACACTTCACGTCCGAAGAGAAAAAAAGCTCAACATCGCAATGAGATGAACATAATACTATGATAATTCGAAAAAAAAAAGTACCTTTGCACCGCTTTTTTAGAAAATTTGTTCAAAAGAAAGTGTGATGGGAAATTAAGCCATTACGAACGTATTGTAAAACTTAATTTTGAGTAACACAAAATGAAGACTTATGATTTGAGCGGTTCATTGAGAGCCCAAGAGAACCTCGGAAAGAAAGGCGTTAAAGCGATCAGAGAAAACGGAGAAATTCCTGCGATTTTGTACGGATCAAAATCTGAGAACGTCAATTTCCAAGTTTCAGCAGCAGACGTACGCAAGTTGATCTATTCACCAGAAATCTTCTTGGTAAACTTGACCATTGACGGAAAGACTTACAAGGCAATCTTGAAGGAAATTCAGTTTCACCCAGTAAAGGATTCAATCCTCCACATCGACTTTTTAGAGGTTTACGAGGACAAGGACATTGTTATGGAGGTTCCTATCAAGTTGGAAGGACTTGCAGAAGGTGTACGTTTGGGAGGTAAATTGAGCCAAGACATGCGTAAGTTGAAAGTTAAGGGCAACTACAAGAACATTCCTGAAATTTTGAAAGTTAATGTAGAGAAACTCGGTTTGGGCAAGACTATTCAGGTTGGAGCTCTCTCATTCGACAATTTGACAATTTTGTCGAGCCAAGTTAATGTTGTCGCATCTGTAAAAGCTACTCGCGCAGCGCGTAATGCGGCCAACTAATGTGATTTAAAGCATCATTTATGAAATACTTGATTGTGGGTTTGGGAAACATTGGCGACGAGTATGCCAATACCCGACACAATATAGGATTTAGAGTGTTGGACGCTTTTGCTAAGGCGTCCAACCTTGTTTTTGACGACCATACTCGCTATGGTTCGACGGCAACAGGGCGTGTGAAAAACGCTGAACTACTGCTTCTTAAACCTTCAACCTATATGAACGCCAGTGGCGACGCTGTACGCTATTGGATGAATAAAGAAAAAATACCTGTGGAAAACGTCCTTATCATCGTGGACGACCTCTCCATCCCATTTGGGGCCCTTCGCCTGAAAGGCAACGGAAGCGCAGGCGGCCATAATGGTCTCAAGAGTATCGAGGCAAAAATCGGATCGCAAAATTACGCTCGTCTCCGTTTCGGCATCGGCAACGATTTTCCCAAGGGGGGGCAAATTGATTATGTATTAGGTGAGTGGAATGACGAGGAGGCAAAAAAATTAGAAGAAAGAGTGCCAATAGCAGAAGAAATCATCAAAAATTTCTGTCTTTCAGGTCTGCAAGACACCATGAACCGCTTCAATAACAAATAATAAAACAAGGAAAAAACAGTATATACAATGGCTGACAAGAAAGTACGCGTGCGTTTCGCACCTAGTCCTACAGGTCCGCTCCATATCGGAGGTGTAAGAACCTGCCTTTACAACTACCTTTTCGCAAAGAAAAATGGTGGAGATCTCCTTCTCAGAATTGAAGATACAGACTCTCAACGTTTTGTGCCTGGCGCAGAAGACTATATCATTAAAGCGTTCAAATGGTTGGGAATCACTTTTGACGAGGGTGTCGGCGTCGGTGGAGAAAACGGACCTTATCGCCAAAGCGAACGCAGAGAAATCTACAAAGTCTATGTGAAACAACTCTTGGATGCCAACCTCGCCTACTATGCTTTTGACACCCCCGACGAATTGGAGACAAAACGCAAGGAAATCCCTAATTTCCAATATGATTCCCACACTCGTATGAACTGCATCAACTCTCTCACCCTACCGAAAGAAGAGGTTGAAAAGAGAATCGCGAACGGAGAAAAATACGTTGTCCGAATCAAAATAGAACCCAACGAAGACATTGAAGTGGACGATATGGTTCGCGGAAAAGTCGTCATCAACTCCAACATATTAGACGATAAAGTCCTATACAAAGCAGCGGATGAGCTTCCAACCTACCACTTGGCAAATATTGTGGACGACCACTTAATGGGAATCACTCATGTAATCCGTGGAGAAGAATGGTTGCCATCAGCTCCTTTACACGTTCTCTTGTATCGTTTCTTAGGTTGGGCAGACACGATGCCTCGTTTCGCACATCTTCCTCTTCTTCTCAAGCCAGAAGGAAATGGGAAACTGAGCAAACGAGACGGCGACAGATTAGGGTTTCCCGTATTTCCATTGCAATGGACAGACCCTCACACAGGCGCTATTTCATCGGGTTACAGAGAATCTGGCTACCTACCTGAAGCGGTGGTCAATTTTTTGGCACTCCTCGGTTGGAATCCTGGCACAGACCAGGAATTGTTCTCAATGGACGAACTAATACAACTCTTCTCTATTGACCGCGTCAGCAAATCTGGAGCGAGGTTCAACTATGAAAAAGGAATCTGGTTTAACCATGAATACTTAATCAAAAAATCAGACGAAGAAGTTGCCAATATGTTCATCCCCATTCTCAAAGAGAAAGGATATGAATGTGATTTCAAAAAATTGACCTACATCGTCTCTCTCGTTAAGGAAAGAATCAGTTTTCCAAAAGACCTGTGGGAACAAACAAACTTCTTCTTTGAAGCTCCGACCTCATACGATGAGAAATCACTGAAGAAACGTTGGAAACCTGAAAGTCCACAATACCTCACGGAGTTAGTAGAAGTATTGAAAGGTATTGATGATTTCTCGAAAACAGAAGAAAACGAGAAATTAGTACTCGATTGGGTCGCTCAAAAGGGATACAACTTAGGCACAATGATGAATTCGTTCCGTATCACCTTAGTTGGAGCCGCCAAAGGTCCACACATCTTCAATATCATTGATATCTTAGGAAAAGAAGAAACACTGGCTCGTGTAGCCCATGCGTTAAACGAGATTAAATAAGGTCTGAAATGCGACTTTTATACAATTTTGGAATCATGCTCTACTTTGTTGGAGCATGGTTTATGTCTTTTTTTAACGATAAGGCAAAGAAATTCGTAGATGGGAGGAAGGGTGTTTTTGAACTTCTAAAATCAAAAATCAACTCTTCAGAAAAATACGTCTGGGTGCACGCTGCATCTTTAGGCGAATTTGAACAAGGAAGACCCATCATTGAAAAACTGAGAATAAACCATCCTGGTCTTAAAATTTTGGTTACTTTCTTCTCGCCCTCCGGCTACGAAGTACGCAAGAACTACAACGGAGCAGACATCGTTTGCTACTTGCCAATGGATACATCTTGGAATGTTCGGAAATTTCTGTCTATCGTCAACCCTGCATACGCCATTTTCATCAAGTATGAATTTTGGATGAACTACCTCACATTCTTGAAAAAGCGCGAGATACCTACCTATATCGTGTCTGCGATTTTTAGAGAATCTCAGGTATTCTTCAAGTGGTACGGGGGCTGGTATAGAGGAATTTTGAAGAAGTTCACGCACCTCTTCGTACAAAACCAGGTTTCAATGGACTTATTGAAATCTATCGGCATCGAGAATGTCTCTTTAGTGGGTGACACTCGCTTTGACCGTGTGGCAGACATTGCGGCCAAGTCCAAACCCTTGCCCATCGTGCAATCGTTTGTTGGAGACGCTCCTGTGTTCATCGCAGGAAGCTCATGGCCTAAAGACGAAGATATTATCATCCCCTACATCAACAAACATCCCGAGTTGAAATTCATTATTGCCCCCCATGAAATTCACGAGGAGCATTTGAAACGTATCATTGGTCAGTTGGAACGCCCTTACGCTCGATACACACAAACAGACGAGAACAGTGTGAAACAAGCAGATTGTCTAATCATTGACTGCTTCGGACTTCTTTCTTCTATCTACAGGTATGGGAAAGTGGCCTACATCGGAGGGGGATTCGGAGTGGGTATCCACAATATTCTGGAAGCATCCGTCTACGGTATTCCGGTCCTTTTCGGACCCAACTACCAAAAGTTCAAAGAAGCAGTAGACATGATAGAAAGAGGAGGCGCATACTCAATCAACAATTACGAAGAATTCGACACGCTGATGTCTGACTTATACTCGCCAAACTCAACGCTTTACGAGAAGACAGCGGCAACAGCAGATGCCTACTCAAAAGAGAATCGAGGTGCAACAGAGAAGGTCATTAAGCAGATTTTCGGATAAAAAGCGAAACATGTTATACAAAGAAACCGCAGTGCCCGTACGACATTGCGGTTTTTCTGTAATTATATAAAAACACTAATCAACCTCCCTGCTATATTCAATCACACGGTTTAAGTAGTCGTTAAACGGTTTGTTGACTTTGAAAAGATCCAACACACGATCTATCATATCATCTGCATAGACAAAATCCTCTGTCAAAGGACACCATAAGCAATAAGCCTTCAATCTAAGATAGTCGTCATACGGAGAACCTGCAGAGAAACCTCGGGGAACTTTCTTTAAGTCGTCTGTGTGATCCAACTCAAACCCGTACTTTTCTGCCGTTTTAATCATCGCATCAAACTTTTCTCCCTCATCCTCAATATCTTCCCTAACTATCTGAACCACATTCTTATCACAACAATAAATTCCAACCGCCAACATACATCCATCCGGATAAGTTCCCTCATTCGGGGAAACATGAAAGTAGTAGCCCGCATTACCAGACTTCTTTCCCCCTGGGCATACATAAACGCCAAAATGAGTCTTGTAAGGCGACTTATCCAAAGAAAAACGGATATCTCGATTAATACGATAAGTACAGTCTTTCAACTCTAAAGCCCCGACATTGGGGTCGAAAGAAGCCACCCCCGAAATAATCTTCTCCGCAATAGCATTGAATTTCGCCTTTGCTTGTTCATACTCCGCACGATGCGCATGAAACCACTCCGTGTTGTTGTTCGCCTGCAATTGACGAAGGAAAGACAATATCTCTTTCATCACCTTATGCTTTGTATAGCAAAAATTCCACTATCTCTTTGTATAAACGACGTCTAAACGAGGACGAAGAGCTTCAGAAAAAGAATTTTGGCTGTGTAACATCGTCGCCGTTAACCACAACTGCTGACGATAATAGTAATTGCTACTCTCTGAGGAACGAACCACAGGAACCAAAACCATATCATCGCCAAATGTTGTTCCCATTCCGCGATATTTGTTTTGTAACGGTGCTGTGATATTAAAAGTATAAGTGTTATACGTTGTATCAATTGAAGTTATAAAAGACGAATAGCCATCTGGCTGCGTATTATTATAGAAAAAGTCAACCACCTTACTCTTGCTTATTAACAAAAGAAAAGAACTTGCTTTTATATCCGTCTTCCAGTTCAAACTTGCCCGATGGAATATCAATTTCGCCGAATTGAACATAATACGAGAAGCATCCTTTTCGCCGGAGATGGTCTCTATAGAATCTTTGAGGACATCCATCGGAATATCCACACATGTATATAGTCCCGCTGGCGTATATGTGAATGTATACTCACCCTCATTCAGAGTATTGACAACCGAAGAAAGGTCTGACTGAGTAACCACGTTCACACGCTTAACCGATTTGTTGGCAGAAAGGAAAACAGAAGACACCAACGGATTCAAATCCTTGCCAAAGGAAGATGCACGCACCGTAGTATCTGCCCCATTATATGTAGTCGCAATCAGCGCATCATAATGGTAGAAAATCTGAATACCCGCAACAGAGATCTGCATAACGGTTCCTTGATTAAACGTATGACTTACATAGACACCTTTGAAGTATTCGTTAAAATCATTTTGATTTGAAACAGACGAACCCTTTTTATAAACATCCAACAATCTCTCTCCTAACGTTTTATCCAAGTTGATTGTCAATGTTCGCTTGTTTTGAATCTGATACGATTTCGAGCCTAAAAGCAAACTCTTATCGCAATAATCAGATACTTTAACATTCGTGAACGTTTTACTTTCTTTCAAAGGCTGGTTCAACTCGTACACCGAAATTGCCTGAAGAGCAGCAGAATCGCCAAAGAAATCGTCAGTATACTGCAGGTAAAATCTGACGGAATCAACCTCTACATCCGATGGTTGCGAGATTGAGATTATGTCGCCATAATTCGAGTCTATAGAAGTAAGCAGAGTGTTGAGTATACCCACAGTTGAGGAGGAACTCTCTGCCACAACGGTATCGGGGACACTCACACCTCCGACACGAGCATCCAATTGCGTCATAAACTCGGCAGCAGACTCACCAAACTTTTCATCACGATAGCGACCTAATATGAAATAATCATATTTGCTCAAAACGGAATCTGTAACAATCGACGATGTCTCCACATTCACCATGTTTGAGTAAGTATGCAACACATCCTCATCGGGCTGAATAGACATACCCACCCCTTCGTCATCCTGGCAACCTAGCAGAAACAACAAAGACAACACACAAAACGAGAAACAAATTCTTTTACCCATTTCGTAATTTTTCATTTGCAAAAGATTTATCAAGTTAGGTATTAGACCTCCATACGCAATTCTTTTTACGAATCATTTACCTTGTAGAACCTTATCATAGAACTCGTTGTAAGCATCCACATAATTGTCAGGAGCAGGAGTATCTAAGAAAAGTTTTCCTGATTTTGCAATATAATCTTTTATATTGGGGTTGGCATTAGGAGAAGCGATGACTGCACCATCAGAATATTCTAAAGCGAGCTTAGTTAAGTCTTCAAAAGAAGACTCCTTGCCTAAAACCAATTTCACATCCTCGTCAGAAATGCCCTCCAATTTCAGTTTTTCTCCGAACTTAGCACTGAACGGACGTTTGAAATCATCACCATAAACAGAGTAGACCACCTTTGCATCTTTAAAGAAAGGATCTGTGTTGAACGATTTCTTAATATAGATAGGAGCGAGAGAAGTCATCCAACCATGGCAATGAACGATATCTGGAGCCCAGCGAAGCTTCTTCACCGTTTCAAGCACACCACGGACAAAGAAAATAGAGCGATCCTCGTTATCTGAAAATTCCTCTCCATTTTCATCAGCGATCATCGTCTTTCTATGAAAGAAATCGTCATTATCAATAAAATAAACCTGCATACGAGCTGCTTGTATAGAAGCGACCTTTATGATCAAAGGATGATCGTTATCATCAATAATCAAGTTCATTCCAGAAAGCCTAATCACCTCGTGCAATTGATTTCTTCTCTCGTTCACGCAGCCGAAACGAGGCATGAACGTCCTTATTTCCCGTCCCTTTTCCTGAATTGCCTGAGGCAAATTTCTACACATAGTCGCCACTTCACTCTCTGGCAAATACGGGGTAATCTCTTGCGAAATGTATAAAATCTTCACTGTTTCCATTCAAACACAATTAGTCAGACAAAGTTAGCAAAAAAGAGGCAACACTCCAAATTTTCGTTTTTTTTCTTTATTGCGCTTTTGTCTCTCAATAATAAGTGTTTCCTTTGCACAAAATTAAAAAACAAAGGAGAATCGCATATTTTCCTATATAACTTTTTTGTAAAAGAGCAGTCGGAAATGAAAGTTTACAAGACAGTTTCAAGTCTCTCTGACGCATTGGACCAGTGTCGCAAAGAGGGGAAAACAATTGGTTTGGTACCTACAATGGGAGCTTTACACAACGGACACCTCTCATTGGTGAAGAGATGCGTAGCGGAGAACGACGTTTGTGTGGTGAGCGTCTTCGTCAACCCTACTCAGTTTAACAATTCCACCGATTTAGAGAAGTATCCGAGGACAGAGGAGGCAGACATAGAACTATTGTCCGGTGCGGACTGCACGTTCGCGTTCATTCCTTCCGTGGAAGAAATATACCCTACGCCAGACACCCGCCAGTTTGATTTCGCACCATTAGATCAAGTGATGGAGGGTCCGGCCCGTCCTGGACATTTCAACGGTGTAGGTCAAGTAGTGAGCCGACTTTTTGACATTGTGAAGCCAAACCGCGCCTACTTCGGAGAGAAAGATTTCCAACAGCTGGCTATCATCCGTGAGATGGTGAAACGCTATAACTATAATCTTGAAATTGTAGGTTGTCCTATCGTCCGCGAAGAGAGTGGTTTGGCATTGAGCAGCCGAAATGCGCGACTTTCCGATGCGGAGAAAAAAATTGCAGTCAACATTTCAAGAACATTATTTATGAGCGTTGACCTGGCAAATGTGAAGACCGTAGATGAAGTCAAACAATGGGTTGTTAGCACGATTAATCTCTTTCCCAACTTGGAAGTTGAATATTTTGAGATTGTTGATTCACTCACTTTGCAACCTATCAAGGAGTGGTCTGATGCGGATTACGTAACAGGCTGTATCACAGTATATTGTGGCGAAGTTCGTTTGATTGATAACATCCAATACAAAAAATAGTCGTCATGCAAGTTGAAATATTAAAGTCTAAGATCCACCGCGTCACGGTTACACAGGCCAACTTAGACTATATCGGGAGCATCACCATCGATGAAGCATTAATGGAGGCCGCCAACATCTTGCCAAACGAAAAAGTGCAAGTTGTCAACAATAACAATGGAGAGCGAATCGAGACATACGCCATAAAGGGAGAACGAGGTTCGGGGGTCATTTGTTTGAATGGAGCGGCTGCCAGGAAAGCCTGCCCTGGCGACATTGTCATCATCATGTCGTATGGATTTATGTCGTATGAAGAGGCCAAGACCTTCAAACCATCCGTGGTTTTCCCCGACACGAAAACGAATTTGATAATTGACTAAATGATTTTTTATGAAATTAGCAGAAGCATTAAGTGAGAGAGCGAGACTTCAGACAAAAATCTCCGAATTGACTCAACGTATAAAAGATAGCGCCCTGATTCAAGAAGGTGATCAGCCCGCAGAAGAAATACAAGCACTTTTTGATGAGTTATCTGCAAATTTCTCGTCATTAGAGACTTACATTTATAGAATCAACAACACCAACATAAACTCCGTTGTTGATGGGGAGTCTATCACGAAGATGTTATCACGCAGAGATGCAATGATGAGTAAGGTGAAGACGTTGCAGGAAATACTTTCACATTGCAGCACAAGCAACAATCGCTATAGCCGCAACGAGGTTAAGTTTATCTGTACGATAGACGTTGCGAAGTTGCGCAAAGAACTAGACGAGTCCGCAAAGAAACTGCGAGAATTAGATTTAAAGATTCAAAGCCTAAATTGGACGATTGACCTATTGTAGATAGTCCGTTAGAGCAAAAACAACTGGACTTCAAGTTGTAGTGGCGACGAGAAACCCCAAAAATTATGCGATCCAAATGGGATAGGATTCTTCACAGCGCATTCCCAGCATATTTCACACGAGCATTTTTCTCACAAATTACTTACTATTGCACTACCACTTGTTGACTATGACGAGGAGTCCAGTTCCTATTTTAACAACCTATGAATATCTATGTCATCAGAAATGGTAAAATTTTCGGTCCATACGAAGAGCAATACCTTCTCACATTAGTCAATCAAGGGAAAGTGTTGAAGCACGACAAAGCCACTCTTAGCGATGTTGTAGATTCTGAAGACGAGAATGCAGTAAAAACCGTTGACTACTTTCTGAAACAGAACAAATTAGTTGCCAAAATTGAAAACAACGGCAACCTGTTTTCACAATTATCCAAGATTGGTTCTGAACTTATTTTCCCACGAACAAGGCTTTTTTCCAAAGAATTTTTGTATGACCAAAGATTTCTCATTTTGGCCATAGTGGGGTTCCTGCCTATGATTTTATCCAACATACCGTTAGGTGGAGTCATACTCTTTTATGCAATAGCAATGTATTTCTCCATTATGTGGGGACTTTTTTTCTATGCATGTTTTAAGACCTCGCAAGTAGATAGGAAAACGACCATCACGATATTTTTTCTGACACACATCTTCGTCTTCGCAATTTTCGACTTGTTAGGATTAAATCAACTTAATCCATTCTATATATTCACAGAATCAAACAGCTTGATTTTCAACGTAATAGGTTATACTTTCGGAGTTGGTTTCACAGAAGAGTTGGTCAAAATGTTACCTCTTATCATCCTTTTGCGACGAGCTACAGAACCATTGATTCCAAGGACAATGGTTTTCTATGGACTAATATCAGGTATTGCATTTGGAGTATACGAAGGCGTCGGGTATCAAATGACCATCAATGCACAGGAAGCGTATGATACTTCTTTCTTCTTGAATATCATGCGTTTGACAAGTCTACCATTCCTACATGCATGTTGGTGTGGCATTGCAGGATATTTTCTTTCGTTCGCATCGTTATACCCTAAATACAGGAAATCTCTTTACTTTTTGGCGATTGCAGTTCCTGCGACCATACATGGGCTGTACGACACTTTCTCCAATTTTTGGTTAGTGTCCTTGTTTTTTGTTTTCATCGGATTGATGTTGCTCACCATATATTTAAAACAAAGTGTAAACTACCAGTCGAAGCTGCGAGATTAAGCAACATTAACATTAAAAAAAACAATAAAGTCTTTGAATTTTCTTAAATTCGCACGTTATAGATTTTGTTTGACATTGAACTAACAGATAAGTTTAGTTCTTTTAAATTAAACGTGAAAGACTTATGGAGAACTACGTTAGGTTTGACTGGGCGATGAAACGCCTATTGCGCAACAAAGCGAATCACGCTGTGTTAGAGGGGCTTATGACCGCTCTTTTAGGGGAAAAGTTTACTATCCTCGAATTTTTAGAAAGCGAATCCAACCAAGAAACACCCGAAGACAAATTCAATAGGGTGGATATTCTCGTTGAAAACACGAGAAAAGAGCTGTTCATCGTTGAGATTCAGAACACGAGAGAGCTATATTACTTTCAGAGAATGCTTTACGGCGTATCGAAAACCATATCCGAAAGGATTCAATTAGGGGACAAATACGACAAAGTACGTAAGATATACTCAATAAACATTGTCTACTTTGAATTAGGACAAGGGAAAGACTATGTATACCATGGCAAGACCGTTTTCAAGGGTTTACATGACCCTCAAGATATTCTCAAACTATCGCAGAAGCAAAGTGAACAGTTTTTTGGAGTTGCGGAACGCGACGAAGCGGAACATGAAGCAGGAGATTTGTTTCCAGAGTTCTATGTTCTGAGAGTCAACGACTTTGATAAAGTAGCCACCACACCGTTAGACGAATGGTTCTGCTTTCTGAAAAATGCGACGATTAAACCAGAAACAAAAGTACCCGGATTGGCAGAGGCTAGGGAGATTCTTCGCTACGACACGCTAAGTCCAGAAGAACGAAAGGCATACGTTCGACACATGGAAGCTGTCAGACATCAATGGAGCGTACTCTCTACTGGCGTGGAAGAAGGACGTGAAGAGGGCTTAAAAGAAGGACGAGAAATAGGTTTGGCGGAAGGTTTGAAGGAAGGTTTGGAAAAAGGTTTGAAGGAAGGAAGAATTGTTGGACGTGCAGAAGGTGCTAATCAAGCAAAATTAGCAGTCGCTCGACTCATGCTCTCCAACGGAGAGTCTATAGAGAAAATCAGAATCTACACAGGTCTGACAGAAGAAGACTTAAAAGGATTGCAATAAATTCATATCATGGGAAAATTCCATTTTCAAGGACACGCCGCAATGCTTGGCGCGAATGTTATGTGGGGATTACTCTCCCCTATATCCAAATTTTTGATGGTTGGAGGACTCGTCTCCCCATTAGTAGTAACAGATATGCGTATTGGAGGCGCAATGATTCTATTCTGGCTTATTTCTTTCTTTCAAAAGCCGGAACATGTCAGCCATAAAGACATGGGCAAACTGTTTCTTGCCTCTCTTTTAGGCATTGTGTTCAACCAAGGTCTATTCATTTTCGGGGTAAGCCTCAGCAGTCCCGGCGATGCTTCCATTATCACCACCAGCATGCCTCTATGGGCGATGCTTCTTGCCGCGATCATACTCAAGGAACCCATTACCGGCAAAAAAGTGTTGGGTATCGCAGCAGGTGCCTGCGGCGCACTGCTTCTCATTCTCGGAGGACGGAATATCAGCACAAACGCAACTAAAGACACCGCTATCTGGGGTGATATCCTCGTACTTTGCGCTGAATTCTGCTACGCTCTCTATATAGTACTCTTTAAAAACTTTATTGCGAAATATTCACTTGTTACGATTATGAAGTGGATGTTCACTTTCGCTTTTATTTGTACCATTCCATTCTCTGCCTCTTCTATCGAAGCGACTCAATGGGAGGCCTTTGGTTGGAAAGAGATAGGCGGCTTAGGCTATTGTGTCGTTTTTGCAACATTTGCCGCCTATTTGCTTTTAGGGTTCGGACAGAAAAAGCTACGACCTACCGTGGCTGGAATGTATAACTACATCCAACCTATCGTAGCCTGCGCTATATCTGTCTACTTAGGCATGGACTCCTTCAACATGACAAAAGCCATCGCCATCATTCTTATCTTCGGCGGTGTATACCTTGTCACTATCAGTAAAAGCAAAAAAGAAATGGACGAATACGAGCAAACGAAGAACAATGATGTTTGACATTGCTCAAAAACACAACCTAAAACCTATGCGTATTAATCAGCTAATAACCTATTCTCTTTTATTCACCAGACTTTACTCAACGCATGCGCAGTCGAGTGCTGACACCATCGCCTATGAACAAGAATTGGACGGTGTCGAAGTCTCTGTCCAACGTCCCACCACAGGACAAATGAATGTCACCAGCAACTCTACCGAAATAACACGAGGAGAACTATTCAAAGCCGCTTGCTGTAATTTGGGAGAAAGTTTCACAACCAACCCATCCGTTGACGTCAACTACAACGACGCTGCAACGGGGGCGAGACAGATTAAACTTCTCGGGCTGTCTGGCACCTACGTCCAAATGATGACCGAGAACATTCCGAATTTCAGAGGATTAGCACTACCATTTTCTCTCAACTACATACCAGGATCCTGGATGAAGAGCATTCAAGTGTCAAAAGGTAGTTCCTCCGTGAAAAACGGATACGAGTCTATTACTGGACAAATCAACGTAGAATACAAGAAACCAGACGACCAACAGGGTGCCGAAATTGATGTGTCTGGAGATTCTAAAACAAAAATTGAAGCGACCGGAGACGTGAACTTTCTCATAAACAAAAAATTAAGCACCGAGCTTATGCTTCATTATGAGAATATGATCGTCAACCACGACGACAATGATGATGGCTTTATGGACAGTCCGAAACTGAAACAATACAATCTTCAGAATCGGTGGAAATATAAATCTGGCAAATATCTTTTCCATGGAGGTATAGGCGTTCTTCGGGAAGATAGAGACGGAGGGCAAGAAACAAGCCACCACTCCTCTGCTACCGACACGGGTTTTGAGAGATACTCCATTGGCATAGAGACAAACCGCTATGAGGCATACACGAAAAACGCTTTCATCCTTGATCCTCTAAAGGCCTCTAACATCGCTTTCATCCTATCTGGGTCATACCACCAAACGGACGCAAACTACGGACATAAATTCTACAATGCAGACGAACAAAATGTGTATGGTTCTCTCTTCTACGAATCGGACCTGACCGACATGCATAATCTTTCCATCGGACTAAGCGTGAACTATGACAATATCCGTCAAGAATCCTCTCTCAATGAGAAAAAAAGCAGAGATATAGAAACAGTTCCCGGCGCATACGTTCAATATACTTTCTCTTTTGAAAAGAAGATCATCGCTATGGCTGGCATCAGAGCCGACTACAGCACGAAATACGGTTTCTTCGTCACCCCTCGTTTCCACCTCAAATATGCGCCGAACTATTATGCAAGTTTTCGTCTATCTGCAGGTAAAGGATACAGAACAGTACATGCGTTGGCTGAAAACAACAATCTTCTTTCAAGCGGTCGTCAATTAGTCATCGGGCAACTCAACCAAGAGGAAGCATGGAACTTCGGAATCAATGCCGCCTTCAACCTGCCCATCGGACTAAAGACCTTGAAACTAAGTGCGGAATATTACTACACCACATTCGACGAACAAGCCGTCATCGATTACGACAGCAATCCTTCTTATCTCTATATCAGTAACTTAAATGGCAATTCCTACTCCCACACCTTCCAAGCGGAAGCCAATATGTTACTATTCAAAGGCTTCACACTTTCTGCGGCTTACCGCCTCAACGATGTGAAATGCACCTACAACAACAGACTAAGAGAAAAGCCACTCACTAATAAATACAAGGTTCTTGTGTCTGCCTCCTACAAAACGCCTTTAGACCTTTGGCAATTTGATGCGACACTTCAAATCAATGGCGGCGGAAGGATGCCAGACCCATATACCTTGGAAGATGGTACAATGTCATGGGATAAACGATTCAACGCCTACCCTCAAGTCAACGCTCAAATCACACGTTGGTTCCGTCATTGGTCTGTCTTCGCTGGTGCAGAAAACATCACTGGATTCAAGCAAAAAAATCCTATCATCTGTGCGGAAGATCCTTGGAGCAGCAAATTTGACCCTACGCTAATCTGGGGACCTGTTCACGGTCGCATGTTCTATTTAGGAGCAAGAGTTATCATCGGAAGAGACAATTTCTGATTTAACAATCTTTAACACCACTTGAAGGTTTTCATCTCCTTTTATCCTTTAATTTTACTCCATCAAAATGTAAAGATTTCATCATGAAAAATTTGTTTCTGACTATCTCATTTGCATTGTTCTCTATTGTGGGTTTCGCCAAAGACTTGCAAACACTCGTAGCAACGACACAGCCTCAAATGCACTGCCAGGGTTGCGAAAATAAAATCAAAGGCAATCTTCGCTTTGAAAGGGGTGTGAAAAGTATTGAGACGAGTATTGCCGACCAAACGATTACCATCGTGTTTGATGCTGAAAAAAACACGGAAGAGACGCTCCTCAAAAGTTTTGAGAAATTTGGCTATAAAGCCACTAAAGTTACGCCCGGAGAGAAAGTTCAACAACAGAACACTTCCTCCCACTGCGACAACATGAAGAAATAAAGCAAAAAAAACGATCAATTTCGTGTATGAAAGCCTTGAAATGATTCAAGGCTTTTTTTAAAGATTGCTACTCCGTTCCGTCTCTATCTTCTGCTAATCTAAACCCTATGATGCCCGATGAATAATCGGCCTTTCCTTTGCTTCGACAAGAGACCCTGCAAAACTGAGCAGGAGCTTCATAATATCCACCTCTGCAAACTTTCTCAGTTCCATTCTCTGGACCCTCCGGATTTATCTGTTCTAACTCAGTGTCTTCAGAATAGTGCGCATACCAATCAGAACACCATTCCCACACGTTCCCACTCATATCATAAAGACCTAACTCATTGGCTTTTCTCTTTCCGCACGGATGAGGCCCTCCCTCTGCATTGTCTTTATACCATCCCAACATATACAAGTCCGTTCCACCACTATATTTCATATTGTCGGTCATAGCTCCACCTCGTGCCGCATATTCCCACTCAGCCTCCGTCGGGAGTCTGTAATTCGTGCCCATAAAAGAATTCACCTTGGCAATAAATTTCTGCACATCGTTCCACGAAACATTCGTAACCGGCGCATCGTCATTCGGATATGTGCTTGGATTCTTGCCCATCACCTCTCTCCACTGTCTTTGCGTCACACAATACTTGCAAATAGCATAACTTCTCACAAACACAGGATGCGCAGGCTTTTCTGACGCTAAACAGTCCCCTTCCTGCTCCATCGTACAACCCATCGTAAAAGAACCACCCTCTACAAACACCATTTTAAAACCTAAAATGGCCTTCTTCCTCGCTATCTGATCCGCTCTGTACGCTGATTCCCGTTGCGCTTTTGCCGCCGCTTCCGCCGCTGCTTTCTCTTCTTTCCTGCTTGCTGAATACGCTGATACAAAAGTCAACATCATTAATATTGGAAGTAAATATCGCTTCATACACTTTCTATCTTTTATTTCTTAAAATTGACAAGACATTTTTTCAACTTCAACGCCTCAATCTACAAAATTACGAATAAAAACATTTCTCAAATAGAAAATTTAATCGTTACCTTTGTCAGAAGTAAACCGGATGATTAACTATAATTTGATGAATCAAGTATGAACAAAATGTTTCCCTCAGCAGTGGTCGCTACCCTCCTGCTTTCTGCATGCGGTTCTAATTCTGACAAACGCACCGAAAATGAACCCTTTTCATTCATAGAAGACACCACACTCACATCGCTCGCCAACGATTGTCCTGTCGAAATAGACGATCGCTCCCTTTTTGAAGTACAAGGCAATGTGAGAAAAGTCAAAACCATCACCATCCTCACCAATGAGCATGGCTATCCTGTCGATTTTGACACAGCCACCACCACCTTCTACAAAGATGGTCTGCTCGAAAGTGTCACACAACCTCAAACCACAGTGTTCGATAGGGAAGGTGTCTCACAGAACACGCAGTTCGTACTAACACGCAACCAGATTGACAAAATCAGCTCTTTCACATGGAAGACAATGGCCACCCCGAACACATACACCAAGGCAGGTTACGAATATTTCTACAATAGCGACGGTCAACTGATCAAGATGATCTCCCACGGAATCGATAGTCGCTCCGTCTACGAATATGTGTACGATGGGAATAATCGTATTACTCAAATGGTGCTACATGGTGAAGGAGAAGGTTCTAAATGGGAAAGCCTCTACAGTTACGAATATCTCGCAGCCGACGAACACGGCAACTGGCTACTCGCCATCGAAAAGGCTTGCTACAAAACATACGTGAACGGAGATGACCCTCGCGACGTGAAAGCGACCTACACATTCAATCCTATTTACAGGAATATCGAATATTTCGATTGCGACGCACACAATGGAAAAGATGTCAATGCCGACAATATCACCGATATCATCGCAGACATTCAAAAGAACTACCAATGCGCCGCAGCTATTGACAAACATATCTCTCGCAATCTCTTGGACGCACTTCGTTCAAAAGAATCTTACGAGCAGAAGAACGGAAACACCAACAACGAGCCAAGATACAAGACCGCTTTTAACGTATCAAAAGAGAAAGTTCAGGTGAAGAGTGTTATTGAGTCTGCCTGCGGCGACCTCTACGCATTAGTACACGCTAAGTCTGACGACAATTTTGCCTATTTCGTCGTTCTCAAATTCAAAAAAGAAAACAATGATTGGAAGATAGACGACTTCTTTGATAATTTTTCCTCTTATTTCTCTCACAAAGACCTCTCTTTCAAATTTGGCATTCGCGACGGAAGTTTTCTTAAAGATGTTGCCGGCAACTTCGACGGACAAGGTTGCTCGGACCATATCTGGATATACAACCCTAAGTTTGATGCAAACGACCCAAGTTCCTCTTGCTTTTACATATACAGTGGCAAACCTAACGTCAAACTTTACAAAAGCAATTCTAACAGCCTCGTCAGCAAGAGCGTCTTCTTCGAATATATTAACACCATCAACGCAAGCAATCTCGGCGACTTAGACGATGATGGGAAAGAAGAGCTTGGCATCCTCTACCATGGCGTAAACGAACATATCAGCCACTACGCCGTTATGAAACTCAATGACAACGGAAACTGGGAATACCTTGTTGAACCAATAGACCTCTATGAAGAGGAACTTCGGGAGACTGAGAAAATCGTTGAAAAAATCTCCTGTAAGCCAGGCATCCTCAAGATTTTAACTCACGAAAAGAAAGCCGACGGCTCTATTGATAAAATATTCAAAGAAGTTTGTTTTATTAGAAACAAATAGAATAAAATATATCTTTACTTATAAAACTTTAAAACAAAAAATTATGACGAATCACACAATCAAATTGTTTTTATCCGCCATGGTTCTGCTTTCAGCGTGCTCAAACGGGACAAACAACAACGCAGAGACCTCTCAAGCGGACTCCTCATCTGTCGAAGTAATCGATAACGCAAGCAACAATGAGTCAGTTTCTGCCACACCAGAAAATTCTGAAGGAATTACAGATTACGCACTCTTTGACGTGAAAGGTAAGGTGAAAAAAATAGACTATTACTTAGAGAATTCTGTCATCACTTTTGACGAGAATGGTAAAGTTACTAGCATAGACAATTTCAAAATCAATCCAGACGGCACTTCCCCTAATTCTGATTTCTGTATCACACGCGATGAAAAAGGACGTATCAGCTCTCGCAACCTTAAACTTCAAGAATTTGGCATCACTGTAAAAAGAGAGTACATCTACGATGACAACAACAGACTTTTAATCGAGAATGTCAATGGATTGGAGAATAAGAGTTCGGAGAAAAGCGTCTACGGAGAAGACGGCTTCATCACAGACAAAATCATATCCGGCTATGGTGAGGGACAAGAATACAAATCGACGAAACACTTTAGTTATGTCGCTTTTGATGCCAAAGGCAATTGGACAACTGCCATGGTCTATCATTCCGACACCAACGAAACTTTAGAGTCTTCTCGCACTATCGAATACTACGAATAAAAGAGACATAGATTCAAAAAAGAGAGCCTTGGAATAAATTCTAAGGCTCTCTTTTTATTATCAAGTTCATTCCAAAAGAGAAAAGGCAGTGCGGAATAATCCACACTGCCTTTTATAATGACATACTCTTACAATTAAGCTTTTACTACTGCAACATTCACCTTGAAATCGTCAAAATCAAGTTCAGTGCCATCAACCACCATGTCAACAACATTGATGCTTACTGCCAACACCTGAGATGCAATATAATCCTTGAAATCGTTGACTGCATCAACAATCTCATTCTTATTCTCAATCTCAATATTGATCTTATCGGTAATCTCAAATCCGCTGGATTTTCGGATGTTCTGCACACGATTCACTAACTCACGTGCAATACCCTCTCGTTTCAACTCATCCGTAATCGTAACGTCCAATGCAATAGTGATACTGCCATTATTCGCTACCAACCAACCTGGAATATCCTCCGAAAGTATCTCAACATCCCCTTTCTCGACAACAACAACATTGCCATCTACCGCTACCTCGTATCTTCCTTCCTTCTCTAATTTGGCAATCTGATCCTGTTCAAGACTCTGCAACTGTGCAGCAACCGTCTTCATGCTCTTTCCACATTTAGGACCGAGTTTCTTGAAGTCTGGCTTTATTCTCTTCACCAAGATACCCGCTGAGTCATCGACGAAATTTATCTCTTTGACATTCACCTCACTCATAATCAGGTTCTTCACAGCCTCAACGTTCTCCTGCTCATGTTCTGCCAAGATTGGCACCATAATCTGCTTGAGTGGCTGACGAACCTTGATGTTCTCCTTCTTGCGCAAAGAAAGGGTCATTGACGAGATGTCTTGCGCCAACTGCATACGCTCCTCCAACTGCTTGTCTACCTTAGAAGCGTCATATACAGGGAAATCGGCGACATGGACAGACTCACTCATATCACTTCCTGTTGCATTGTTCAAATCCAAGAACAACTTGTCTGAATAGAACGGTGCGATAGGCGCCATCAACCTGGCGACTGTCTCTATACAGGTGTACAACGTCTGGTATGCGGCCAACTTGCTTTCGCCATCACCACCCCAGAAACGTTTCCTGTTCAAACGAACATACCAGTTGCTGAGGTTGTCGGTTACGAACGTAGAAATGGCACGTCCCGCTTTCGTTGGCTCGTAGTCATTGTAACATTCGTCGACCTCTTTAATCAAAGTATTCAACAGCGAGATAATCCAACGATCAATTTCAGGACGTTTCTCAATCGGCACTTGAGACTGACTATTGTCAAAATTATCCACGTTGGCATACAATGCAAAGAATGAATAGGTGTTATACAACGTTCCGAAGAATTTACGTTTCACCTCCTCTATTCCCTCTGTGTCAAATTTCAAGTTATCCCATGGACTCGCATTGGTAATCATATACCAACGCAATGGATCTGATCCATATTTTTCAATCGCTCCGAATGGATCAACCGCGTTGCCTAAACGTTTAGACATCTTGTTTCCATTCTTATCCAAAACCAGTCCATTCGAAATAACCGCTTTGAAAGCGACGCTGTCCTTTATCATCGTAGAGATGGCGTGGAGCGTGAAGAACCACCCTCGGGTCTGGTCCACTCCCTCTGCAATGAAATCTGCAGGATAATATTCTTTTTTATCTATCAAATCTTTATTCTCGAATGGGTAGTGTTGCTGTGCGAACGGCATCGCTCCAGAATCGAACCACACGTCAATCAGGTCTGTCTCTCTCTTCATTGGCTTGCCACTGTCCGACACCAAAACCACACTGTCGATGTACGGTCTGTGCAAATCAATGTTCTTAGGATCATAGTTTTCCTTCGAATAATCACCCACCTTGAAATTCTTCCAAGGATTCTCTTTCATGAAACCCGCTTTGACAGACTTGTCAATCTCTGCAAACAACTCTTCTATTGAACCGATGCATTTTTCTTCCGTTCCTTCCTCGTTTCTCCAAATTGGCAAAGGAGTACCCCAATAACGAGAACGAGACAAGTTCCAGTCATTCAGATTCTCCAACCATTTTCCGAAACGGCCAGAACCTGTCGCCTCTGGCTTCCAGTTGATCGACTTGTTAAGCTCAATCATTCTATCCCTTGCCGCAGTCGACTTGATAAACCAACTGTCCAAAGGATAGTAAAGCACCGGCTTGTCCGTTCTCCAGCAATGCGGATAATTGTGGACGTGTTTCTCTATCTTAAACGCTTTCCCTGTTGTTTTCAACTCCATACAGATAGAGATGTCCAACGTCTCATCTTTATCCGTTAAATTCGGATCATACGCATTCTTGACAAAACGTCCCTCGTATGCTTTGTATGAGTCAACATTGATATGCGTCTTGACATACTCAGGGTCAAGGTCCGCCAACAAATAGAATTTACCCGTTAAATCGACAGTCGGACGAAGATTTCCATATTTGTCGACCAACTGCATAGGTGGTATGCCAGCAGCCTTAGCCACCTTGGCATCGTCCGCACCAAAAGTAGGCGCGATATGCACAATACCCGTACCATCCTCCGTCGTCACATAATCACCAAGGATAACACGAAACGCCTTTTCCACATTCTCTGGCATGATCCAGTCTAAAAGTGGCTCATATTTCATGCCCTCCAAGTCGGGTCCCTTATACTCGGCAATTACCTTGTACGGAATCAACTTGTCGCCTGGTTTATAATCCTCAAGTGCTAATTCTGCCGCCTTCGGATTGAAATGGGCGTTCAACAACGCCTTCGCCACAACGTAGGTTGCAGGCTGACCATTATAAGGATTAAAAGATTGAACGGCAACATATTCAATGTTCGGACCCACGCACAAAGCAGTGTTGGATGAAAGCGTCCAGGGAGTCGTCGTCCATGCTAAAAAATAGGGAGTCCCGAATTGCGCCATCTCAGGTTTGGGATCCAGCATTTTAAACTGAACCACCACCGTTGTGTCTTTCACATCACGGTAGCATCCAGGCTGATTCAGCTCGTGCGAGCTCAATCCCGTACCCGCTGCTGGCGAATAAGGCTGGATTGTATATCCCTTGTATAGGTATCCCTTCTTGTAAAGTTCCTTCAGAAGATACCAAAGGGTTTCAATATATTTATTGTCGTAGGTGATGTACGGATTCTCCAAATCAACCCAATAACCCATCTTGTGCGTGAGGTCTGTCCACTCCTTCGTGTACTTCATCACGTTCTTACGACAAGCATCGTTATAGTCGTCTACTGAGATTTTTTTGCCAATATCTTCCTTTGTAATGCCAAGCTCCTTCTCCACACCTAATTCCACAGGCAATCCGTGAGTGTCCCATCCCGCCTTGCGCTTCACATGGAATCCCTTCATCGTTTTGTAACGACAAAATATATCCTTGATCGAACGCGCCATCACATGATGGATTCCCGGCATTCCATTTGCAGAAGGAGGTCCCTCAAAAAAAACAAACGAAGGAGCCCCCTCGCGGATACTTATACTTCTATGAAACAAATCTTTTTCATCCCATTGTTTCAAAACCTCCTTGTTTATCTCTGAGAGGTCAAATTTTGAATATTCAGCGAATTTCTTTGCCATATCGCATTACTCGTACTTATTTATCAACTCTGAAAATAAAGGCTAAAAAACCACCGCAAATTTAGTGATTTTTTGCTTAATATCACATACTTTGTGTATGTCTATTTCATTACTGCAAAAAGGAAAATGGAACACTCAGTAGAAACAATATTGCAGACATTGTCAGTGAATACAACAACTACAAAGCAAGTAAAAAATAGCAATAAGTTGGATTTTAATATTCATTTTTCATATATTTGTCCTATTATTTATTTTTTATTTTTTTAAGGGCGAATATTATGGAAAATGGAAAAGTGAAAAAGGCCAAAGGACTCAAGTTTTACATCAGTAAGGGCGCATTGTTTTTATACGCGTTGCAAATTGTTTGTTTGATGATTATCACTTATTTGGCTTTTAACAATTATTTCTAAAAATGAGGGACTTACGTTTTTCTTGTGCAAAATAGGTTTTATTTTGCACAAGTTTGTGTTTCTTCTATGCTCTATTCCACATCGACATTAGAAGTGTTCTTATCCTCGCCACCTAAGAACTCTCCTGTCTTTGAGAACTGCAGCTCCACGTTGTTAGGCTTGCTCATCTTTATCCGATAGCCGTAGCTTTTCTTCTCAATGCGGCGAATGCATTGCTTCTCGTGGTAGGTCTTCACATACCTGTCTATGTTGGATGGCAATTGCTTCATCAAGCTATTGGGTATGCAATTCTTCTTGCTCACCCTCAATTCGAACCATACACCTTTTCGCGAGAAACTAATTTCCGTGTCATCTTCAAGGGTTACGTTGTAACTACCATCGACATCCTCGACAATCGCAACGACATCATGACTTGAGAAATGATTGTTCAAGAAAGATCTCGCCGCTGAAGGTAACCTTTTGCCCTCGGGATCATCACTGATCAGCTCCCCATCTTTCGAGAAGCTCAACTCCACATCGTTGGGCTTATGCAGTTCTATGCGATAGATGAAACTTTTTCTTCCTACTCGTTTCTTCTCTATCTTGTGCACTTCTTCGATGAGTTGATTCTCCTCAATATACGTTTTCATCTTCTGTGGGAGCGTAGCCAGAAAACTCATCGGCATAACAGTCTTTCGGAAGTTAATATCCTCCCAATCGCCTTGATGGTTAAACTCCACCTCCGTGCCATCGGTCATGATAACCTCGTAGTCCATCATCGTCTTTGTTTCCGAGATCCTCCATACGGTTTTATGTTCCAGCTCGTTTTCTATGAATTGAACAGAGGCATCTGGCAAAGAGATTTCTTTCTTCGTTTGTCCTGATGTACACCCCGACAGAAGTCCGACGAAAAACGCCAACACTCCTATGTTGCTTATAAACTTATTTCTTATTTTTCTCATATCGAATGAATTATGTTGATTTATCAAAATTATATTTTAAAACGCCAACAAGAAAGCCTTGAAAAACAAATTTCAAGCAATTACTTTTTTATCTATACAAATACGCACTTAGTTCACTTTGCGTTCGTATCTTTGTGCGTTAACAAAATCGATAGAAAAGATAACATCCATGAATATCCAACAAGCGCAAGAAAGTGCGATTTCGCTATTGCAGGAGATGATCGCCATCCCCTCCTATAGTAGAGATGAAAAATCTGTGGCCAACTTTCTACAAACTTACATAGAATCGTTAGGCTACGAAACAAACCGTTTAGAAAACAACATTTGGATCGTCGCAAAAGGGTTTGACAAGGACAAACCCACAGTTCTGCTCAACTCGCATATCGACACGGTACGCCCCGTCAGCGGTTGGCAGCACGACCCTCACAAACCCACGTTAGAGGGCGACACGCTCTACGGATTGGGCAGCAATGATGCCGGCGCACCACTTGTCTCCCTGCTCCACACCTTCTTCGTCCTTTCAGAGAAAGAGCAACCCTATAATCTAATTTTCGGGGCTTCCGCAGAGGAAGAGGTGTCCGGCAAAAACGGTATGGAGCTACTTCTCACCGCCCTTCCGCCTATCGATTTCGCCGTTGTCGGTGAACCGACAGGCATGCAGATGGCTATCGCTGAAAAGGGTCTGATGGTGGTCGACTGCGTGGCAAAAGGCAAGTCAGGACACGCCGCCCGCAACGAAGGCGTCAACGCTATCTATAAAGCAATCAAAGATATAGAATGGGTTCAAACAGCCCAATTGCCTAAGGTCTCTCCTTCTTTAGGTCCCGTGAAGATGACCGTTACGATGGTGCATGCCGGCACACAGCACAATGTCGTCCCCGACGAGTGCTCTTTCGTCATCGATGTACGCACGAACGACTGCTATTCCAACCAGGAAGTCTTCTCTATCCTCGACGTTGAATTGGAGTCTGAACTGAAAGCTCGTTCGTTCCGTCTCACCTCTTCGGGTATCTCAACAGACCTCCCTATCGTGAGGAAAGGTTTAGAGTTAGGTATGTCCACCTTCGGATCTCCAACCCTGTCAGACCAGGCTTTTATGCATTTTCCTAGTCTTAAATTGGGGCCCGGAGAATCATCTCGCTCCCACACCGCCGACGAGTATATCAAATTGGATGAAATCAGGAAAGCCATCCCAACGTACGTCTCTTTGCTCGACGGCATGACATTCGAAAAGGTTACGGAGTAAATAAGATTACTGAGAATGGCAGAGAAAAAACAAAAATTCTACGTTGTCTGGGTGGGAAGAACTCCTGGTATCTATGTCAACTGGTCGGATTGCAAGTCGCAAATTGACGAGTTCCCAGGTGCGAAATACAAATCATTCGAGACCCTTGAAAAGGCGGAAGAGGCGTATGTGAGTGGCTATGCCAACTACATGTCTTCTGGTAAAACACAGTCTTTCAGCGATTTACTGAAACAATGTGTAGACAACATTCCCGTCGGGAAGCCACAGATTGGAACGGAAGCCCTCGCCGTAGATGCGGCCTGCTCTCATAATCCTGGCGTCATGGAATACAGAGGTGTCTATCTTAAAGACAACTCACAGATTTTCCATGCGGGGCCTTTTCCTTTGGGAACCAACAACATAGGTGAATTTCTCGCCATCGTTCATGGTTTAGCCTTACTGAAACAAAGAGGGTCGGAGATGCCCGTCTACTCGGACAGTGCCAACGCCATCTCATGGATAAGGCAGAAAAAATGCAAGACCAATCTCGTGAAAAACGACAAAACAGAACACCTCTACAACCTTATCGAACGCGCTGAGAACTGGCTAAAAAACAACGACTACCATAACCCTATCCGCAAATGGCAGACGGAGACGTGGGGCGAGATCCCCGCCGATTTTGGACGGAAAAAATAAAAAACCGTCAATGACAGACATACCTTCCATATAAAGACGCAATACCATGATTCAAGTACAAAACCTATCTAAGTCGTTCGGCACTCAGAAAGTGTTAGACAACATCAGCTTTTCCATCGGGACAGGCGAGATCGTGGCGTTCCTCGGCAATAACGGTGCAGGCAAATCGACCACGATGAAGATTATCAACGGCTACCTCGCCGCCGACAGCGGGAACGTACAGGTTTGTGGCTTAGACGTGGCCAAACACCCCCAAGAAACGCATAAAAAGATAGGTTACCTTCCCGAACACAACCCTATCTATCCCGACATGTACGTCAAAGAGTATCTTATGTTCATCGCAGGGATCTACCAGTTAGGCAAAGCATCCAAAGACCGCGTTGACGAGATCATCGAGAAGACGGGTTTGACGAGGGAATACAAAAAGAGAATAGGCACCCTGTCCAAAGGTTACCGTCAGCGCGTCGGTTTAGCGCAGGCGTTGATTCCAAACCCTGAAGTGTTGATTTTAGACGAACCAACCACTGGCTTAGACCCCAACCAAATCATCGGAGTACGCGACTTGATTAAGGAGTTAGGACAGGAAAAAACCGTCATGCTCTCCACTCACATCATGCAGGAGGTCTCTGCCATCTGCGATCGGGTCATCATCCTCAACAAGGGGAAAATAGCAGTTGACGACAAAGAAGACTTCGTCGTCTCTTCTAACGGCAACCACTCAATCTCCACCTTGGTGGAGTTCCTTTCGCCGACCGATGCCGATTTCTTAAATGCCATAGAAGGCGTGCTTTCGGTAAGCCACCTCACCGGCAACACGTTCTCGCTCACTTCCGAGGAGGACATTCGAGAAAAGGTGTTTCAAGCGTGCGTTAGACAAAATACCGTGTTGCTGACTCTTCGCCTGCAAGAGCGTTCAATGGAAGAGGTGTTCAGAACCGTCACGAAGTAAAGAATTTTAAAGAGAAAAACATGCCGAAAGATAAAATACAAAAAACCAACGCAGCCCGTCTGTTAGACAGCAAGAAGATTCCCTATGAACTCGTTCCCTACACAGTGGACGAGAACGACCTCAGTGCCGTGCATGTAGCCGCCCAGCTCAATGAGCCTATTGAATTGGTCTTCAAAACATTGGTATTAAGAGGAGATAAAACAGGTATTTTCGTCTGTGTCATTCCAGGAGCAGAGGAGGTTGACTTGAAGAAAGCGGCCAAAGCCTCAGGCAACAAGAGTTGCGCCATGACCGCTGTGAAAGAACTTCTAAGTTTAACCGGCTACATCCGCGGAGGTTGCTCCCCATTAGGCATGAAGAAGCCATACCCTACGCACATTCATAGCACCGCTCTTCAACACGACTTTATCTATGTCAGTGCCGGAGTCCGCGGCTTGCAAATCAAGATCAACCCCACACAACTCATCGAGGTGTGCGGAATGGCAGTAGACGACTTGATTGCTGAGTAAGCGATAATATTTTTCTATTTATCAAATAAGTTTCACATTTGCTAAAATCATTTCCCCTTTGTTTTTACAACAGAAAAATATTTTCTCTCAAAATTTCAGAAAAATTTGCAAATTCCCCTCTACTCCCCTATATTTGCGACCATAATGTGAAGATGTAGTGCGTATACACAAACGAAGCAAGGAATTGTCGCCTTGTTGCGCGATGTGAATGAAGTATAATAGGAAGATAGTTCTCTAACCAGTTCCAGAAAAACACATAGACCTGATTCTGTATGAGAGCTACGACTGCCTAAGAACGATTAAAAATCAAGTTATAAAACAAATTTTTCAAGTACAATGAAGAAAATTTTATTCTTTTTGTCAGTGTTGTTCGCATGTTTCGCAGCGAACGCAGCCGACTACTCGAGCAATGACTACATCGAGAAGTACGGAAGACTGAAATTGAATGGATTGCAGTTGTCTGACCAAAGTGGCAACGCAGTTCAGTTGAGAGGTTGGTCAACCTTCGGCTTACAATACTCAGAAACGTGTATGAGTCAAGAAGCTGTAAATGTAATGAAGCAATGGGGTGCCAACATCGTTCGTTTAGCTATGTATGCGTCTGATGGTGGTTGGGCTCAAAATCAAGCTGCCTTGGCTACCAACATGAAAGATTATGTTGACTATGCCTTCAAAGCAGGTATCTACTGTATCGTTGACTACCACGTTTTGCCTACTGATGGAAACGGCAATGCTGCAGACCCTAATAGCTACTTGAATGGTGGTTCTGCTATCAATTACAGTCAATACGGAGCTGAAAACTTCTTTGACGTGATGTCTGCATACGTCAAAGAGAAAGGATACAAACACGTCATCTACGAAATCTGTAACGAGCCAGGAAAAGTAGACTGGAGTAATATCAAAAATTACGCTACCAAGGTTATTCCTCACATCTTGACAAACGATCCAGACGCTTTGATTATCTGTGGTACTCCTCAATGGGACCAGTTGCCAGGACAGGCTGCTTCAGACCCAATTAAGTCAATTAACGGCACAGATGTTTCAGACAAAATCCTGTACGCATTCCACTACTACTCTTGTACTCACTATGGCTTCTTGTCTAACTTGAAGAGTGCGGCAGGAAAAGTTCCAATGTTCGTTTCTGAATGGGGTGTGTCTGACTTCACAGGAGGAAGAACAGGCGGTACGTATGATTATTATGATGATATCTGTCCTGAATTAGGAAACTCACTTTTGCAAGTTTGTGATGGAGACAACGATGGTAGAGCAAAACTCAGCTGGTGTTTCTGGAACTGGAGTCGTAAAGACGAGGAGTCTTCTTCTTTAAAGGAATGTTCTAGTTACTCATTTGCTCCTTCTGGAGAGTACATCGTAGAAAAACTTTGTGGAGACGGAGATTGCAAAACTGTAGTCAAAACTGAGGGTCCATATACAGATTACCAAGTAATTCCA
This sequence comes from Bacteroidaceae bacterium, assembly GCA_963619325.1. Lineage (GTDB taxonomy): Bacteria > Bacteroidota > Bacteroidia > Bacteroidales > Paludibacteraceae > UBA1181. Next base: position 30,042 of record CAVEVQ010000009.1, on the reverse strand, counting down.
TCTCCTTCCGGAAAATATTTCAAAATTGGAGATTTTGACAAAGGAGGCGAAGCAAAGGCATACCATGAAGAAAATTCAACTGCTGATGATACAACACTATGTGTTTCTGAAAATCCGAAATGTGAATATTCTAACAAAAGTAAATGTTACGCTGGAGCGCAATGGTGTAGTTACAGAGCAGAGGAATGTGTTGACTTGACATCTATTGCGGGAACTGCCCCAGGAGACTATGAACCAGCTGCTTCTATCTCTACTGTTCAGTGGGCAGAATACAACATCGGATGGCGTGAACCAGGTGAGTGGGTGGCATATTCAATTGAGGTTGAAGAGGCTGGATATTACAAATTTGGTGTTGCTAGCAATGGTGGTAGTGACATTGTAACATTCTCTCTCAAGAAAGAAGATGGTACAGCATTGGGTAACGCCCTCTACAAATCAGGTACTGAAACCGTTGTAGATGGATGGTATTTGTCGGGTAACCCTTATGATAGTGAAAATAAATATCGTTGGTGGAAACCATGCGATTATTTTGGAGAACCTATGGATGATTATTCTTTGCTCGTCAGAGAGGCTGGCAAATATGTCTTGACAATCACTTGGGCAACTCCAAACGATGGTGATAATTCTATTGAAGGTGGTAACGTTGGACCAATGCACTTCTCCAAAGCTGCTGCTTACACCGGAAAGACATACGACGAGATCATTGCCTCAACAGAAGACACCAAAGTTAACGCTCAAAACGTAGTTGTTTACCCTAATCCAGCAGAGGACGTTTTGAACGTAAATGTTGACGCTGAGAAGGTTGAAGTTCTCAACCTCGCCGGTGCGGTTGTTGCTTCAGCAAACACTAACAGTGTTCAAGTTTCCAACTTGGTTGCTGGTATGTACATCGTCAAAGTTTATACTAACAACAACGTCGTTGTTAAACAATTCATCAAGAAATAAGTTTTCATAAACTTATATTGACACATTAGAGGGAAGCCCGAATGGACTTCCCTCTTTTTTTGCCACAATTTGCTATATTTGTGAAACGTTACATAAAAAAACGATTCGCTATGAAGAACACTTTTTTATTCCTCCTCTTGCTACCACTCACACTCTGCGCGCAAATCGTAGAACCCGTGAAATGGAAGATAACCTGCGATGAAAACAAAGACAACCTTGTCGTCTCCTACACTGCCACTATCGACGTCGGCTGGCACGTCTACGACCAAAACCTTCAAGAAGGAGGACCCGTCTCCACACAATTCGTCATTGAGGGAAATGACAACCTAACCGCCGTTGGCTCAGCAAAAAGTCAACAGAAACCAGTTGAAAAGTTTGAAGATATGTTTCAAATGAACCTGCGATGGTTTGAAAAAGAAGTAACATTCCAACAAACATTCCATATAAAGAACAGCAACGGTTACCGCTTAAAAGGCTATGTCGAATATATGGCTTGCGACAACAGCAACTGCCTTCCACCCACAAAAGCGCCCTTCCTTTTTGAGAAGAAAGCCCACGGTGCAAGCACTGCCTCAAAAGAGAAAGAAAGTGCGACCACACCTTTTTCTTTTCCTATCGTTGGCACAGACAAAACAGACGAAAACATAAATCACAGCATAACAATAGACTCCACAACAGGCTCTGCTTCGTCAACTTTAGAAGCTGACACTTGGGCTTCCGTAATCGACGAGCTACAGTCTTTCGGAGAGGAAACCCATGCCGAGAACGGCAATATATGGAGCATATTTTTTATGGGGCTACTCGGAGGTTTACTTGCCATCCTCACTCCTTGTGTATGGCCTATCATACCTATGACGGTAAGTTTCTTCCTCCATCAGAAAGATGGTAAAGGAAAAACATCTGCCCTACTTTACGGATTCGCCATCATCGTCATCTATGTAGGCTTGGGCGTGCTGCTCACCATTACGTTTGGCGCAGACGCACTCAATGCACTCTCCACCAACGCTATATTCAATCTTTTTCTCTTTGCATTACTGTTGGCTTTTGCCATCTCCTTCTTTGGTGGGTTCAACATCTCGTTGCCCGCCTCTTGGAGTACCGCCACCGAAGAGAAAGCCGACCATACGAAAGGATTACTCAGCATCCTCATGATGGCATTCACCCTCGTCATCGTTTCTTTCTCATGCACAGGTCCGATTATCGGTACGCTCTTGGTACATATCGCCACGAAAGGCAATATGCTCGCCCCAATCATGGGTATGTTAGGATTCGCCATCGCCTTGGCGGGACCTTTCACCCTATTCGCCCTCTTTCCCAACATGATGAAGAAGGCACCTCGGTCTGGCAGTTGGATGAACACGGTGAAGGTGCTACTGGGCTTCTTTGAGCTGGCTTTCGCCCTCAAATTCCTCTCCGTAGCGGATCTGGCATACGGATGGCATATCTTAGACAGAGAAGTTTTCTTAGTGCTTTGGATCGTCATCGCAATCTTTGCGGGTCTCTACATACTTGGCAAAATCAGGTTTGAAAGCGACGGAGACTTGACAAACATCACCGTACCCCGCTTTTTCGGCGCATTGGCGACCTTCGCCTTTGCCCTCTACCTTGTACCCGGTTTATGGGGTGCCCCGCTCAAAGCCATTAGTGCCTTTGCCCCCCCTATGTGGACACAAGACTTCAACCTTTACAGCGAGACGGAAGCCACTTTCGACGACTACGATGAAGCCATAGAACACGCACGAAAGACCAATAAACCAATCCTGATAGACTTCTCAGGCTACGGCTGCGTAAACTGTCGCAAGATGGAAGCCACAGTCTGGAACGACCCACAAGTCAAAAAACTCATCAAAGACGACTATATCCTCGTCTCCCTCTTCGTCGACGACAGAACGGAACTTCCCGAACCTATGACCATAGAAGAGAATGGGAAAACGCTTATACTCAAAACAATAGGCGAAAAATGGAGTTATCTTCAACGCCACAAGTTCGGTGCGAACGCGCAACCCTTCTATGTCATCATCAACAAAGACGGGAAACCGCTCAACCACTCGTATGCCTTCTCAGAAGACATATCAGCATTTATCAAATTCTTAGAAAAAGGATTAGAATAGATTATAACACCAAATATTAAAAATCAACGAATATGATTTCATCAATAAAGAATCGTCGTACTATTCGCAAATACAAACAAACTGACGTTCCCGTATCTCTTATTAATGATTTATTAGAGACAGCCTCCAAAGCCTCAACGACTGGCAACATGCAGCTCTACAGCGTCATTGTGACCAAAGACGTGGCGAAAAAGGCAGAATTAGCCCCAGCGCACTTCAACCAACCACAGGTCACTGGCGCACCTGTCGTGTTGACATTCTGCGCCGACTACAACCGTTTCAACAAGTGGTGTGAACAGCGTAAGGCTGTTCCAGGCTACGACAATTTTCAATCATTCATGACGGGAGCCATCGACACAATGCTATTAGCGCAAAATTTCGCCACGCTCGCCGAAGAAGAGGGCTTAGGACTATGTTTCTTAGGCACAACCACCTATAACGCGCCACAAATCAGCAAAACACTCTGTCTCCCTAAATTCGTCGTTCCCATCACCACCATCACCGTGGGCTATCCAGACGAAATGCCAGAACAATCCGACCGCATCGCTGTTGAAGGCTTTGTACATAACGAAACCTACAAAGATTACACAGAGGCTGACATCAACCGTATTTACACCCCAAAAGAAGAACTGGCATTCAACAAAAATTTTGTAGAAATCAATCAAAAAGAGACTCTCGCCCAAATCTTCACCGACATTCGGTACACAAAAAAAGACGGAGATTATTTCTCAAAAATCTATTGGGACTACATTAAAGAGTCTTTTGGCTTCTAAAACATTTTACATTTTGACAAACGAAAAGCGCAAGACGAGTGTAGTCTTGCGCTTTTTTCACGATATTCACTATTTACCAAAAATCATCAACCATGAATAAAATCACACTTTATCCAATGCCTCGCAAATAGCCTTTTTATCCATATTCTTCCCGATGAAGACAATCTTGACCATTCTGTCTCCATACTTCTCGTCCCAATCTTTTTGCAACTCCGGACTTTGACGGAGCATCGCCTCACGTTCTTCTTTTGGAGCAGTTACAATCCACTGTCCCGCCTCTTGAAGCGTTTTCTGCGTGCCAGCCTGCTCGAAGAGGAATGACATATCCTCATTATCCTTGAAGTAAGTGAGTCCCTTCGCACGGATAATAGTCTTTGGCCATTGTTGATAAACGAAATGGTCGAATGCGTTCAAACTCATTGGCTTACGACGATAGTAGACGAATGTGCCGATACCATACTCTTCTACCTCACCCTCGCCTTCATGGTCATGGTGATGATGGTGATGGTGGTGGTGTCCATGTTCGTCGTCATCCTCGTCGTCATGATGATGTTCGTGTTCGTCATGCTCATCCTCTTCGTCTCTACACACAGCATCCTTCTCAATTTCCTCTATCCAACCTGCAGAGACAGAGATTTTATCCATATCAAAGCGGTGGCAGTCAATGATCTTATCCAAGTCAACCTTCGCATAGTCCGCTTCAATGATTTCGGCATGAGGCTGCAATTTCTTCACAACCGCCTTCACCGAACTGAGTTCCTCAGCGCTCACCTCACTCACCTTATTCAAGATAATCACATCGCAGAACTCAATCTGTTGAATCACGAGATTAGCAATGTCCTCTTCATCCACCTCCTTCGTCAAGTCAGAACCGTTAGAGAACTCTTTAGAGATTCTCAACGCATCGACGACCGTTGCAACACAGTCCAAACGACAAATATCAGGTAAATGATACTTGCGTGCCATGTTGGAGATAGAAACAATTGTATTAGCGATAGGGAAAGGCTCACAAATTCCGCTTGCCTCGATTACAATATAGTCGAACTTATTCGTCTCCGTGATATCCGTGATTTGCTTGATCAAATCCGTTTTCAAAGTACAGCAGATACAACCGTTCTGAAGAGCGACCAAACTATCATCTTTCTGTGTTACCACTCCCCCCTTCTGAATCAAAGAGGCATCAATATTCACCTCGCCAATATCATTCACAATAACCGCAATCTTCAACCCTTTCTTGTTAGAAAGAATGTGGTTCACCAAGGTAGTCTTTCCGCTACCCAAATAACCCGTCAACAGGGTAATAGGTACTACTTGCTTTGCCATAGTTTTATATTTTCAAAATTGTCTTTTCTATAGGATAAGAAAAGCACCAACGAAGTTACAACATTTGCAGTTAAATTTACTATCACAGCCCCTTCAATCTGCCATTTCGAGATTATTATCATAGACAAAGCCGTTGTTACGAAAACACCGACAAGAGATTTCACCACTAACACACGCAACTGCCCCATCGCCGAAAAATAGTGTCCGATAATGTCTGCCAAGCTGCCCAAGAGAATCCCAGGAGACAAACACAAAAGCAACATCTTGACCGACTCAAATTCAGGACCAAAGACCCAGACATACAACTGCGCAGGCAAGCAATTGACCACCACCAAAACACCCGACGTGACGAAGAAACAAAGTTTCAACACCTGGTTCGTCCCTTTCCTCGCCTCCTCTTTATCTGTATTTTGTTCCAACAGACGTGAATATTGCACCATCGAGATGCTCCTTCCAACCACCAACATCGCCTCAGACAAAGAGACACATATAGAAAAGACCCCCACACTTGCATTTCCAACGTAATAGGCTAAGAAATAGTAACTTAGCCTTGCATTGAAAAATTGGAGGAAATCACTCAACTGCGTTTGAAATCCAAATTTGAGAGATTGAAAGAACTCTTCTTTTGTAAAACGCTCCCACTTTTTCTTCCCGTTTTCTTTCACAAAACTATAGATTGCCAATACAGATGCAGACAGCGCATACCCTATAAAATAGGCTCTACAACTATCGTCAACCGTCCAATAGACAAGCAACATAAGAACCAAAGCAAGCACTGGTTGAAGAACAGTCAACGCATTGTAAAGACCTATGCGTTGGTCTCCTATATACACAGAATTGTAAAAAGAATAAACACCTAAGACAAAAGATATTACAAAAAAAAGCAGGGAAAAATCCTCTTGCTCGAACAGATGGAAAAGAAATGCTCCTATCAGTGACAGGACAGAAACCCACGACAATGCCATCAGAAAGAGTCGCCTTTCCGCCACCTTATTCAAGTAATAAGAGACACTGCTACCCGTGAACACATTGGAGACAATGGCCAACAAACCTATATCCGCCATAAACATAGCCACGTTTCCCCGTCCTTCTGCCCCCCACAATTGAGCCGTCAGCACAACGACAAGGAAATTGGACAAGAGTATGGCACTCTTCCCCAACACCGTCATCACTATGTTTTTTCTCAAGTCAAATGCCATAATGGATGAAATTCACAAAAGATACTTCTATTCGTTCCCAATTATATTTTTCATCCGACAACCGCAATGCGTTTCGGCAATGTTTTTGATAGAGTTCATCATCGTCAAGATAACGTAAAACGGCATCCACAGAATGTTCCATTTCCATCGGCTTCACAGCGACTCCCATCTCTTCGAATTCAGGGACACCCCGACGAATCGCTTTCAAATCGGAGTATATCATCGGCCGTCCTGCCGCCATATAATAGAACATTTTGATAGGCAGACAATGGGTGTTCTCAATATCGTCGTCTCGCAGATCAAAGAACAAATCATGCTCTCCTATTGTCTCGCAGAACGTGTCAAAAGGCATCCAATCATGATACGAAATCCGCAGATTCGACGGCATCTCTTCCCTTGCATCTATTCTCCCTGAAGAGACAACATTCAAACAGAAACCCGTATCCGGACGTTTTTCTGCCACTTTTTTCGCCACATCCACCACTCTAAAAAAACCTTTCTCCTCCGTCAAATTTCCTGAATAATAAAAAGAGCAAGATTTTCTCAATGATTTTTTTGCCGGATACCTTTTAACATTTCCTATCGTCGCATAATAAGACAACAGCAGTTTTTTCTTACGAGGAAACAAAAATTTGCAAGGCAACGCTTTATAATATTCTCCCAACAAAAACGCATCCGAAAGGAAAGAAGCCTTAACATGCAAAAAAGCCAAAGCGAAAAAACGCACCATACGCATCAGCACACCATACCCCCGAAGATTTTTCTTTGACGGATACCATTCTGTTATATCGTAAAGCACTTTTGTAATTTTCCTATTAGACTTTTCTATCTTCTTTTTCGCCTTTCTCGCCACTGTCACTGAGATTGGCGTGTCACAAATAATCACATCCGGGCAACACTGCTCCAAATGCGCTTGCAACCATTGGCAACGCTCCGACCTACTTTTATCCTGCATCAGATAGGTAGAAAAAATATGCACAATATCGCCCTTCGCACGCAAAGCCGTCGCCTCTTGATGTGCGACACGCTCGTCGTCCGCTTTATGAACCATCAAAGAGAACGCCACTATCATATTCGTCCCAATTCCTCTAATAAACGTTATTTATTATCCTCCTGCAAAGATAACAGGTTTTGACCACAATAAAAAAGGAAGTGTCCTCCCGAACACTCCCATTCCTTGACTAATCTAATTTTTACTTTGAAATAGCACCTGCAGGACATGCATCTGCGCAAGTTCCACACTCAGTACAAGCGGAAGGATCAATCTTATAGATATCACCCTCTGAAATTGCGCCAACTGGACACTCGCCTGCGCAAGTTCCACATGCTACACAATCTTCTCCAATTACATAAGCCATAATAAACAAGTTTTAAAGTTACGGTGCAAATATATAACCGCTTTTTATTCTTTGTCCATTTTCGACCTACTTTTTTTCATTTTTTTTGACTTTTTCACACTTCTTTTTTCACGGATTTCACGCTCTGATTTTCATATTCTCAACAGAAGTCAGAACTTCATACGCTTCCGCCACAGTTTGTACCTCTGAAAAGACGATTGAGCGTTTCCCCGCATTGTCGCGCAGTTTGCAACGCTCTACATGAGTCTGGAAATACTCAAGAATTTTTCCAAAAGCATCTGTCTGGAAATAAGGGGACTTTTCTTCGCTCACGAAATAGCCCACCATACGCCCTTGCTTTAGAGTCAGCTTCTCAAACCCCAACCTCTGAGCCATCCAGCGTACACGGACAAGCGTCAACAGATTCTTCGTCTGCTCAGGCAAATCACCGAAACGATCGCGCATCTTCGCCTCAAAATTCAGCAATTCCGCCTCATCCTTGACATTGTCCAATTCACGATAGAGGCTCATTCTCTCTGAAACATTCTCCACATAATCCGACGGGAAAGTCAACTCCATATCCGTCTCTACCTGACAATCTATCACTACAGGCAAAGAGGCTACGGATGTCGTACCTTCTTCCTTGTATATGTCTGAGAACTCCTCAATTTTCAATTCCATAACCGCTTCGTTCAACACTTTCTGATAGGTTTCATAACCCAAATCGGCGATAAATCCACTTTGCTCCGCGCCAAGAAGATTCCCGGCGCCACGAATATCCAGATCCTGCATGGCTATATTGAAACCGCTACCCAATTCCGAGAAACTCTCGATAGCCTGCAAACGCCGTCGCGCATCTTGCGTGAGCGTCGACAACGGAGGTGCAAGCAAATAGCAGAAAGCACGTCGGTTGCTTCGGCCTACGCGGCCACGCAACTGGTGCAAATCGCTCAAGCCAAAATTCTGCGCATTGTTCACGATAATCGTGTTGCAGTTGGGCATATCAATACCCGACTCAATGATTGTCGTCGCCAACAACACATCGTACTCGTAATCAATGAAATCCAAGATGATTTTCTCTAAATCCTCCCCCTTCATCTGTCCGTGTCCAATCGCCACTCGTGCCTCTGGCACTAAACGGTTAATCAGAGCGGCGATTTCAGGAAGATTCTGCACCCTGTTATTGATAAAGAACACTTGACCATTGCGATCCATCTCGTAACGAATGGCATCTCGAATCACATCCTCGTTGAATGAATGTAATTCCGTCTGCACGGGGTAACGGTTGGCAGGAGGAGTGCTAATCACAGAGAGGTCGCGCGCGCCCATTAAAGAGAATTGCAAAGTTCGCGGAATCGGAGTCGCCGTCATCGTCAACGTATCGACATTGACCTTCATCTGCTTTATCTTCTCCTTTACAGAGACACCAAATTTTTGCTCCTCATCAATAATCAGCAATCCTAAATCTTTAAATTTCACCTCTTTACCTAAGATTTTCTGTGTACCAATCATGATGTTGATCTCACCATCCGACAACTCTTTCTCTATTCTCTTCACATCCTTCTGAGAGCGGGAACGATTCAGATATTCCACCTTACACGGAAAATCCTTCAACCTCTCCGAAAACGTTTTATAGTGTTGCAACGCCAAAACGGTCGTTGGCACCAAAACGGCAACCTGTTTGTTGTCGCACGCGGCCTTAAAAGCCGCACGAATGGCTATTTCCGTCTTTCCAAAGCCTACGTCTCCACAGACAAGGCGGTCCATCGGCAGATCTCGCTCCATATCCGCCTTCACCTCACGAGTTGTCTTCAGCTGGTCTGGCGTATCTTCATAGATGAAGGAGGCTTCCAACTCCGACTGCAAAAAGGTGTCTGCAGAGAACGCATAACCCTTCTCTTCCCGACGTTTGGCATAGAGCGCAATAAGGTCGCGCGCAATATCCTTGACCTTCTTTTTCGTCCGCTCTTTCAACGTCTGCCATGCGCCCGTACCCAATTTGCTAACTGTTGGCGTAGCACCCTCTTTTCCCCTATATCTTGAAATTTTATGTAACGAATGGATGCTTACAAGCAGCAAATCGTCATTTTTATATAGCAATTTGATGACCTCCTGCTTTTTTCCATTGGCATCCACCTGAATCAATCCACCGAAACGCCCCACGCCATAATCGACATGCACTACGAAGTCGCCCACTTTGAAACTGTTCAAATCCTTCAGAGTCAAAGCGGCCTGACCATCGCGCGCCCTGTCCGAACGCAAGGAATATTTATGGTATCGATTAAAGACCTGATGGTCTGTATAACAACAAAGTTGCTTCGAATCCACAACAAAACCCTCATGAAGCGTCTTTAAAACGGGTGTAAACGAGATATTCAGACCCTTATCTGCGAAAATGGATTCTAAACGCTCTATTTGATGTCTGTTATCACTCAACAAGCACACTTCGTAGCCGTTCTCTATTTTCTGTTTGAAATCACTCGTTATTAAATCAAAATTCTTTGAAAAAACAGGTTGAGGATGCGTATGGAAATCCACTTTGACAATAGATTCAGAAGAGGAGAAACTGTCATGTCCTCCAAACTCTATTCTTCTGAAATCCACCGACCGTTTTAAGAAAGCATCCACCGAAAGGACGGAATTTTCCTCTTTTTTTTCTTTTGCCCTCACCTCTTCTCCACCGATCATATCCATAGCATACGAAAAATCATAAAACGAGAGGATGGCAGACGAGGGCAAGAAATTCATCAGCGAATCTGACACATCTTTCTTTCCATGAATATCGGGGACAATCGCAATGTTCTGTTTCTCCTCAATTGAAAGTTGAGTTTCGACGTTAAAAGTACGAATAGACTCCACATCGTCACCAAAGAAATCCAGACGGAAAGGATATTCACAAGAGTAAGAAAAAATGTCAATGATACTACCACGGACAGAGAACTGGCCAGGTTGATAAACAAAATCGACACGATTGAATCCTAATTCAAACAATGACTGTGCGAGTTTTGTCGTGTTAATTGTGTCGTCCTTCGAAATAAGAATTGTCTTTTCCCGCAAAACTTCCGTTTTCACGACTAACTCCGACAAGGCTTCAGGATGAGTAACCACCACATAATCATCAACTTCATGTCCTAATCTATCTAACACCTCCGTTCGAAGCACCTCGTTGGCGGCATCCAACTGTTTCTCACCATATTTAGCAGACCCTTTGTAGGAGACAGGATAGAATAAAACATTTTCGTTGCCAAGCAATTGCGTCATATCGTAATAGAAATAAGACGCGGACTCCGCATCATTCAACACGATAAGCCACTGCCCATGATAATCTTTAAAAAGCATTGAAAACAACAAGGCACGAAAAGAACCCTCCATTCCTTTCAGAAGCAGGTTTTTCTCCTTTTTATTCTCCATCCATTTCTTTACCGAAATCACCTGATTATCAGACTCTATCCGGCCCATTAAATCGACTAATTCCAACTCTAAGATTTTTTTACAAAGATATTTACAAATATAAAGAATAAAAGTCCAAAGCATTTTCTAAATTTGCATATACGGCTCTTTAAAAGGTGATGAGAAGTCTCTTTGACAAAAAGTTTTTTTAGAGAGAGATGAAAAATCATCGGACACCTATGGATTAATGCAATAGGCGACCAAGAGAATCGTTATGGTATAGTAACAAAATCGCCCAAAATTAGAAGGCAATGGAAAACAACGATGGTGTAGTAATCATTCCTACCTACAACGAAAAAGAGAACATAGAGAATATCTGCAGAGCAGTCTTTTCGTTGCCCAAGCAGTTTCATATCTTAGTGATCGACGATGGATCGCCAGACGGCACAGGGGAAATCGTAAAAAGACTTCAAAGCGAGTTTTCAGAGCGCCTGCACCTCATTGAGCGTTCAGGGAAGCAAGGTTTAGGCACGGCCTACATCGCAGGCTTCAAATGGGCAGTAGAACGCAAATACGACTACATATTTGAGATGGATGCCGACTTCTCTCACAATCCCAACGATTTGTTGAAACTACACAAAGCGTGTTCGGAAGAGGGAGCAGACCTCGCCATTGGCTCTCGCTACACAAGCGGTGTCAATGTGGTGAACTGGCCAATGGGGCGCGTCCTGATGTCGTATTTTGCCTCTATCTATGTAAGAGTCATCACGGGGATGAAGATAGCCGACACCACCGCAGGTTTTGCGTGCTACCGACGAGAGGTGCTGGAAACGATCGAGTTAGACAAAATAAAGTTCATCGGATATGCTTTTCAGATAGAGATGAAATTCACCACCTACATGTGTGGGTTCACTATCAAAGAAGTTCCTATCATCTTCGTAAACAGGGTTTTGGGTGTGTCGAAGATGAACAGCGGAATATTCGGAGAGGCGGTTTTCGGTGTGATAAGACTAAAACTGAATAGTCTTTTCAAGAAATACCCAAAGAAAAACAGAGAAAAAAGATAGCGAAGAAAAACATCACGCGTTTATTTGTTCATTGTTTTTCGCTATATTTACTACCATAAATATTATTTTATTGCAAACGAACTTCCATGCGAAGTATATAATAGTCATACGTCATGAAAAACATACTTATCCATAAGGTGAAGATTATCAACGAAGGGAACTCATTCAAAGGTTCTGTGTTGATCAAAGGGGAGAAAATCTCTAAAATCTTTAGGGACGAAGTTCCAGAGAGCGTACTGAAGAACGCAGAGATAATAGATGGAGACGGCAAATGGTTATTGCCTGGAGTAATTGACACGCACGTACATTTCCGCGAGCCTGGGCTGACGCAAAAGGCAGACATGGAGACAGAGTCGAGAGCGGCAGTGGCAGGCGGAGTTACCAGCATCATGGATATGCCTAACACATTGCCACAGACAGTCTCAATGGCCGAAATAGACAACAAGATTGCCATTGCAGAGAAGAAATGCCTGACCAACTACTCTTTCTATCTTGGAGCAAACAACGACAATCTCAATGAGATAATAAATGTAGACAAGAGCAAAGTCTGCGGAATCAAAGTGTTCGTAGGTTCTTCTACAGGCAACATGAAAGTGGACGACCCTGCCATTCTGTCTCAGATATTTGAGAAGTCGCCTATTCTCGTTGCCACACACAACGAAGACGAAGCGACCATCCAAGCCAATTTAGAGAAAGTAAAAGCAGAGTTCGGAGAGAAACCAATTCCAATCTCATACCATGAGGTGATTCGCAACTCCGACGCTTGCTACAAATCGACAGCGAAAGTGATTGACTTGGCGAAGAAATACGGCACACGCTTGCATGTGCTACACCTTACCACAGCCAAAGAATTGGCGTTGTTCAACAACAAGCCGTTGGCAGAAAAGAAAATCACAGCAGAGACATGTGTAGGGTATCTTTGGTTTGACGATAGAGACTACGAGCGATTAGGTGCGAAAATCAAGTGCAACCCATCTATCAAGAAGCAGAAGAGTCGTGAAAACCTTTTGAAGGCAGTGGAGATGGGCATCATCGACACCGTAGCGACCGACCACGCGCCACACCTTTTGAGTGAGAAAGAAGGAGACGTGCTTCACGCTGTTTCGGGATTTCCAAGCATTCAAAACTCACTCCAAATGATGTTAGAATTGGCTAAGAAAGGAAATTTCACAAGAGAGCAAGTAGTTGAAAAAATGTGTCATAACCCTGCCAAGATTTTCAATATTGAGAAGAGAGGATTTATCAGGAAGGGTTACTTTGCCGACTTAGTGTTAGTAGAGCCAGACAGTCCTGTAACGGTTACGAAGGAGTCTCTTCAATACAAATGTGGATGGTCTCCCGTTGAAGGAGAGACATTTAACTACAAAATAAACAAAACTTTCGTCAACGGAAACATAGTGTACGATGAGGGTAGTTTTGATACAGAGAAGAAAGGAAAATTGCTTACATTCGCTCGTTAATGTAGTTAAAAAGTGTTAAAAGACATACAAGTATTTCCTCATGTCTGAATTTTGTTTGACATTTGGAAATAAGAAAATATTAGTCTATTAAATGTGTTTCATAGTCTAATAAAATATTTGAAATGTTGAAGTGCGTCCTACATTTGCGATGAACAGAAAACGAGGTAGAAGATGAAAGTAAACTTCAAAATTAGCCTTCTTGCAAGTGTATTTGCAATAATTGGAACGCAGGCGTCGGCGGAAGATGCGTGGGATCTTCAAAAGTGTATGGATTACGCAATGGAGAAGAGCATTGATATGCAAAAAGGAGCGATAACAATCCTTGAAGGACAAGTAGACACGAAATTAGCGAAGGCGCAATGGCAGCCGAGTCTGAATTTCTCTACCTCGCACGCCTTGAGCAACAGTCCATGGATAGAAGAAGGTTTAGACAAAACCTCCTACAACGGCAACTACAATTTGAATGCCTCGTGGACTGTCTTCAACGGGTTCAAGCGGAAATACAACATTAAAAAGCAGTTGTTGCAAGAGCGCATAGACTCAGTTAATGTTGATGAGACGGAAGAAAACGTTAAAGTTTTAGTTGTAACCTACTACATCCAGGTGCTATACGCTGTAGAGAATTTGAAGACGAAGCAGAGTTCGTTGGAAGTTGCAGAAGCAGAGTATGATCGTAGCAAAAATCTCTATGAAGCAGGTTCTATCTCAAAAAGTGATTTTGCACAAATTGAGGCGCAATATGCCAAAGAGAAATACCAATTAGTGGTTGCAGAAAACGATTTGACAGAGGCCAAATTGAATTTGAAACTATTGTTAAGGCTTGATGGCGAAGATATGGATGTCTACACTCCTGAAATTTCGGAAGAGGCTGTGTTAGTAGCCTTGCCGACGAAAGCGGAGGCATACGATATCGCATTGCAGACGAGACCCGATGTTCGAGCAGCAGAGTTGGAGGAGACGATGTCAGACTTGAACATAAAAGTTGCGAAGTCGGGCTACTATCCTAACATTAGTTTGCAAGCAAATGTCGGGACAGGCCATAATTCGACAGCAGAACTCTCGACAAGCGAACAAATAAAGCAAAATTTCGGCGAGAGTGTGGGTGTAACACTGAGTTACTCTATCTTAGACAACCGAAACAGAAAGTCTGAAAAACAGAAAGCCTATTTGGAGAAAACGATGAGTTCGCTCACTTTAGAGAAAGTGAAGGATGATTTAAAGAAACTCATTGAGACTTCGCACAACGATGCGGTCGCAGCGCAGCAGAGTTATGTAGCAGCGAAAGCCAATGAAGAAGCGATGGAAACGAGTTATGAGTTAACGAGTGAGAAATACACGTTAGGAGCTAAAACACCTTTTGAAATGCTCAGCGAAAAGAACTCACTCCTCACAGCCCAACAGGCGACAATCCAAGCTAAGTACACCGCACTTCTGAATATTCAGCTTTTGAATATCTATCAAGGTATCGCAGTTGCTATTGAGTAGTAGATTCCCCGTTTTCTTTTTCATTATAAAATAGAAACTTTTTCATAATAGTGTTTGTTTTCATTTTTTAGAACGGAAACGTTCGGCGCGATGCAAAGTTGTGAAACTTTGCATCGCGTTTCCTTTTTGAACAGGTTATAAAAAAAAGGATTGAGTAACAACTTCAATCCTTTTTCTATTTCCATGAAACAGTTTTTTTTTGCGGTTATTGCCCTAATTTTTCCAAGAAAGCATCCTTGTAGTTCTTTCCGATTGAAAGTCGCTGTCCATTGATTAACACCATATTACCCTCTACAGCCTCAATGTTTGCGATAGATACGATATACGACTTATGGACACGGATGAATTGGTCGGATGGCAATTCCTCTTCCAATTTCTTCAGGGAGTAGTAGGCCGTGATTCTTTTTTTATCTTTCATGTGGAAAGTAACATACTCACTTTGTCCCTCGATATAGATGAGGCTGGCGTAATCGATACGATAAAGTTTATAATCAGCCTTCACCATAAAATAATCCTTTTCAGGTTTTGATATCTCGTTGGCTGAAGCAGACGAAACATTCCTCTTCAAGTTCATACGTTCGGAGACCTTATTGATAGCCTGAACGAAACGTGAGAATGGGATTGGTTTAAGAAGATAATCAACAGCCTCCAACTCATAACTCTCCAAAGCATATTCTTTGTAGGCTGTGGTGAAGATGATTAAAGGTTTATTTTGCAGAGACTTGAAGAAATCCAAACCAGAAAGATCAGGCATCTGAATATCGGACAAGATCAAATCGACATTTTCTTTCTGTAATAATTCCATGGCACGCATAGCATCCTCGCAGACGCCAACCAACTCAAGATTGGACATTTTAGACACATATTCCGATAAAAGCTTACGAGCAGGAAATTCGTCATCAATTATTATGACTCTTATCATATCATTTTCCATAACCACACCATTTTTCAGTTAATTTTTGTTTGATTAAGCAAAAGAATTAGCAGACCACATCAGCCGTTAAATCTATACATAAAGTAAGTTTATAAATCGCAGAATCTTCATCTATATTCAACGAATAGTTATTTAAATACAACAAATCCAAACGTTTTTTTACATTTTCAATACCAATTCCCCTCTTCGTCTTATCTTCCTTTTTCGTTTTCCTTATTGAATTTTCAATGTAGAAGACCATTTTATCGTTATCAGCGTCTAATTTGATATGGATAAAGGCATTCTCCTCTTGTTGACTTATACCACTGTATTTGAACGCATTCTCAACAAATGGCTGGAGTAACATCGGAGCGATATAGATTTGTTCACCTTTCAGATTCTTCTCAAACGTAACATTAATATCCTCCTCGTAACTATACCGTTGAAATTCGATATAGTTTTCCAAATAGACCACTTCGCCAGAGAGCAAAATGCGATTTTCCTTAGATTCGTATGTAACATACCTCAACATTTCAGAGAGAGACAACACACAATCGGCAGCATGTTTATCACCTGTGTAAATCATTGAATATATATTATTCAGCGCATTAAACAGAAAATGAGGGTTAATCTGAGAACGCAGGAAATTCAACTCCATCTGCATTTTTTCCTGGAGAATATGAGCTTTTTGCGTTTCGATTTCCTCTGCCCTTTTACGATAATAGGTCATGAGAGAAAAGACAAACGCACCGATATAAAGGATAAAGGCTTTCCAAGAAGTTGAGAGGGAGAGACGATCCTTTTCTATCATACCATGTTCTTCAAAAAAAGACTTCGTTTCAGAAGGCAACTCTATATCAAGCAGAGACTTTTCCTCTTGATGGTTCATTCCCGTTTTATCAATATAAGAAATTGTAACCTCATCTAAAATAAAAGAAGAAACACGAGCAAAGACGGCAACAAACAAGATAGAAGTCAGCAAGAAAACAGCGAACCATTTGTACAAACGAGGAATCAACACCCACTTGCACACAATAACAACGAATAGCATACCGAATGTCAAGACAGAGGAAATAATGACAGACAGAATAAGATCAAAAGAAGCGTTACTGATGGTCAATAAGACAAAGACAGCTATCCAAAAAAGTATCGGGAGAGTATTAACTTTTAGTTTACTCACAAAAAAACCAATCCAATTCATCTACATTTCTTTTAGTGTTCATCAACAAATATATTTTTTTGCGAGCGTATGCCAAAGAAAAATGATACATTTGCGTACAAAAGCCGATTAGAAAGTATGAAAGAACGTATAAAACAACTTTTAGATGAAGTTAAAAATCTGCAAGTTGCCACAAAAGAGGACTTGGAGACTGTCAGAATAAAATATCTAAGTAAGAAAGGTGAGATTTCAGCGTTGTTCAACGATTTCAAGACTGTATCGAACGAGCAGAAAAAGGAAGTCGGTCAACTTTTGAACGAGTTGAAAAACACCACACAGGAGAAGATCAACAACTTAAAAGCGACGCTTGACAAGAAATCAGACGAAGAGAGCAAGTTAGACCTGACTCGTACGCCTGACCCAATAGAGTTAGGGACGCGACACCCTCTCTCGATCGTGAAGAATGAGATTGCGGACATTTTCGGTCGTATCGGGTTCACCGTGGCAGAAGGGCCCGAAGTGGAAGATGATTGGCACGTTTTCTCGGCATTAAACTTTCCGCCAGAGCATCCAGCGCGCGACATGCAAGACACGTTCTTCATCACACGAAATCCAGACGTTTTACTTCGCACCCACACGTCGTCCGTGCAATCTCGCATAATGACCACTCAAAAGCCTCCGATTCGTGTTCTTTGTCCGGGACGTGTTTACAGAAACGAGGCTATCTCCTACCGTGCGCACTGTTTTTTCCACCAGGTAGAGGGTCTCTACATCGACAAGAACGTATCATTCGCCGACCTGAAGCAAGCATTGTTATATTTCGCAAAAGAGATGTTTGGAGAAGGCACGAAAATCAGACTTCGCCCATCATATTTCCCATTCACGGAACCATCCGCTGAGATGGACATTTCATGCAACCTTTGTGGAGGAGAAGGATGTGGCTTCTGCAAATACACAGGATGGGTGGAAATCTTAGGATGTGGAATGGTAGACCCTAACGTGTTGGAAAGTTGTGGAATAGACAGCAAAGAATACACAGGTTACGCCTTTGGCATGGGTGTAGAACGTATCACAAACTTGAAATACCAAGTAAAAGACTTGCGCATGTTCTCGGAGAACGACATTAGGTTCCTTGACCAATTCAAGTCGGCCTACTAACTGATAGCGCACTGAAGATCGAAGAAACATATTAATTAAATAATACCAAGAAACAAGTATGGCAAAAGAGATAGTAGGGAATGAGCATAATTCACTATCCTACGGCACAAAGGTGACAGGAGACGTATATGCAGAGAGCGATTTCCGTCTTGATGGAACCATAGATGGCACCGTGGAATGTAAAGGGATGATGATTATCGGAACAAAAGGAGTCATGAATGGGACTTTGACCTGCGCCAATGCGGTCGTTATGGGGTATGTGAAAGGCACATTACACGTCAGCGACACATTGACACTGAAATCCACAGCGAAGATAGAAGGAGACATAGACACGAAAGTACTTTCTATCGAACCTCAAGCAGTTTTCACTGGGACTTGCGACATGAGCAAGGCAGGAAACAAGCAGCAGGAAAAGAAATAGTGTATATACTTAATCAAAAGAAATAAAGAAGCACTGCAAGATGATTGTGGTGCCTTTTTTACATACTTGTAAGGGCTACGCGCAATGCTTCAAAGCAACCAACAAAAATGAAATACTTAATTGTATCAGACATACACGGGTCGATAAAGTCTCTTGAGACAGTGCTGAAGCATTATCAGGAGATGCACTGTGACATGTTGTTGTTATTGGGAGATATACTCAACTATGGCCCGAGGAACGGGTTGCCAGAGGGATTAGACCCACAAGCAGTAGCCAAGCGATTGAACTCGATGAGCGACCAAGTAATGGCAGTGAGAGGCAATTGCGATTCGGAGGTAGACCAGATGTTGTTAGACTTCCCTATCCTATCCGACTATATGATGTTGTGCGACAACGGCAAAAAACTGTTTCTAACCCATGGCCATCTATACAATGAAGAACAGATGCCCAAAGGACACTTCGACGTTGTTGTATATGGTCATACCCACCTTTGGAAATTAGAGAGACAAGGCGAGACGGCGATTTGCAACACAGGTTCGCCCACCTTCCCCAAAGGAGGCAATGCAGGGACATTTTGCATAATGGAAGAAGGAGAGATGAGAATCTTGAATTTGGAAGGGAGTGAATTAAGGAAAATTAGGATTTAAGATAGAGTTTAATATAAATCTACTTAGAAAAAAGGTGTACTACCAAGTAGCACACCTTTTTTTACTTTCAATTTTTTACTTTCAACAGAACAATTTGTTCATCACTCTTTCTTTCTTTTATAAATCTCATACCCCACAGTGGCCATCAATGTCAGACCTAAAATGGCGAGACAGACGAGGGAGAGTCTATTACCCATCTCTACACTTTCAGGATCGAAAGAGAGGCGAATAGTATGGTCGCCTGCGGTAAGGTTGATCGCACGGAGCATGTAGTTTACTCTGAAGATAGGAGCCTCAACACCATCGACAATAGCATGCCAACCGTATGGATAATAGATTTCGGAGAAGACAACCGTTTTGTCTGTCGACAAATGAGCTGTGTAATCAATGTAATGAGGGGTGTATTTCGTCAACTCAATGGTAGCAGCGCTATCGTGAGGAGTTACCGCATTAGCAGCATATTTCTCGAACGACTTATCCAAGACGGCAGTGGTGTGCAAATTGATTGTGCGCAAAGCATCAGACTCTTCATTCGCATTTTCAACCACTTTGAGTGTGTCGACAAACCAGGCATTGCCCATCGTGTAAGGATTTTCGACTGGAATTTGGTCGCCCGTCTGAAGCGGAACAATGGCATATTTCATGTTCAGCATATTCAAGACAGGGAAGAGGCTGTCAGCATTCACCTTCGCCGTAGTGAACGCATTCGACTCTGCGATAGAGCGGAGCAACGGACTCATCTCTGGAGCTATATGTTCGTCGATTAAGTCTTGATAGCGACGAAGTTTGGCCGCGTTGTATCCGCCAATAGACTTTAAATAGTAACTTGTACGCGCCTCGTTGAAAGTGTTCGTTGCGAGGTTGAGTACGCGGAAATGCGTCGTATCTTGCAATATCTCCTTCTCATAAGGCAACATTTCAAAGGTTTTGTCAAAATTCTTCTCAGGGACAAACTGGTCATTGTTGCAGAAACGTTTGTCGACCGTCCACATATCAGCAATAATCAAGGCAGCCAAACCTAGACCATACCAAACAACCGCATTTTCTTGTTTTTTCTCATAAATATGACGGGCGAAGAGATAAGTCAGAGCGGCACCCAAAAGGACAAAGACGAAAGAACGCCAAGCATCAGATTTGATCATCGCCGTACGTTGGTCTAAAATGGCATTGTAGATTTCATTCGGAATATTGGCACTCCAAGAAGCATCGTAAGACGAAGTAACATCAATTGCGCCACTGAAAAGCGCAACAATTAGACAGATTCCTGCCGTAATACCAGCGGAAACAAGTATATTTTTCTTCAAAATCGAATAATCAACATTTTTCTCTGATATTTCCTTTAGAGCGAGGAATCCCAACAGAGGAATGGTGATTTCAGCCACAATCAAGATACTCTCAACAGCACGGAACTTGCTGTAAGAAGGGAAATAATTGAAAAACAGTTCCGTCAGCCACATCATGTTGTGTCCCCAAGCCAGGAAGACAGAGAAGAGAGTGGCTACGATAAGCGCCCACTTGTATGGGCCTTTCACCAAGAAAAGAGCCAAAACAAAGAGGAAGATTACGATAGCACCCGCGTAAACTGGTCCTGAAGTAAAAGCCTTCTCTCCGCGATAAGTCGGTGCATTTTGACAGAATTGCTTAGCGGCCCTCTTTTGGACGCCCAAACTCGTCATTGTTTTATACAGGTCGGATTTCTCACCCAAATTGTATCCACTTGCGGCGCCCTCGAAATTCGGAATAAGGAGCGTCATCGTCTCGTCTATTCCGTAGCTCCAAGCCGTGGCATAGTCAAGATCCAACCCCTTCGTCTTATTCGCGGCGTCGTTATCCTTTTGAAGGTCAGAATGACCACCACGCATCGTTTGTTCCGCATATTCAAGGTTAGAGAACATATTGATGCTACCCATGCCCAAACCGACAAGGAAAGAACCTGCAAAGACGACCGTTGCAACACCTAAATGTTTCCATGCTTTCTCCTTCCAAGCCTTATAGAGTTCAGCAAGGGCAAGGATACCGATAAGCATACATATATAATAGGACATCTGAGGATGGCGATAGAAGCCGAGGAACGTGAAGAACATCACCATCAGGGCACCCCAACCATATTTTTTTTGATATATCAGCAAAAAACCGACAATGACCAACGACATCCAGGTGATAGAATAACACTTTCCGTGATGCTGAGCCGCGATAACCACGAAGAAATAGCTGGAGAGCGAAATTGCAAACGCACCTGCAACACTGATCCATTTATCGACTTTAAAAGCTCGGAGCAGTAGAAAGAAAGTCAACAGATAATAAAAAAACAAAACAGCAGTATTACGCAAGCCCCAAGTACCTAACTTGCAAAGCGGATAAAGAATCTTGTAAACGGTAATATCCGTCGTTCCTCCGCCCCCAATCTGATAATTAGGCATACCAGAGAACATACTACCTACCCAATAAGAATAGTCGCCCGTCTCTTCATGATAGTTGACACATTCTTGATAGGCAGCACGTGCGTTCACATTATCGCCCGCATAGATGACCTCACCTTTCAAGGCGGGTGTGAAATAGATGGCAGATGCCAGCACAAACAGTGCGAAAATCGCCACATACGGCAAGAATTTCTTAAAATCTATTTTTCCCATTTATATTATAAAATATTGTTATTCAAAGCAAAAACTCATTATGAACATACAAATTTAGCATTTTTTGACAAAAAAAGACCTCTATCGTCATTGACAGAGGTCTTTCTCTATTTGAAAATCAGAAATTTCTTTTTATAAATCCTATCCTTTAAAAATCAATTATCTTTTAATCATAAAACGATTTCCATTGTTGATATAGACATACATAGGTTTAAGCTGGCTCTTGTCGTGACGTCTACCCCAACAGTCGAAAATCGGGCCTTCCAACTCTTCCGCATCTTCCTGCAAAATTAGAGAAACGCCAGTTGAACTATCGTATGAAACAGAAATGTAATAGAGGTTACAGGTATTTGACTTGGTCAATGTATGCGTACCTGCAGTCACATTCTTGATTGTCAACACATTACCTGAGATTGTTGCATCTGCCAATTTCGTATTAACAACGTCATCCAATTTGACGCTTGGAGTATTGGTACTTCCAAATACTAATGTGATAGTAGACGTCTCGGTGGTTGTGAAAGTAATAGAAGTTGCTGACTCCATCTTCAAACCATCTTCGTAAGTGGTGTCGTTGACAACCGCCTTATCCTTACCGATCGCATAGTTGTCGTTTAGGAACGTGTAAAAAGTTGGGTTTGAAGGAGTTCCGCCCGTGAAGTAGCAAGTCATTCCCTTTACGACGACAGGCTCTGTTTCGTCTGGTGTATCTGGGTCTGTAGGGTCAACCTCAGTGTCTCCACCATTGCTTGAGGTGTCAGCCACTTCACCGTAGAAACCTACCAAAGTAGACGTATAGTTTGTAACAAGAGCCTTTAAGTCTTCATCCACATTATAGCTCTCATCATCACTTTCTTTGAAAGTCCACGAAATGTCTCCATGCTCCAATCGACCAGCACCGTATGCACCAGTAACAACAGAAACCACGTCCTCTGTAGCATCAACATTTGCATTTTTCACCTCATCTTTTATAATATCAAAATTGCTGTAGTAGTTCGCTCCTTCATAAGAAGTGATGCTATTAGAGATTTCCTTAGAAGGATCATCCACCACAATCGCGTCAAAATCTTCGCTTGTGTTGATTCCACGAACTGAGGACGCCTCTTCCTTTCCGTCCGTATAGATGTAAGAAGCGTTGTAAGGTATGAAATAGTAAGAACCAACCATCACATTACCGTATGCTTTGATTGTACCACCATCCTCTTTTGAGAAAGTGGCATTGTCTACACTTCTTTCATTAGACGTGGCATAAAGATCAGAACCCTGCATAGAGGTGAGCATTGGGTATTTGCAGTTACGGAAATAGTTGTTCTGCATATAGACAGAACTTCCAAGGGTACTTCCCGCACCATATTTAGCGTTTCCATCGTAGTAGTTGTTATAAACGTGCGCATTGTAAAAACGGCAACGAGGGTGGCGACTATCAGAGTGATCGTACCAATTGTGATGATAGGTGATGTAATACGCATTATCTTCATAACTCTTTATACCTTCGCTTAGTCCCAAAAGATTGCATTTTCCATTGTCCACGAAATGGTTATACGAAAAAGTGATCCAGTTAGACTTTTTACAATCGAGTGCGCCATCGCCTTTCACTTGGTCGGCATCAGAGCCTGCATTTCCATAAAACATATCATTGTGGTGAACCCATACATAATTGTTTCCTTGTTGAAGACCAATGTTATCGCCCTCATTGCTGTCGCAGTTGATGAAACCTAAGTTACGCACCTCCACATAATTAGCATTTTTAAGACGAACACCCCAACCATTAGCGGTAGCATCGACACCCACACCTTCGATAGTCATAGGCGTAGTCAGACTTTGATCGTTTTTAGCACTCAAGTCGACCATAATATCGCCTTTAAAGTCGCTACTAGAACCAATCAGTCCTCCATTTGTCACATCTCCAATAAAACGAATGGAAAAAGGACGTGTTTCGTATCCTTTTTTAATAGCAGTTAGTATTGCGACAATACCCGTACAAGACGTTTTATCACCCTTGCTACTCGTTATTATCTCCATTGGGATTTTGTCTTTGTTGCTCTCCGTAACGTAAAGGACGACCGCCCCACTCTTCAAAGTTCCATCCGCTTGATAAGCACCTGGCGTGGTTTGACCAGAAAAGGCGAAACCGCTACGATCATGGGCAAGCACCGTCAACGAGGATGTTTCGACAGCCGAAGCAGAGACCTCGCTACCATTAGAGGCAGGCACGACTTTCAATTGATAGTCGCCAGCAGACAACCCCAGCACATCCGCGCGACCCGTAGCACCATAGTTACGCACCAACGCATCATCGATTTTCTCATAGGCACCGGAAGTCGACTTACAATAGACATTGTAGGAATCATACTGCGAATCATTAGTCCACTCAACGTATGCAGACTCAAGCCATCCACCTGATTTAGAGATGCTTATAGCAGCATCCACACTCACTGCACCGCATAGAAAAGCCAGCGATGCGAAAAAACATTTTTTTCTTAATAACATTGTAATACGGTTTTATAATATGATAATACATGAAAATCCTCAAGTTTAGGTTTAATCACTTTGAAACTCCTATCATATAGTTTCAAAAAATATCATTAGCAAATATATACAGACATTTCATTTTTTTACTACATTTACAAAAAAAAGAATATGAACACAGGAAAAGAAAAATGTAAAATACTAAGGGAAATACGCGTTAAGGTAGCAAAAGAAAACAATATTCCATTCAACACAAAAGAGTGTGATTTCAAAGGGGAATGTACGGGAACATGCCCCAAATGCGATTCCGAGTTGGTCTACTTGCAAAATGAGATAGACAAGCGCAGTAGCATGGGAAAAGTCATTGCTCTTTCTGCGGGTATGGCCATTTCGCTTTCCGCTTGTGCGTCAGAGGTTGGAGACATACCGCGAGATTTCCCGACAGACACTACGAACTATGCAAGCAACGAGACAAACACAGGCGAAGAGCCGACCATCTCAAGTTCATACGCTGTGGCAGAAATAAAGAACGAGGATTTAGAGGGCGATGTTCCCTATATTCCTAAACCAACTCAAGAGACAGTAGCCAATTATCTGATTAACAATGTAGAATATCCCGCCGAATTAGTAATGACGAAGACAGAAGCCTCCGTAACCGTCAAATTTAAATATGGACACGACGGGGAAATTTCAGATTTATTATTTGAAGGGGAAGCAGACAACCTATTCAAAAAAGCCATTAAGGTTGCATTAGAAAAAATGCACGAGTCGTTGGAGGGCGCCGAGTATGAAGAAGGACTTGACTACGAGATTCCCCTTGAATTTAAATTTTCAAAAGCGAAATAATTGGAAAAACACTTAGAAAAAGAACTTGAGGTGCCCATCATCGGTATCCATAGATTAAGGATGTCTACGGATGGAGAGGGTGTTACGACCCTTGTAGGGTTATGGGGTTGCCCTCTACGCTGTCGGTTTTGTCTTAATCCTCAATCATGGCAAGACGATGTTAGAAACTATAAACGATACACTCCAGAAGCGTTATTGGAGACTGTTTGCATAGACAATCTCTATTTTTTGTACACAGAAGGAGGCATCACCTTTGGAGGAGGAGAACCCTTGCTCTATCCCGACTTTATACAGACATTTGGTGTTCTTTGCAACCCTCAATGGCGCATCAACCTTGAGACCTCCCTCAATGTGCCACTCACCCATATTGAAAAAGTAGCTCCTCGCATCAAGCACTTCATCGTTGATATGAAAGAAACAAACAACGAAATTTACCATCAATACACAGGGGCATCCAACCAAAGAGTGTTCGACAACCTTCTTTGGTTGACAAAAAACGTTGGGACAGAAGCAATCACAGTACGCCTACCGATTATCCCCCATCACAACACCCGAAAAGATGTTGAACAAAGCAAGGAAAAATTAGAAAAAATGGGGATAAAGCGATTCGACATATTCGAATATCGGGAAGACATTGAAAAATTTAAAAGATTATAGAGAATAACTCTATGACAAATCTTCAAATTTGGCTAAAAAGTTATCGTTATTTTTCTCAAATTACTATTTTTGGAACATTAAAAATTCAGGTTTTAATTAGAAATAAGACTGTTCATGTCATTGTTGAAAAAAAATCTTGACATTGGCATTTTTAACAAAAGGAGATAACTGTTTTTATATTACAACAAATAGCAAACTATATGACAAAAATTAGACAAAAATTAAGTGTTTGGGCAATTATTCCTTGCCTTATGTTCAACTCTATTTTTCTCACTTCGTGTGACGATGAAACAATAAACACTGTTACGGAGATTATCACAGAGATACTAAACGCATTTGGTTATAATCCAGAAGCCGAGGATGTTGACGACCAAGAGACAGCAGATGATTTGTCTGACGAGGTTACTGAAACCAAGGTAAATTGGGAAAGTAAATTTCCTCCTATAGGGAATCAAGGTTCGTACGGAACATGTGTTGTTTGGGCTACCGGCTACAATCTGCAAACAGCATTGAACGTGATGAGCGGAAGATGGACGTCTCCAAGTTTATCCACTCAACAATGTAGCCCTGTCGATCTTTGGCATCTTATGCCAACCTCAGGGAAATCAACAAATTGCAATGGTTCAAACTTCGACCCTGCTTTCCAGACATTGATTTCAAGCGGATGTGCGACCATGTCTCAAGTTCCTTTCACAAACAGCAAGATGACTTGCGACGGTGTTTCCGGGAAAGGCTCTTCATACAAATTAGCGCAATATCGTATCGTAGCCTACTCCGCAGAAATGAGTACAACGGGCAAAGCATACGGCATGAGCGTCGACAATATCAAGGCGTACTTGCAGAAAGGTCCCGTTGTTGTAGGTGCCAAGTTAGGAGACAGGTTCATGTCATGGAACAGTTCTAACGTCATCACCTCCGACAACGACACATACAACGGTCAGCACGCATATCACGCAATGGCAGTGGTTGGATACGACGATAGCAAAAGGGCATTTCGTTTGAGAAACTCCTGGGGTCAAACAGACTGGGGAGACAACGGTTCGATCTGGGTCGGCTACGACTTTTTTGTTAGTCAGTTTGCTTTCGGAGTATGGACCGCGAGCAACCAAACCACCACTTCATCGATAAGATCGACTTCCGCAGCTTCCGGACCAGACGTTTCTGTATCTGTTAAGTCAGATGTCAACAATGGCGATGGCACTCGCACAGTCACCTACACCATGAGAAACGACTCCAAGACGACGATTGAAGCAGGAGATTACTCCGTGGCATACATTTTGTTCAAGGCGAAACACTTTGCCAACCACTATTTCGTAATGGAAACAAAGAACGAGACAGCCTTAACGTCTGGCAGCGAAGCGACCTACACCTATACCTACACGATACCTGCAAACATGCCAGACGGGAAATATTGCTTGGCTCTCATCGCCGACCCATACAATGAGCAAGGCGACAGCAATCGTTCAAACAACTTTGCTTTTGTAACCGCAGAGTCTGTCGAGCCATTCTTCATCACAGGAAACCAAATCGCAGGATTGCCTCAAACAATCGCAAACAACCGCACTTTGGTAAGTTCTTACAACCCTAACGCCTACAGAAACAGCGAAATTGAAAACGCACTCATCAAAGAGCATAACAGAAAATAAGCGCACTTGAAGAAAAGTACGACTTTCTTTCTGTAAGGGACAAGACTCCGCAAGTTAAAATGTGCTTGCGGAGTCTTTATTTTTTACCATATAATAAAAAACCTCGAGAGTATGAAAAACTACAACTGCTCATTTGGCAGACCGGCAACCATTTTACTGACAGTTTGGCAGTCTTTATCGTTCTATTGTCCCTTGGCATATTATTTGACACACGTTTCTATGAAAGTCTTCGGACTCTAAAGTACGACAAATAAAAAAAAGATAATATGCAGAAAGGAAACATTGGGGTAACGACAGACAACATCTTCCCCGTCATCAAAAAATTTCTATATAGCGACCACGATATTTTTCTTCGTGAAGTAGTTTCAAACGCTGTTGATGCCACTCAAAAACTAAAGACACTCTCTTCTGTGGGCGATTTCAAAGGAGAGTTGGGAGACACAACAGTAAGAGTGAAATTAGATAAAGAAGCAGGAACTCTTACCATCTCCGACCATGGTATCGGTATGACCGAAGAAGAGATTGACAAATACATCAATCAAATTGCATTCTCCGGGGCGGAGGAGTTTTTGGAGAAATACAAGAACGACGCCAACGCTATCATCGGCCATTTCGGATTAGGTTTCTACTCCTCTTTTATGGTTTCCAAGAAAGTGGAGATCGTCACAAAGTCATATAAAGAGGGCGCGCAAGCCGTAAAATGGAGTTGCGATGGAAGTCCTGAATACACTATTGAAAACATAGACAAGGCAGAGAGGGGTACTGACATCGTTCTCTACATCGACGATGAGAACAAAGAGTTCTTGGAAGACAACAAGATTTCAGAACTGCTCAACAAATACTGCAAGTTCCTTGCCGTGCCTATCTCCTTCGGCAAGAAGAAAGAGTGGAAAGACGGCAAACAAGTTGAGACAGAAGAGGATAACATTGTCAACAACACAACGCCAGCATGGACAAAGAAGCCTGCTGACTTGAAAGACGAAGACTACAAGAATTTCTATCACGAGTTGTACCCTTATGCAGAGGATCCTCTTTTCTATATCCACTTGAACGTAGACTATCCTTTCAACTTGACAGGTATTCTCTACTTTCCCCGCATTAAAAATAACATTGAAATTCAGAAGAACAAGATCCAACTCTACTGCAACCAGGTATTCGTAACTGACTCTGTAGAGGGTATCGTTCCTGAGTTCCTCACTCTATTGCACGGTGTGATTGATTCCCCAGACATTCCATTGAATGTTTCCCGTAGCTATCTCCAGAGCGACAATAATGTGAAGAAGATCTCCAACCATATCACCAAGAAAGTGGCAGACCGTCTGCAGGAAATCTTCAACCAGCAACGTGCCGACTTTGAGAGCAAGTGGGACAATTTGAAGATTTTCATTGAATACGGAATCTTGACAGATGAAAAATTCTCGGAGAAAGCGGAGAAATTCGTTCTACTGAAAAACGTGGAAGGGAAATATTTCACACTTGAGGAGTACAAGAAACTCATTGAAGCCAACCAAACCGATAAAGACAAAAACCTAATCTATCTTTACGCGACCAACGAAGAGGCTCAACACCTCTACATCAACGCAGCCAAAGAAAAGGGTTATGATGTATTGTTGATGGATGGTCAGTTAGATGTCCACTTCATCAGTAAATTGGAACAGCAGTCGGAAGGCAAGAGTCGTTTCGTACGCGTAGACTCCGACGTTGTTGACAGGTTGATTCAGAAGGACGACGCCAAGAAAGTCGAGCTTTCCGACAGTGAGCGTAACGCATTGACGACCATCTTCAGCACGCAGCTACCTACCTCTGGAAAGAATTCTTTCATTGTATCATTTGAGAGTTTGGACGAGAAAGGTCAACCTGCCTACATCACGCAGAACGAGTTTATGCGCAGAATGAAAGAGATGGCGGCAACCCAAGGCGGTATGAGTTTCTACGGAGACATGCCGGATTCATTCAATATGGTAGTCAATACAGCGCACCCTTTAGTCCAAAGAATTTTGAGCGAGGAGAAATCGGCTACACAAGACAAGGTCGCACCTATCGAGTCTCAAATCAGCGAATTGGAGAAGAAGCGCGACGACCTCAAGGGAGACAAAAAAGAGACCGACTTAGCCGAAGCGATAAAAGACGAGTTGAAGCAGATTGACGCCGACTTAGACGCCAAGAAGAAGGAGAGAACAGCCATCTACGAGGAATATTCAAAAGGGCAAAACGCTGTAAAACAAATAGTTGACCTCACATTGTTGTCTAACAACCTGCTGAAAGGAGAGTCGCTCAGCCAGTTCATCAAGAGAAGTTTCGACTTGATTTAATCGTACACAGTAATCTTTCAAGTTTTTCATATTTTTAAATATTGCTGTCCGCTAAAACTCAAAAGAGCATAATTATCCTGCCCGAAGCCTTGTA
>CAVEVQ010000008.1:0-70465 GCA_963619325.1 Bacteroidaceae bacterium | reverse complement strand
GTGAGATGAAGAAGGGTATGTTCTCTATGCAGAACTACTACTTGCCATTGAAGGGTATCGCTTCAATGCACTGTTCTGCAAACTGCGATATGGAAGGTAAGAACACAGCTATCTTCTTCGGTTTGTCAGGAACTGGAAAGACAACTTTGTCAACAGACCCTAAACGTCGTTTGATCGGTGATGACGAGCACGGATGGGATGACGAGGGTGTATTCAACCTTGAGGGGGGATGCTACGCTAAGGTTATTGGTTTGAGCAGCGAGCACGAGCCAGACATCTTCGGTGCTATCAAGCGTAACGCCTTGTTAGAGAACGTAACTGTTGACGATAAAGGATTCATCGATTTCAATGATAAGAGCGTAACTGAGAACACTCGTGTGTCTTACCCAATCAACCACATCAGCAACATCCAACCAGGATCTTCTGCACCTGCTGCAAAGAACGTTATTTTCTTGTCTGCTGATGCATTCGGTGTATTGCCTCCAGTATCAATCTTGACTCCAGAGCAGACTCAATACTACTTCTTGAGCGGATTTACTGCTAAGTTGGCAGGTACTGAGCGTGGTATCACAGAGCCAACTCCAACTTTCTCTGCATGTTTCGGACAAGCATTCTTGGAGTTGCATCCAACTAAGTACGCTGAAGAGTTGGTTAAGAAGATGAAGAAGTCTGGTGCTAAGGCTTACTTGGTAAACACTGGATGGAACGGAACTGGAAAGCGTATTTCAATTCCTGATACTCGTGGAATCATCGACGCAATCTTGAGTGGAGATATTTTGAAGGCAGAGACTAAGAAGATCCCTATGTTCGACTTCGAGGTTCCAACTTCATTGCCAGGTGTGAACCCTGCAATCCTCGACCCTCGTGATACTTACGTTGACGCTTCTCAATGGGAGGTTAAGGCTAAGGATTTGGCAAGTCGTTTCATCAAGAACTTTGCTAAGTACGAAGGCAACGCTGCTGGTAAGGCTTTGGTTGCTGCCGGACCAAAATTGTAATATTGCAGGTCAGTTGAGGCTGACTATGGATAAAGGAAAAGACGTTCTGACTTTGTTCAGAGCGTCTTTTTTTGTGTATGCAAGAGAAATGCCTATCAGGGTGTTAGCGATGTTATCGCTGAGAAATTGCTTTAGGTAAGTTGATTGGAGTGCCCTACTTGAACGATTGATGAAATCGAGGAGTTACAATGAACCACCAGAAGAGGAGGACGATGACAAGGATTCCGCTGCCTACATAGCCGATGAGGGTAGGAGAGATGTGCGTGAAGACATATCCGCCGAGAAAGGAGCCTGTGCCGATGCCGAAATTGAAGATTCCGGAGTATATGGATGTGGCGACGGCAGAACCTTCAGGTGGGGTGATACGCAAAATCTCGGATTGAAAGGCTACGTTGAAGTCGGTCGCCGCAATGCCCCAGAAAGCACAGATAGCGAAGATGATGATCGGGAGTCCGCTGGATGGCGTTAGAAGTGCCAAACAGATAGCCATACATGCGATGCAGATGGTGATGAAGCGGTGAGGGTTGCGGTTATAGTACTTTGAGAAGATGTAGCTGCCGAATAGACCTGCTATGCCGAAGACCATCAGTGCGGAGGTGATACTCTGTTCGGACATGCCAACGACTTGCATTAGGAATGGTTCTATATAACCATAGCATTCAAAATATGCGGTGGCGATACCCATTGTGAGGAGGAAGAAATAGACGAGAAGTCTGTTTTTCAGAAGAATGGGTAGTTTTTTGACAGAGAAACTGCCTCGGCTTGGAACAGGCGGCAATGTGAAAGAGAGGTAGAGAAGGATGGCCGAGGAGAAGATGCCAATGCTGAGGAAGGTCATTCTCCAACCTAAATGTAATCCGATGACACGTCCTAATGGCATTCCGAGAATCATTGCGATAGCAGAGCCAGTGACGATCATGCTGAGGGCGGTTGGTTTCTTCTCAGAGGGGACGATACGGCAGGCAAGAGGGGCTACGATGGACCAGAAGATAGAATGGGAGCAGGCGACACCGATACGGGAGAACATCAGCATATAATAGCCTGTTGAGACCGAAGATAGAAATTGGAAAGTTACGAAGACAGCCATCACGGCGACTATAAGCCTTTTCAAATCCCAATTGGAGAATACGAGCATAAGCGGAAGGGAGAAGAGCATCACAATCCATGCATAGACGGAGATGATCATACCTGCAACCGCTTCCGTAACTTGAAAATCTTTTGCAATGTCGGTGAGCAGTCCGATAGGAATAAACTCGGAGGTGTTGAATATAAAAGTGGAGAAGGTCAAGCCGACGAGGGCGAGCCAGTTTTTGACTGTCATAGCAGTATTTCGTTATAGGTCATTTATACTCTTAAAAAGCTCTCAATAGCCTATGCGAATTTACTACGCCTATGCGACTCTTAAAAATAGAAAATCTACAATTTTCCGCTCCGTTCCTGAATTTTTTTCGTCAGCCAAATGTTGATGAGAGTGAAGACAACTATGCAGACGATGAGGACGATGGTAGGGTTGAAATAGTAGGACATGGCCACGCAGGCTGCGATGCAGAGGGTAGAAGAGAGCAGGATAGTAATCATAGCGACACGCTGTGTCATGCCTAATTTCAAGAGTTTGTGGTGGATATGGTTCTGATCGGGTAGGAACGGACTCTTTCCGTTGCGGATGCGGTGGAAGAAGACGCGTACAACATCCATGCAAGGTACTAAGAGAGGAGCGAATGCCAATACCAAAGGATGGCAACAAGATTCGCCACAGGCTCCTGTGTTGGCTAAACGGATGCTTAGAAAGCAGAGTATAGTGCCGATAGTGAGCGAACCCGTATCGCCCATGAAAATTTTCTGTTGCTTCTCAACTTTCCCGAAAACGTTGTAGTAGAAAAAAGGGACTACAGTGCCTAAGGTAGAGAGCGCTATCAGTGAGAAGGTGTAATCTTCAAAGTAAAGGAAGAGGATGCCATAGAAAAGGAGCGCAACGGCGCTGAGACCGCTGGCAAGTCCGTCTATGCCGTCGATGAGGTTGATGGCGTTGACAATGAAGACGAACAGGATTACGGATAGAGGGTAGGCCACCCATTTAGGGATCTCGTAGAGGAAGAGCATACCCTGGAGGTCGGACAGATAGATGCCCGCAGCGATGAAAAGCAACCCGCAGGCGATTTGAAACACGAATTTGGCGCGATACTTTACGCCAATCAAATCGTCAGCGATACCGATGAGGTACATCAGGATGAGGGCGCATATTATTGCGCTGATTTGTAAGACATTACATTCAACGTTAGATAGTATCTGTGTGTTCCCGTAAACTAAAGATACGAAGAGTAGGAACGAAATGCAAAACAGAATAACAGGCGCAAAGGCGATTCCGCCTAAGCGTGGCACAGTGCTATGGTGTATTTTTCGTCCGTCTTGTTCATCGAACAGTTTCTTGCGAAAAGCGATGAGGACAATCTTCGGAATGAGAACTCCAGCAAATATGCAACATATAAGGAAAGCGCTGAGTGCGCAAAAAGTCCAAAACGAAGATAAAGCCATAAGTTATATTTTTCTTCTACAAACAAAGATAGGCAAAATGTGTTGTGTATGGAATATGTAAAGTTGTTTTTTTTAACAATTTTTAAACGATTAGGTGTTTTTGGGGGACGAAAAAGCGAAGGAGAGAACAATGGATTGTTTCTTCCTTCGCTTTTGAAAAAAATTATTACTCTTTATGAGGTTATCCCATGATAACTTCTACTTCGTTGACCTCCTTCATTTTGTCGAAAGGAACGACATTGCCGTTAACTTTTTCTCCATTGATAGAGATAGAAACGATGCCTTTTTCAACCTTGTTTGGATTTTTGACGTTGATGTTGACTGTCTTGCCTCTAAAGCGACGAGTGGCGGTGAAGCCCTCCCATGCAGGAATACAAGGATCAATGAGCAATCCGTTGTAGTCTGGGCGGATGCCGAGGATGTATTGTGCTGCTGTGAAGTAAGCCCAAGATGCGGTACCACTCAACCAAGGGCAGCGACTTTGTCCCGCACGCATGTTGTAGGTAGAGCATGTTGTCTGAGCGTAGACGTAAGGCTCTATTTGACGAACCTCTGCACGTTCGTTGTAGGCTGCAGGGAGGTAGTTTTTGTAATTCTTGAAGGCGCGTTTTCCATGTCCGAGAATACAATCTGCCATGATACCCCAGCCCTGAGTGTGTTGGAAGACGGCCGCATTTTCTTTCATACCTTTGATGAAGAGAGGAGCTTTGATGACGCTGGCTTCAGTCTTCTCGTAAGGTGGGTCGCAGAGAACCAAACCATATTCAATGGCGAGGCGTTTCTCTACGCTGTTCATGACTGTCTCGGCACGCTCACCCGTTGCTTGTCCTGAGATAATTGCCCAAGAGTTAGGGTTCAGCCAGATTGTACCCTCGTTGTTAGGGTCGTTCTTCGTACCGAAGATGTAGCCGTCTTCTTTGATAGCGCGGACGTACCATTCGCCATCCCAAGCGGCTGCGTCGATGTCTTTCGTCAGCTTCTCCAAATGACCTTGAGCCCATTTCACCTCTTCTGGTTTGTTGAGGCGTTGGCAGATGTCGATGTAGACGGTGAGTGCATAGCGGAGTTGCATTGCCACGAAGATGGTTTCGCCTTTTGCTCCGAGTACGAGGCAGTCGTTCCAGTCTGCTTTCAAACCACAAGGGAGGTTGTGCTTGCCGCAACGGTCGAGATTGAACTGGATAGCACGGCGCAGATGGTCGAGTACAGTGCCTTCTCCCTTGTCGGAGTAAGGAAGGACCTTGTTGTAGTAGTCAATGTCGCCCAATTCTTTAACGTAGGTAGGTACGGTGTTGAAAAGCCACATACAGTCGTCGGAACGGAACTCGTTTTCTGGAGTAGGAGCTTCGTGTCCAGGGTTGTGGGCGAAAGGCTTAACGACTGGCATAGCACCACCGTTAGAGTTTTGACCGGTGAGCATGAGTTCAAGTCTTTCAACCACTTCTTCAGGAATATTGTGGATGACTCCCAACATATCCTGGATAGTGTCTCTGTAACCCATTCCATCGCGTTCTCCACGGTAAATCAAAGAGGCGGCGCGACTCCATGCGTAGGTGATGAGGTTGTTGAATGGATTCCACATGTTGATCATGCTGTTGAAAGCGTCGTCTGGAGTCTTCGCAGAGAGTCCTTCGATACGTCCGTGCCAGTAGCTAACTACTTTTTCGTATTCAGCCGTAACTTTTGCGGGCGTAGAGACAAGCTCTGCTGCTTTCTTACCCTCGACGGCAGCCTTTCCGATACCGAGAACAACGGTGAACTCTTTTGTCTCGCCAGGAGCCAGATTGATGTCGACTTGAAGCGTACCGCAGCCGTTGTCGCCTTCAGTAACCGTGTTGCCACATTGACCGTTGACAACGGAGATAGGGTTTGCGTAGGTGTGGTAAGCACCGATGAACTTATCTCGGTCGCTGTCGTAGCCGGTGACAGGCTGTCCTACGACACCGATGAAAGAGTGGCGTGCTTGGTCTTTGTTTTGGAAATTCTCAGGCTCCTCGGGCATGTATAGGTTGTTGCCGTGGTCGATGAAACCGTTTTCGTAGGCTGTCTTGACGATGTATTGCGTGTATTGAAGGTTGTTGCTATCGTCGTTCATGTTCCAGTTAGAAGCGAACTCGGCGTATGTGAAGGCGCGGAGTTTGCGCGGAGCAGAGCCGTTGTTGGTTATTTTGACGTTCCAAACCTCAAATTCTTGTCCTTTAGGAACGAAGTAGAGCGTTTCTGTTTTGATGTCTGCATATTCAGAAGAAATCTTTGTGTATGCGGAACCGTGGCGACATTCGCTTTTGTATTTGTCAAGCGGTTTCCCGACGGGTTGCCAAGAACCAGACCAGAAATCTTTAGATTCGAGGTCGTGGATGTAGATGTAGCGGCCAGGTTGGTCTAAAGGAACGGTGTTGAATTTAAGGCGGAGAAAGCAACCTTGCACAGAGGAGCGGAAGAAAGAATAACCGCCGGCGTTGTTGGTGATGATAGCGCCGTAGCGGGTATCACCCAAGTAGTTACTCCAAGATTTTGGAGTGTCAGGTTTGGTGATGACGTACTCTTTGCGTTCGTCATCGAAGAATCCATATTGCATAGAATTTAAGTTTAATAATTCTCAATTTAAGATTTTTTCAAAAATAAGGATTTCAAGTGATAGTAAGAAATAAGAGCGGATTTTTCAACAGAAAATAGTCGCGTCGCTTAATGGCTATTGTCGGTTATCTTGACCTTTATGGCGAAGGTGGGAAAGTCCGATGTCGCTATAATTGGAAAACCTTGTGGGTTCATTCATCGCCAAGCAACCCTTTCACCTCTTTATCAAAGTCGGAGTCAATGTGTTGCGTCTTATTGAAAATATCGTATTCCTCTTCCGCTTTCTTCTTGGCTTGTGCAGCAGAGATTTTGCCCTTGTCGGGTAAAATCTCTCACCACTCCACTATCTTCCAAAGGTTGTTGCCCCTGTACACGACCGCGACTTTGTGGAACGGGTGTCCGTTCATCAGTTGGGGCAGCCGTGGGTCTTGCGCGTATTGGGTCAGCTGCGCCTTCGCCTCCTCCACCGCCTTGTCGCCGGTCTCGTTGGTGTCGGTCGTCTTGATGTATTTCAGCTCTATCAGGTAGCCGTGGGCCACCTCGGGGAAGCGGACGTTGTCCGGGAGTATGGCGAGGTCGCAGTAGCCACCGTTGAGTTCCATCTCCTGCACCACATAGTAGTAGCCGCTGTGGCTGAGGTAGGCGGCGACGAACCCCTGGGCGTTGCGCTCGGCCTGGATGCCGGAGTGGATGCTCGTGCAGTTCTTGTAGCCTTTCGCGATATACTCAATGGCGGGTTTGATGTCTCCGTCGAGAGCCATGGCGTCGTAGTGGTCGGCGAGCCGCATGTCGTCGATCTTCGCCTCGTGGTTGTACTCGTCCATGACGTAGCCGTAGTATTGCTTGCGCACGTTCTCGTTCGGGATTCCGAGTCTCACCTTTCTGCCTCGCCTTCCCGTGATGGTCAGCATGCCGTAGTAGTAGAGCAGGCTCGGGAACAGGTCGGGGTCGACCAGGTCCTCGGCGGGGAAGCTCTCGCGCAGGTCCGCCCAGACGTACCCCTCGTTGATGATCTGCTTCAGCACGCTCTTGCGGTCGCCCTGCAGTCTGTCCAAGAAGATGATTTTCTTCATCTTCGCATAGTCGGTCATAGTGTTGGGGTCGACCATTTCATCGGGGGCTTCTCCGTTGCGGATAAAGTAGCGGAGATAGTAGATCACCATGTCGCTGTTGAACATTTTAGGGTCTGTTCCCAGACTTTTTTTTGCGAAGCAGTAGTTGTCGTACCAGGGCTTCATGTCCGCCATCAGTTGGTCGGCGGGCACCGAGATGAGCCCCGCGCCGCGGTAGTATTCGATCATCTCGCGCACCTCCGTCTCGCTGAATCCGAGCATCATGTTGAACTCGGGGTCCATGGAGAGGTTCGTGCCGATGTTGTAGCCGCTGTTGAGGTCGTTGACGGTCACGGGGCTGACGCCCATCATCATTATGCGGTGGAACATACCCTTGAAGAGTTTGAAGAAGTCGCGGTAGAAGCCCTTGGCGTGGGTGAGCGCGTGGTAGACCTCTTCGCCCTCCTCGCTCAGCACGTTGTTGGTGAAGTTGTCGTATTCGTCGATGATGAGGTAGAGCTGGATGCCGAGGTCGTTCGCCCGGTTGTTTATCAGGTTCAGCTTGGCCGCGGCTCCCTTGGTGTCGGCGAACTCGGACAGGAATTGCGGTTTGTAGTATTTCGCGTATTTCTCTATGAATCCGTTTATCACCCCCTCGCAATAGGTGTTGAAGTTCTCTTCCAGTCCTTGCTGCCCCGCCGCAGCCCGGGAGAAGTCGAAATACAGCACCTGGTATTCCCCCTGGTATCTCGTCGGCCGGCTCTCAATCCAGGTGTCCTTGAATATCTCGTGGAAGGAGTCTTTTTTCTCAATGTCATAATAGGCCTGAAGCATGGTCAGGAACACGCTCTTCCCGAAACGGCGCGGACGGATGAGGTAGAGAAAATTGCCTGCCCTTTCCATTTTCGGAATATACATGGTTTTGTCTGCCCAATAGTTGTTTTGTTGCCTTATCCATGTGAAATTCGGTATGCCGTAGGGTAGTTCTTTGTAATCCATACTTTATCTATGCTTTTAGATTGGAAAGGTACAACAATTTTGAGTTTCCAAGGGTATGTGCTTGGCCAATTTGTGGAAGAATGACTGTCTTGGTGTGTTATCATTGAACTTGAGCTTGAAATTATGAGTAAAAAATCTGCATTTCTTTTTGCTATTTCCTAAAAATCTATCATTTTTGCACTGTCGACTTTTTAGTATGTTGACTCTAAGGGAAAAAAGAAAATATCAGTAAATATGATAGCAATAATGCAAAATAACTTTTGGTGGTGGCGCTTGCAAATTCAAATTTGTGAGTAACGCTCGTTTTTGTATTAAAGCAATGATTTAAAAAAGCCCGTCGTACTCACGATGGGCTTTTTTTTGATAGGTTTATCTATGATGATTTGAAAAAAATAAACTATAAATACTATGGCAAAGAAGTATGATGTTAACGAGAGAGGCTACTACGGTGAGTTTGGTGGAGCCTACGTCCCTGAGATTCTTTACAAATGTGTGAAAGACTTGAAGGCTAGCTACCTTAGAATCATGGAAGAACCTGATTTTCAGGAGCAGTTCAATCAGCTGCTCCATGATTATGTGGGTCGTCCAACGCCACTCTATTTCGCAAGCCGCCTATCCGAGCAGGTGGGTGCGCGTGTCTACCTCAAACGTGAGGATTTGTGCCATACAGGTGCGCACAAGTTGAACAATGCCTTAGGACAGATTCTCTTGGCTAAACGTATGGGAAAGACGCGAATCGTGGCAGAGACGGGCGCAGGGCAACATGGTGTGGCTACGGCAACGGTTTGTGCATTGATGAACTTGGAGTGCGTGGTTTATATGGGAGAGACCGATGTGAAACGTCAGTTCTTGAATGTGCAACGAATGAAGATGCTCGGCGCAAAGGTCGTTCCAGTTACTTCCGGTAACAAAACGTTAAAGGACGCCACTAACGAGGCTATCCGCGATTGGTGCTGCAATCCTTCAAATACTTTCTATATTATTGGCTCTGTTGTGGGACCGGATCCGTATCCGGATATGGTGGCTCGTTTTCAGTCTGTTATCAGTGCCGAGATTAAGAAACAGCTGAAAGAGCAAGAGGGGAGAGAGAATCCCGACTATTTGATAGCCTGCGTAGGTGGTGGTAGCAACGCGGCGGGTACTTTCTACCACTACTTAGACGATGAAGACGTGAAACTCGTAGAAGCAGAGGCTGGCGGACATGGAATAGAGTCGGGCGAGAGTGCTGCAACTATTCATTTGGGTAGATTGGGTGTTCTCCATGGAAGCAAGATTCTCGTGATGCAGACGGAAGATGGTCAGATTGTTGAACCTTACTCAATCTCGGCAGGATTAGACTACCCTGGTATCGGTCCACTTCACTGCCATCTGGCTAAGACGGGTCGTGCAGAGGTCTTCTCCATCAACGACGACGAGGCAATGGATGCGGCTTGGAATCTTTCCCGTTTGGAAGGAATCATCCCTGCCATTGAAAGTTCACATGCGTTGGCCACGCTGAAGAAAATGACATTCAAACCAACTGATGTGGTGGTTGTCACTGTCTCGGGACGTGGTGATAAAGATATGAACACATTCTCAACCTATTTCGCAGACCGTTTCTAATCTTATAAACAGAATCAGAATATGTATAAATATAAGGTAAATAGCAGGACAATGTTGGGCGACCTCCATACGCCTGTAAGCACCTATCTGAAATTGCGAGACCTCTACTCTCAGAGTTCTTTGATGGAGAGTTCCGACTATCACGGAAGTGAGAACAACCGTTCATTCGTCGCCATTTGTCCGATTGCCAGTGTGTCTGTGGCCCACGGAAAGTCGGTTTCTATCTTTCCTGATAAGAAAGAGTCTCATCACGATATTTCAAAGACTTTTGGCGTGGATGCGGCCATCAACGAGTTTCTGAAAGCGTTCGAGGTGACTGGCGAATATGCCCACTACGCTGGATTGAGGGGCTACACCACCTTCAATGCCGTTCGCTATTTCGAGGGTATTCCGGTTAAGGATAGCAAGGCAGAGATAAACGACGCGCCCGACGTTTGCTACATCTTGTTCAAGTATATCGTTGTTTTCAATGATTTCAAACACGAGATGGTGCTTTTGGAGTTGTTGGAAGAGGGCGAAGAGAGTCGTTTAGACTGGTTGGAGCAGAAAATCAAAGGGGGGCAGCCTACGGAATATGCGTTCCAGACAATAGGGCAGACCTATAGCACTTTGACCGATGAAGAACATAAGGCGAATATTAGAAAGGGAATAGCCCACTGCTTGCGTGGCGATGTCTTCCAAATCGTGTTGTCTCGCCGTTTCATCCAGAAATATAAGGGAGATGACTTCAAACTTTATCGTGCGTTGAGAAGCATTAATCCATCCCCATACTTGTTTTATTTTGATTTCGGCGGATTTAGAATATTGGGTTCATCCCCTGAAACGCATTGCCGTATTGAGGATGGCCGCGCTTACATAGATCCTATTGCGGGAACGACGAAACGAACAGGCGACAAGGCTGAAGACGAACGCTTGGCGGCGGCTCTTTTGGCTAATCCAAAAGAGAACGAGGAACACGTCATGTTGGTCGATTTGGCAAGAAACGACCTAAGTCGTAACTGCAGTCATGTGAAAGTGGACTTCTACAAAGAGGCGCAGTTCTATAGTCATGTCATCCACTTGGTGAGTCGTGTCAGTGGTGATATGAAGGCGGAGTCAGATCCAGTGAAGGCGTTTATAGATACATTCCCTGCCGGTACGTTGAGCGGAGCACCTAAAGTGCGTGCAATGCAGCTGATTAGCGAAATCGAGCCTCATAACCGTGGAGCCTATGGAGGATGTGTCGGCACAATCTGTTTCGATGGATCCCTCAATCAAGCCATAACGATCCGTACGTTCGTGAGCCGAAATAACGAATTGTGGTTCCAGGCAGGAGGCGGCATCGTTGCAAAGGGCGACGAGGAATATGAATTGCAGGAGGTGAATAATAAATTAGGTGCGTTGAAGAAAGCCATCGTTGTGGCGGAGACAATTTAACAAAGATTAAAATTTATGAAAGTAGTAATTATTGATAATTATGACTCGTTTACATACAATCTCCGTCATTTAGTAGAGGAATTGGGTGCGGAGGTTGATGTGATTCGTAACGACCAGTTCAATTTGGAAGATTTGGAGAAATATGATAAAATCATTCTTTCTCCGGGACCTGGGATCCCCTCGGAGGCGGGTTTGTTGTTGGATGTGATTCGCACCTACGCAGGCAAAAAAAGCATGCTGGGTGTCTGCTTGGGGCATCAGGCAATTGGTGAGGCTTTTGGGTCAAAACTGACGAACTTGAGTCATGTGTTCCATGGGGTGCAGACGCCGGTGGACATTGTTGCACAGGATCCCATTTTTGATGGCTTGCCCAAGGAGTTTCCCGTTGGCCGATATCACTCGTGGGTGATTGATGACAAGAATCTCTCTCAGGATTTAGAGATTACGGCTGTCAGCAAAGAAGGGCAGATCATGGCTGTACGCCATCGTTCGTTAGACATCCATGGCATTCAGTTCCATCCGGAATCG
Organism: Bacteroidaceae bacterium; assembly: GCA_963619325.1. GTDB lineage: Bacteria > Bacteroidota > Bacteroidia > Bacteroidales > Paludibacteraceae > UBA1181. Next base: position 58,761 of record CAVEVQ010000008.1, on the reverse strand, counting down.
GTGCTGACACCTGATGGGAAGGTCATTGTCGGTAATTTTTTGAAACTCTAATCGAAAGGAATCAATATGAAGCAGATATTAGAAAAATTGTTCTGTAGGGAAGAGTTGACTCGTAGCGAGGCGACCGAACTCTTGTCCAATATAACGAAGGGAGTCTATCCCGACACGCAAGTGGCCGCTTTGCTCTCTGTATTTCGTATGCGCGATATCTCTGTAGAGGAGCTGGTCGGTTTTCGCCAGGCGTTGATCGACACACAGAAACCATTAGATTTTTCAGCCTATAACCCTATCGATATTGTTGGTACGGGTGGTGATGGTAAGAACACGTTCAATATCTCCACCTGCTCATGTGTCGTTGTGGCGGCTGCAGGCTACAAGGTCGCGAAACACGGCAACTATGGAGCTTCATCAGTGAGCGGCGCCAGCAATGTGATGGAACTGCACGGCGTGAAGTTCACAACGGATGAAAGTCAGTTGAAGCGTTCCATTGAAGAGTGTGGAATGGCATACATGCACGCCCCTTTGTTCACTCCGGCATTGAAGAGTGTGGCTGGCATCCGCAAGAGTCTACAGTTTCGTACGGTGTTCAATTTGCTGGGTCCGTTGGTGAATCCTTGCCGGCCAGCTAATCAGTTGCTTGGAACAGCAGACCTCAACCAGTTGAGGCTCTACACCAACGTGTTCCAAACATTGAATGTGAACTATGGCGTTGTAACGAGTTTGGATGGTTACGATGAAATCTCCTTGACCAGTGATTTCAAGGTTTCTACCAACAGCAGCGAGAAAGTGATTACACCTGAGCAGTTGGGTCTGAAGCGCATCGCTCAATCCGATATTTACGGAGGCAACACGGCGGAGGATGCCAAGCAGATTTTTGATAGTGTTTTGTCAAACACCGCTTCTGTAGCTCAGAAGAATTGTGTTGTCGCCAACGCAGGTTTCGCTATCCATACTATCAATCAGTCGAAGAGCATAGACGACTGTTTGGCAGAGGCTCTCGAGACCATTGAAAGTGGAAAGGCTCTTGAGACATTGAAGAAATTCATTGCCGTCAATTCGTGATTTAGTCTGATTAAATTCATTGACTATGAGTTATTTAGATACGATAGTAGCCAACAAAATAGAGGAGTTGAAAGCGTTGAAGGCGCAGTACAACGAGTCTTATTGGGAACGACAGCCCTTTTTCTCAAGAAAATGCAACTCTATGCGGAAAAGTTTGGAGTTGTCTGATACGGGAATCATTTCGGAGTTCAAGCGAAAATCCCCTTCTAAAGGATATATAAAGGAGGAGGCCGATCCTTCTGTGATTATTCCTGGTTACGAGGAGAATGGGGCGAGTGGAGTTTCTATTTTGCAAGACAAAAAGTTCTTTGCAGGAGGCTATGAGGATATGTTGGCGGTGCGTTCGAAAGTCAATTTGCCACTACTCTTCAAAGAATTCATCGTAGATGAATATCAGTTGACGATGGCGAAAGGGTGTGGCGCCGATATTGTATTGCTTATCGCTTCCGTTCTCTCAACGGATGAGTGTATGCGTCTCGCGAGAAAAACACATGAGTTAGGTATGGAAACACTTCTCGAACTTCACGAGAACGGAGAAACCGACCATATTGATGAGAATATTGATGTGGTGGGCATAAACAACCGCAACCTGAAGACTTTTGAGGTTGACTTAGAGGCTTCCATCCGTCTTTGCCATGAAATCCCTGACGATTTCCTCAAAATCTCGGAAAGTGGAATTTCTATGCCAGATACCGTTGCCATGCTTAGGAAGGAGGGCTTTCGGGGCTTCTTGATGGGTGAGAATTTTATGAAAACGGAGAACCCTCCATTGTCGCTGAAACGGTTTATTGAGCAGGTGAAACATCTTCAAAATCAGTAAGCCTCAAAACAGTAAAAACATGAAGACATTGATAAAAGTGTGTGGCATGCGCGACGAGCAGAATATTCGAGAAGTCCTGGCTTTGGACCCCGATTTTTTGGGTCTGATCTTTTATCCGAAGTCTCCTCGCTATGTGCCGGAAGAGATGAGCGAGGTGTTGAATTTCAGTTTTGGAAAAACAAAGAAAATCGGTGTTTTCGTCAATTATACCGAAGAGCAGATTCTCAGAATCGTAAACCTGTTTCATTTGGATGGTGTCCAACTCCATGGAGACGAATCCATAGAATTATGCAACAGTCTGAAAAACAAAGGATTATTCGTTATGAAGGCCTTTGGTATAAACTTTGAGGATGATTTAAATAAGTGCGAAGAGTACCAGTCGGTTTGTGATTGTTTACTATTCGATACGAAAACGAAAAGCTACGGAGGCACGGGTTGCAAGTTCGATTGGAAGGTTTTGAGCCATTACCACGGAGAGTTACCTTTCTTGCTCAGTGGAGGTTTATCTGAAGAGGATGCAGAGGATGTGAAATCTTTTAGACACCAGAAGATGTTGGGAATTGACTTGAACAGTCGTTTTGAGATTTCACCTGCACTGAAAGATGTAGACCGATTGAAAACGATGTTTCAGTTGGTACGTTAAAGTCAGAATTTAAATTAGAAATAAAAAACTAACAGATATGGATAGAATAGCAAAACTATTTTCAGAGAACAAAGGAAATTTATTGTCAGTCTATTTCACAGCGGGTTATCCGATGTTGGATAGTACGGTAGAGGTTATTAAAGAGCTGGATGCGGCGGGTGTGAACATGATTGAAATCGGTGTGCCTTTTTCCGACCCGATGGCGGACGGACCTGTGATCCAGGCCAGTAGCCAGAAAGCGTTGAACAATGGAATGTCACAGAAAGTTCTTTTCGAGCAGTTGAAAGACATACGCAAAGTTACGGATATGCCATTGATTTTGATGGGTTACCTCAATACGGCTATGCAATACGGCTTTGAGGAGTATTGCAAAAAGGCCGCAGAAGTGGGTGTGGATGGTTTCATCATTCCAGATATTCCATTGGAAGAGTATGAAGCACAGTATAAGCCAATTGCCGAGAGATATGGTATCAAATTCATCTTGTTAGTTACGCCAGAGACGACCGATGAGCGTATCCGCCAAATCGACGACATCAGCACGGGTTTTGTCTATATGGTCTCTTCTGCTTCTACAACAGGTGCGCAGAAGAGTTTCAATGAAGAAAAACAAGCCTATTTCAAGCGTATCTCAGACATGAAGTTGAAGAATCCGACCCTCGTAGGTTTCGGCGTTTCAAACAAGGAGACATACGACGCTGCCTGCAGATATTCAAGAGGAGCGATCATCGGAAGTGCTTTTGTAAAATGCTTGTCCGAGCAGCCAACTATCAAAGATGCAGTTGCCAAGTTGATTGACAACTTGAAGCATTAAAGTTTGGTGAAGAGAAAATATGATGACGAGATGCATGCCAGTTTTTCTGTTGTGCGTCTCGTCGTCCTTTTTGTAGAAACAAGATTTTTAACTATATTCGCACATCGCAAAAACTAATGTAAAATACACTTAAAATCTATGGCAGAGAAAACACGGTATTCTGACGAGGAGTTAGAGATGTTCAAGGGGGTAATCCTTGAAAAATTGGCTGCGGCAAAGCGTGACTATGAGATTTTTAGGAATAGCATGGCGAGTGTTGATGGTAATGACGTGGCTGATACGTCGCCTACTTTGAAACTATTGGACGAGGGTGCGGTAAATGCCACGAAAGAAGAATCTGGTCGCTTAGCTCAGCGTCAGATGAAGTTTATACAGCACTTAGAGGCCGCTTTGGTTCGTATTGAAAATAAGACTTACGGAATAGATAGAGTGACGGGGAAGCTCATTCCGAAAGAGCGTTTATTGGCTGTCCCTCATGCCACTTTAAGTGTTGAGTCAAAAGAAAAAGGGAAAAAATAATATTTGTAATAATTTAGTAACCAACGAAATACGAAATCGAAAGATGACACGGAGAGAAAAGACTATCGCTGCTTTTGCCTTGTTGGCACTCATCGTAGTGGTGGATCAGATTGTAAAGGTCTATGTAAAGACACATTTCTTTTTGGGAGAGTCGGTCGAGGTTTTTAGTTGGTTTCAGATTCGCTTCATCGAGAACAACGGTATGGCGTTTGGCTTGGAGTTGTTCAACAAGATTATTCTGACGGTTTTTAGAATATTGGCGGTGGGGGCGTTGGGCTATTATCTTTATCGCATTCTCCGCAAAAACCTTCCTTTAGGATATGTTTTGTGCGTAGCGGCTTTAGTGGCGGGCGCATTAGGCAATATTATAGACTGTGTTTTTTATGGCGTGACATTCAGTGCAAGTTACCCTGCTTATTCCGGTCAATTTCCCATAGTCGCGGAGGCTTTCCCAACGGATGGCGGCTATTCGACTTGGTTTTATGGGAAGGTGGTGGATATGCTCTATTTCCCATTGATAGACACTACTTTGCCAATGTGGATTCCTTTCATAGGCGGTAATCATTTCACATTCTTTGATCCTGTTTTCAACATCGCTGATTCTGCTATTTGCGTCAGCATATTCTGGATGTTGATTTTCCAAAATAAGACCTTGAAGGAGGAGTTTAAAGAGGATGAAAAAGAATTGAAAAAGGGAGGTGTAGAAATGAGAAAATATAAATAACATTAATTACAAAAAAAAATGAGAAGAGAATATGCTGTATTGTTTGTCGCCGTGCTGGTTGTGTTGGCTATGTCGGTAGGATGTCATCCCTCTAATGGAAAACCTGTTATAGATGAGAGGAAGATGGAAAATATTTTGTACGAATACTATCAAATCAATGCTTCGATAGGGTTGAAAGGACTGCCGAGTGGACTTGATCGCAATACCTGTTATTATGAGTTGCTGAAACGTTATGGAGTGACGGAGGCTGAGTTCGATTCTGCTTTGGTGTGGTATACTGAGAATTTAGATGTCTGGGAAGGTGTCTACAATAAAGTATACGAAAGGCTATCAGGAAAAAAAGATTCGCTGATGAAAGCAATGGCTGAAGAGGCTCAGACAGAGGCAATTGCCAGAATTGACTCTCTCGCTGCCGATAGTCTCAAAAAGGATAGTATCTTGTCGGATAGCTTGAAAGCCGATACTTTAGTGACTGTGCAATAGTTCTATGTAATAGTTTCTTAGATGAGAAGATTTGCTGCCAGTATGATTTATCTGTCTGAAAGTGTGAAGTATATAAATTCATATATTGAGATAGATGATGAAGGAAGGTTTCTTAAAGTGGCGAAATTGTCCGATACGCAATCAGAAGTTTGCTTCACCCCATTCTACAATGGAGTTCTCTTGCCTTTCACGAAAGAGGAGATAGAAAGTCAATTAAAGTTCGTTGTCGATTTGCAAAGCCTTGTGCATCAGTTATTTAAAGATAGAGAAATAAAGCAAGGAACTCCCTTAAAGCAACTTTCGTTAATAGAAGGAGACACCTTGTTGACCACAGGTATAGTTGATAATATTTTATGCAGGATGCTTTATTCATAGTTATCTGTTTTCAACCTATTCCCACTACGGATACCTTATAAGATATTTACAAAATCTTACTTCTGCATATAAACGAGTAGTCATATTCTTCCTATGCTCAATTACATTCCGTCATAAAAAGCGAAATATATTTCATAGTGTCAAAAAATCCTCCTATCTTTGCCAACGTTTTATTGTAACAAAATAAAAAATAAAAGTTATGTATTTAGATTCTGCTAAAAAGCAAGAGATCTTCGGACAATACGGAAAGTCTAACACCGATACCGGATCTGCTGAGTCTCAGGTAGCGTTGTTTTCATACCGCATTGACCATTTGACTGAACATCTTAAGTCAAATAAGAAGGATTACGCAACTCAACGTTCTTTGAAGAAATTGGTAGGAAAGCGTCGTCGTATGCTTGACTATTTGAAGTCTCAAGACCTTGAAAGATACCGTAGCCTCGTTAAGGCGTTGAATCTTCGTAAGTAATTCTTGGAGAATTTTGGTAAAAGAAAGGCGAATCTGTTTGGTTCGCCTTTTTTCATATCTTTTTGTAAATTTGTTACTTAAATTGTCTAATTTCTACAGGTGTCTGTCTGCTATGAGCGATATTAAAGACGAAACGCAAGATAAATCTAAAAAACAATCCCTTTTAGACCTTCGCTATATGCGAATGGCTCGCATTTGGGCGGAAAATTCGTACTGCGAGCGACGTAAGGTGGGTGCAATCCTCGTTAAAAACAAAATGATCATCTCTGATGGCTATAATGGAACGCCTTCAGGGTTTGAGAATATTTGCGAAGATGATGACAGCCAGACTAAGGCGTATGTGCTTCACGCTGAGGCCAATGCGATTACGAAAGTCGCACGTTCTTCTAATAGTAGCGATGGTGCGACGCTCTATGTTACGGCTTCCCCTTGCATTGAATGTGCCAAACTGATAATTCAAGCGGGCATCCAGCGTGTAGTGTGCGGAGAACGATACCGCATTCTGGATGGTATTGATCTGTTGGAAAGAGCCGGTGTCTGCGTTGAAATCTTAGACGAGGATAAATAAATATATACATAACGTTGCTTCTCATTATTAATCGAAAAAAGATATATGGAAGAGATAGAAAAAGAGGAATCAAAATCATATCTGAAAATTTGGTTGCCGATTGCATTTTCTTGTGCTGTGGTGGTGGGTGTGTTGATTGGAAATATTTTAGCCAATAATGCACAAGAGGGGAAGTATGATTGTGAACGTTCCTCCATAGACGGAAAAATTGACATGTTGATGAACCTGATTGATATTCAGTATGTTGATACGGTCAATCGAGACGAACTTACTGAAAAGGTCATTCCGGAGATTCTTTCCAATTTAGATCCCCACTCTGTTTATATTCCTGCGGATGAACTTCAGATGGTCAATGATGACTTAGGTGCAAGTTTTTCGGGAATCGGAGTGCAGTTCAACATTCAGAGAGACACGATTATGGTGATTGCCGTCGTGCATGGTGGTCCCTCTGAGCGTTTAGGGCTAATGCCAGGGGATCGTATCGTGGAAGTAAACGACACTGCTTTCGTGGGTAAGGATATTAACTCCGATATGGTGGTGAAGAAACTTCGTGGACCGAAAGGATCGAAGGTAAAGGTCGGTATTGTGCGTTTTGGCACGGATGAGATGTTGCACTACACAATTACGCGTGGCGATGTACCTACCAACAGTGTTGACGCAAGTTATATGCTTGACGAAAAGACGGGTTATGTGAAAGTCAGCAAGTTCGGATCTGCCACCTACGAGGAGTTCTACGAGGCATTGGAGAAATTGAAAATGCAGGGCGCAAAATCGTATATCGTTGATTTAAGGGAGAATTCGGGTGGCTATTTAGAATCTGCTATCGCAATGATCAACGAGTTCTTGCATGCCGGTGATATGATTGTCTACACGAAAGGAAAGGCTCAAAAGAGGGAGGATGCGGTTGCCGATGGCTCAGGCGAGTTTCAAGATGTCCCTTTGGCTGTCTTGATAGACGAATGGTCGGCTTCTGCAAGTGAGATTTTCGCCGGAGCCATTCAAGATAATGACCGGGGTGTCGTTGTGGGGGTTCGTTCTTTTGGAAAGGGATTGGTGCAACAGCAGATTCCTTTGCGGGATGGTTCCGCTGTCCGTCTGACGATAGCTCGCTATTATACACCTTCTGGAAGGTGCATCCAAAAGCCATACACTAATAAAGATGAATATGAGAAAGAGGTGTTCAGTCGCTATGAGAGTGGTGAATTGCTTAGTGCTGACAGTGTGAAGTCAGCAGTGGATTCCGTCAAATATTATACTACTGGCGGACGTGTCGTATATGGCGGTGGAGGCATAATGCCAGATGTTTTTGCGGCGCGTGACACGATGGGTCGTTGCCCGTATTACGTTAGATTGTGGAACTCGGGTGCAATTTATGAGTATGCTTTCCGTTATGTAGACGAACACCGAGCAGCTTTGTCTGCGATGGATAAGGCCACGCTTGTCGCCCATCTTGACAAACAGCCTCTATTGGAGAAAATGATGGAGTTCGGCAGGAGTAAGAAAATAGAACCAAAACAGTTGTTAACGTCTGATAACAAGAATCTTATCGTTAGAAGAGTGAAAGAGTATATCGTCAGGGACGTTTTAGGAGACGAGGCTTTTTATGAGGTGCTCAACGAGACGGACAACGTGGTGAGGGCTGCGCGGATAGAGTTGGAAAAAAGAAAGACGAAATGATATAGAGGAGAAAAACGAAAGATTATTTTTTGCGCAAGGATTAATTTTACCTATCTTTGCCATAGAAAAATCTGATATCTAAAGATAGATTATGAATAGAATTCTCGTCTGCAGGCTTGGATTCTATTCATTGTTTTTATTTTTTTCTGTAATAAATATAAACAGAAGAAAAACAGTAAGTAAAAAGTTTCATTTAACAAAATAAAGGAAGAAAAATTATGGCAGTTGTTTCGTATGTGACAGAAGAAGGTTACAACAAAATGTTGGAAGAGTTGAAGCAAATGGAAACTGTGGATAGACCAAACATTTCCAAGCAAATTGCCGAGGCTCGCGATAAAGGGGATTTGTCCGAAAATGCCGAGTATGATGCGGCTAAGGAGGCACAGGGTCTGTTAGAAAGCAAAATTTCCTTGCTCAAAGAGAAGATATTGTTTGCTAAGATTATCGACACTTCTCGTCTGAACGCTGAGGTAATTCAAATCTTGAATAAGGTGAAAATCAAAAACACGAAGAATGGCGCAGAGATGACTTACACGCTGGTTTCTGAGCATGAAGCCAACTTGAAGGAGGGTAAACTCTCGGTAAACACCCCAATTGCAAAGGCTTTGTTAGGTCATAAGAAGGGGGACGTCGTTGAGGTAACTGTACCTGCGGGAAAAATTCCTTTCGAAATTGTTGAAATCTCGTTCTAACGTCAATTTGTAAAAGTTTTGAGTTATATGGCAACATTGTTCACAAAAATCATAAATGGTGAGATTCCAAGTTACAAAGTGGCTGAAGACGATCGTTTCTACGCTTTCTTGGACATCAACCCCGTTCAGAAAGGACATACGTTAGTTGTTCCGAAGATTGAAGACGATTATATTTTCCATTTGGATGACAAGACTTTGGCGGATTTGAACATTTTCGCTAAGAAAGTGGCACTTGCCATTGAAAAAGCTGTCCCTTGCAAGCGTGTGGCCGTAGCCGTGTTAGGTTTGGAAGTGCCTCACGTTCACATTCATTTGATTCCTATTTCGAACGAAGGTGACATTAATTTCTCGGTTAAGAAGAATTTCTCTTCTGAAGAAATGAAGGAGGTGGCTGCAAAGATTAGCGAGAATGTGAAGTATTAATTGGAACAAAATGGCACAACCTCCTGCATTATTGGAGACTGACAGCATAATTCAGACGCAGAGTCCTTGTTTGGTTTTGCGTCTGGATTCTTCGTGTGTTCAAGAGGGGACCCCTAAGACCATAGCGGAGTATATGGAACTCTACTTGCCTGCAACCACTGGGGAGGAATGTTTGACGGGCAGTAGTTTGAAGACTGTTCGTCATCATAAGGAGCATCTGCAAAGGAATTTGTTGCCGATGAAGGAGGGAGACCTCTTGCCTGAGACGCTTCAACAGCAGGTGTGGTTTACGCCTCTGATGTTGATTCTTTTTTTTGTTTATGCGAATGTGTGTGGGGGGTACGCAAAAATGATGTTGCGAGATTTGAAGACTTTCTTTTTGGGAAACACTTCAAACTCATATCGTAAAGGCAATGCGACGGAGGTTTCGCAAATGCGTACTATCGTTTATTCCGTATCTGTGATTCCTATAGCTGTGTTTTGTAATTTCGCAAAATTGAGCATAAGCGGACATTTGTCTGCCCCTTATTTCGTTGCTTTTTCTATTGCCTTGGTGGGGATCACTCTTTATGTGCTGTTCAAATTGATGACGATGAGAGTGTTGACCTACGTCTTCTTTGATCGTGATACGTATGACACGGTGAAGTCCGGGTTGATGCTGGTTTTATTTGGGCTATCCATAATTTTACTGGTTGTTGATTTGTTTGTCGCCTATTCCCCGATAAAAGAAACGATGATGATGGTGGGCTATGTTGCTTGCGGTCTTGCGGTTTTGGTCTATCTGTTGAAACTGTTGACGCTTTTTTTCTCTGGAATTGGGTCTGTTTTTTATATTATTTTGTATCTTTGCACGCTCGAAATTATGCCTACGGCAGCACTTGTAGCAATGCTTTTAAATTTTGTTTAAAATATTAAAATATAAGCAGTTATAATGGTGAAGATAAAACGGATTTTGGTATCACAGCCAAGACCTACAGCGGAGAAATCTCCATATTTTGATTTAGAGGAAAAGTATGGAGTGAAGATTGATTTTAAGCCATTTATAAGGGTTGAGCCGGTTTTAGCAAAGGAGTTTCGTCAGCAGAAAGTCAATATATTGGACTATACTGCGGTGGTTTTTACAGCGAGAACGGCTGTCGACCATTTTTTCAGACTTTGCAAGGAACTGCGCGTCACCATTCCGGAGACGATGAAGTATTTCTGTGTTTCGCAGTTGGTGGCCAACTATTTGCAGACTTATATTCAATATAGAAAGAGAAAGGTCTTTTTCAGTACAACGGGAAAGATTGAAGATCTGATGGTCAGCGTAAACAAGCACTTGGACGAGAAGTTCCTCGTGGCGGTGTCTGACGTTCATGACGTGAATTCTGTGGCGTCGGTAGATGGCAAGGCAGACATAATCACAATGATGGAGCATGCCAATGCCGACTATACTAAGGCGGTGATGTATAAGACAGTGTGTACGGATTTTACGCAGGAACCAGATTTCAACTACGATATGTTCGTTTTCTTCAGTCCGACGGGAATCAGTTCTCTGTTCAAGAATTTCCCTGATTTTGAACAGGGCGACATAAGTATCGGGTGCATGGGGTCTACAACAATGAAGGTGGCACAAGAGGCGGGTCTGAGAGTTGATGTGCAGGCGCCAACACCTGAGGCTCCGTCTATGCCGGCCGCACTTGATTTGTTCTTGAAGAATCAGGCTAAGAAGAAGTAAGACGACGAGAGATATAAGGATGGAGAGTGAATCATGGTGCTTATTGGTTTACTCTCCATTTTGGTATAATTTAGGAAGCAAGACAAAGTATTTACTGAGACAAAATGCAAGCGTATAAAAATACTTTCCCGAAAAAGGAACGTTTATGTGGGGAAACAGAGATAGAGAAGGTGTACCGAGAAGGCGAGTATCTGTTTTGTTTTCCCTATAAAATTGTTGTTTGTTTGGCGAGGGAGAAGGAAAGGGAGTTCTTGCGTGTCTTGGTAAATGTTCCCAAAAAAAGGTTTAAACATGCGGTGGACCGGAATCGTGGAAGACGACAGATTCGAGAGGTCTATCGTTTAAACAAGCATGTTTTGAGAGAATATCTAAAGACGCAGGGCTTGCATCTGTATCTTGCTATTCACTTTGTGGGCGATAAATTAGAGTCGACGCCTTTCTTAGAGAAGAAGATGGTGTTAGTGCTTGATAAAGTGAAAAAAAAAGTAGAACGAAGAGAATTTAAGTTTCTTTCTTCCGTTAAAACAAAAGAGGAGGAGGACGAAATCTGTTGAGTTCTGAGATGTTGAGAGTTGTTTGGACATGGTTCTGCAAGATGATGGTGGAGATTTTCTTGCTCCCCATCAAGTTTTACAAAATGTGCATATCACCTATTTTGCCGCCGAGTTGCCGCTATACGCCGACTTGTTCCGAGTACGCTATGGTTGCTATTCGGAAATACGGAGTGCTAAGAGGGGGGTGGTTGGCTTTCAAGAGAATTATGCGTTGTCATCCGTGGGGTGGAAGTGGTTACGATCCCGTACCGTAGCGTGCATAAAAGCGGAATAAAATTTCAACAAGACATCTAAAGAGGAAATAATAGGTTTGATTATGATAAATTTTTTTGAGTAGTGCGTCTATTTGAAAAAATATACATAGATTTGCGCTTGTTATGGATAATTATTCCGATAACTATTAAAACAGAGAAAGAGACGTGAAAAGTAGAAAGGAAAGATTAGCGATATTGCGTGAAATATTAGAGACGTCGTCGGCAAGTAGTCAGGAGCAGTTGACGAAGATGATGGCGGACCGGGGTGTCAACATCACGCAGGCAACCTTGTCTCGTTATTTGAAGCGGATGAAGGTGGTGAAGACGGTAGGCGCCGATGGCGAGTATACCTATCGTTTCCCTGTAGGATATGGAATGGAGTATCGTCCGATCATCAATTTAGATGAGCCTCCATCACAAGAGGTGAGAAATTTGCAGCAGCCAACGAGTTACACTCAGTTGATGATGAAGCAGCAGATGGAGGATAATATAAAGCGTATCGCTACGAAAGTGGATTTCTCTGGGAACATCATTGTCATTCACACTCGCCCTGGATATGCCAGTAGTCTGGCGTCTGAGTTGGACGAGAACGGAAGGAATTTTATCCTTGGTACGGTGGCAGGAGATGACACAATCATTGCGGTTAAAAAAGAGGATGTGACGCAGAACGAGGTGAAATCTGCGTTAAGGAGAATCATTCCTTCTTTGTTTGATGTGGAAATGTGAAATAAAATTATAAACACTTATTTGTTCGTGCTAATTTGTCATAAATAACTATGGATCAAGAGATTGAGATATATGTTGCAGATGAGCGACATATTCCATATGTAGACACTATCTTAGAGACGATAGCGTCGGCTGCCAAGGTTCGCGGTACTGGTATCGCAAAGAGAGACCCAGAATACGTGAAGCAGAAAATGAGAGAGGGAAAAGCTGTTATTGCTTTATGTGGCGATGATTTCGCGGGATTCAGTTATATAGAGACGTGGGAAAATAAAAAATATGTTACCACATCGGGTTTGATTGTTCCTGAAAAATATAGAGGTCGTGGGTTGGCACGACGTATTAAGCATGTTACGTTCACATTGGCGCGAATGAGATGGCCGGAGGCGAAGATTTTCAGTTTGACTTCTGGTGCTGCGGTGATGAAATTGAATACTCGGTTGGGTTATTTGCCCGTCACTTTTGCCGACTTGACAGAAGACGAGTCGTTCTGGAAGGGATGCAAAGGATGCATTAACTACGATGTGTTGCAACGTACAGGTAGACGTTATTGTATTTGCACGGGTATGCTTTTCGATCCGCATGACCCGCTTTGTGTTGAGATGGCTGAGCGTGAGATGTCAAAAGACACGAAGGTGCTGGATATCGTCAAAAGAGGCTTGGACTTAGAAAAAATAGATAAGAAATAACGAATTAATTATAACAATAACAAAGATGGCTAATAAAAAAGTGGTTGTCGCATTCAGTGGAGGTTTGGACACTTCGTTCACTGTGATGTATCTTGCGAAAGAGAAAGGTTATGATGTCTATGCAGCGTGCGCTAACACAGGTGGGTTCAGCGAGGAGCAATTGAAGACAAATGAGGAAAACGCCTACAAATTGGGGGCGGTGAAATATGTGACGCTTGATGTAACTAAGGAGTACTACGAGAAGAGCTTGAAGTACATGGTCTACGGAAATGTGCTTCGTAACGGAACGTATCCTATTTCTGTATCATCAGAGCGAATTTTCCAGGGTATGGCTATCGCTCGCTATGCTAAGGAAATTGGTGCAGACGCTATCGCCCATGGATCAACGGGGGCGGGAAACGACCAAGTGCGTTTTGATATGACTTTCCTGGTGATGGCTCCTGGCGTTGAGATCATCACGTTGACTCGCGATATGACGCTTACTCGTCAATATGAGATCGACTATTTAAATGAGCATGGATTTTCTGCGGATTTCGCTAAGTTGAAGTATTCTTACAATGTAGGTATTTGGGGAACGTCTATCTGCGGTGGTGAGATTTTGGATTCAAAACAAGGTTTGCCAGAGTCTGCCTATTTGAAGCAAGTAACCAAGAACGGTAGCGAAATCCTTAAGATTGGATTCAAGAATGGTGAGGTTTGCTCTGTTAACGGTAAAGAATACGCAGACAAAATAGAGTGTATTCAAGCCATTGAGAAGATTGGTGCGGCATACGGAATCGGACGTGATATGCACGTTGGTGACACGATCATTGGTATCAAGGGTCGCGTTGGCTTTGAGGCCGCTGCTCCAATGTTGATTATTGGCGCGCATAAGTTCTTGGAGAAGTTCACTCTTTCTAAGTGGCAGCAGTATTGGAAAGATCAGGTTGCTAACTGGTATGGAATGTTCTTGCACGAGTCTCAGTATTTAGAGCCTGTTATGCGTGATATTGAGGCAATGCTTGAAAGCTCACAGCGCAACGTGAACGGTGAAGTTTCATTAGAGCTTCGTCCGCTTTCATTCTCAACGGTAGGCGTTGATTCTCCTGACGACTTGGTTAAGTCTAAGTTTGGCGAGTATGGAGAGATTAATAAAGGATGGACTTCGGACGATGCGAAGGGCTTCATCAAGGTTCTTTCTACACCTCTTCGCGTTTACTACGCAAATCACCCAGAAGAGAGTGAGAAAATTTAGTCTGTGAATTTTTATTAAAAAAGGAATATATAGAAGAGGACGTACTCGAGGGTGCGTCCTCTTTTGTTAGAAAAAAAAGAAGGAAGATGAGATATACGATAATAGTGGCAGTCTCGGATAATGGCGTGATTGGCAAGGATAATCAGTTGTTGTGGCATTTGAATGGTGATATGAAGCGATTTAAAGCGTTGACAACGGGGCATACGGTCGTTATGGGTCGAAATACGTTTCTTTCAATAGGAAAAGCATTGCCCAACCGTCGTAATGTTGTTTTGTCCTCGACTATGAAGAAGGAAGATTTTGATAATGTAGAAGTATTTCCCACAATAGAGGCTTTTCAAGATAGTATTGTTGATGAAGAGGAGGTCTATGTTATTGGAGGAGGGAAAGTGTATAGGTCCTTTTTGCCGCTAACCGACAAAGTTTGTATGACCCGTGTGCATACGGTAGTAGAAGGAGATACAACATTCCCAGAGTTGGATTCTGCGGAGTGGAAAACTATTGCGACGGAGAAGATGACCGCAGATGAGAAAAATGATTTCGATTATGATTTCGTAGATTATATCAGAGGATAAGCACCTTAAAATGAAATGAATATAGAATTAGGGTGTGTGGCGTTCTACTTTATATCGTTTTACTCTATATTTGTGTTATGGTATTAATTTGTGCGGAATATGGCGAGAAAGGTACGATGTTTAGTTGAGATATTGACATTTCTTTTAGGATTGTTCTCTTTGGCGTCGTGCAAGGATACTTCTGAAGAAGAAGCGGGTGTGGTCTCAGAAACCAAAGAGGTTGTTGTTGTTTTCGAACATGATGCTTTGGGGGATGATAGCTACAATGACATGATATATAAGGGCCTGCTGAAGTATATAAAAGAAAAGCCGTCAAATGTGAAGGTGAACTATTATAACCCTTCCTCAAGGGAAGCAGCAGAAAAGATAGTAAAGGCGTGGAAAAATGACACTTTATCTAATAATCAACAGTTGCTTGTGTTGGCTGGGTCTTCGTATAAGGATTTAGTAGTCGGAGAGTTTGAAGATTCTCCCTTAGAAACAAAGAAGAAGAACATACTTTTGTTTGAGAGTGATGAGGTTGACATAGATGGTGTTTCCACGTTCAAATTTTGCATGTATGGGGTTTCGTATATTGTAGGAGCAATGATAGGACAGTACGGGTTCACTCCAGTTGTGATTAAAGGTTGTTCTACAGACACTGTTACGGATTGTTATGTGGATGGTTTCAGGAACGGATATTTTGATTACAATAACTCAGATTCGTTTATTTATGGAGAAATGAGTTTGTCAGATTCGTTTGATGGTTATTACATGGAGGATTCTGTTTATGTTTTGATGTATGAATGGACGAAAATTTGTAATTTCGTTTTTCCTGTCGTTGGGGGGTCTGTTGCTGGTGTCTATCGGTATCTCCGGGAATACCCGGTGGCGTGTGTGACTGTTGGAATTGACGTTGATCAAAGTGATTATTGTGAGATGTTGATTGGAAATATTATAAAAAGCGTGGATGTGGTCTTGGTTAGCTATTTAAAGGAATGGGCGGCAGAAGGGACATTGACAAAGAGTGCCACGTTTGATATGCGTAGTGGTTACACCTATTGGAAGTCGGATCTAAATGCCAATGATGTTATTGATGGGATAGAGTCAATAGCTATGGAAAAAGAAGAGGAATATGAGAATAGCCATTAAATTTTTTCTTTTCGTACCTATTTTTTTTCTTTTGTTGTCGTGTGAGGATTATGATGACCCGACGGAGTCTGTGTCTGCGACGACGTGGATAACGAAGAAGGTAGCGGTAGTTCTTCCGATGAGCAATGGTCAGGAAAAACATTGGAAGCGAACCTTAAATCAATGTGCTGAGGATTTAGAGGAAGCGTTTTATGGTCAGGAGATTGGAATAAAGTTGGAATACGAGTGGTATGATGAGGATACGGAGGATATAAGTGAGTTGTCAGACGTGCTTTCTCAAAGGAGTGATGTTGTTGCTGTCATTGGGGGGGTGAACTCCGATAATGCGCTTTCAATGGCGGAGAAATTCAGTAAGAATTCGGTTCAAAAGCCTTTTTTTACTATTGCGACTACACAGGAACTTATTAGAAAATATGCCGGTTCACTATCGCCAAAGTGTGTATGGGCATTGACGACAGTGGATATCAAGCAGTGTGAATTGTTACTTTTTTTATCCTATTTTTATGGAGCAAAAAAGGTGGCACTCCTTGTTAACGAAAAATCAAAATATGGAGATACGTTTACGGAGTGGTATTCGCAAAAACATGTAGATTTCGGCTTGGAATCATCGGGAGTCTATGAGTATGAGAGTGGTGGGGTGGCGGAAAGTGCAAGAAAAGCCGCAGAGTCGGGGGCGGAGTTCCTGATTTGTGTACCCGATAAGGTTTCTGATATACGAATTATAGAGGAGACAATGTCGCAGTTAGACAGTGATGATATTCCAGAGCGTTTATATTCTGACATTGCCTATTCGAGGGAACTGCTCGACAGTCTGAGTGAGAATAGGAGGGATGGAATTGAAGGAATAGCAATAGGAGCGGATCCTAGTAGTGGTTTTGACGTGAGGTATGAGGTGATGTATGATGAGCTTCCCATAGAAGGGGAGGCGCACTTTTACGATGCTGCTATGATGGTGGGCTATGCGTCTTTTCTCCAACAAAAAAGAAATATTTCCTCTTTAAATGAAGCGATAAAAAAGTTGGTTGATGGACGGGATGAATATAACTATACCCCGACGACAGATGGTATGCGAGATTTTGTGTCAATGATGGCATCAGGGAAGAACCCTAACCTGCGAGGTGCGTCTGGAGGTTTGGATTTCAATTCTAATGTGTATACCAATGTGTTGTCAAGCACCTATTATCATTTCGAGGTGTTTCAGGGAAGACATATCATTGTGGACTATTATGATGAGTCGTACAGTCGATCCTCCTCGTATATGACGGTATGGCAAATGAAAATGAAGAATGCGCAGGAGATTGGGGAGGATTACCTGGATACGTTGACTTATCCTAAATTGGATCAAAAATGGGCGCTCCTTGTGGCGGCACCTTCTGGAGCGTGGGAGTATTATCGGTTTCAAGCTGATGTGTTTTGGATTTATCAATATTTGAAAAAGAATGGGTATGATGACGAACATATTATTTTGATAACAGAAGATGATATTGCATATAATTCATCAAACAAGCTTCCTGGAACCATCTATCTGGAGTCTGGAGGTGAAAATGTTCATGTCAATGTTCAGGTTGATTATAAAGTCTCGGAACTTGATCCAACAGATATAAAGTCCATACTGTGTGGAGAACGAAGTGAACGATTGACTAAAGTGATAGAGGCAGATGAAGATGACAATATCTTTTTCTTTTGGAGTGGGCATGGAAGTAGAAGTAACAATGTGTGCCAGTTGCAGTGGGGGGAGGAATCAAAGCAAGGAAGTGGTTTCACACGAGATATGGCAAGCGAGGTTTTCCAGGCTATGTATGAAAAGAAGTGTTATAGGAAGTTGCTTTGCATGGTTGAAGCTTGCTATTCTGGAGGAGTTTTTAATGCAGTTGAGGGCTATCCGGGAATGCTTGCTTTCACGGCCGCCCGGGCAAATGAAACTTCATCGGGAGTGAAGTATGATAAAACAATGGAGACTTTGTTAACTAATATGTTTACAATGAATTTCCAGGATTGTATGAAAAGGAATCCGAAGATGAGTCTTCGCGAACTATATTACGAATTGTATGTTAACACGGTAGGATCACATGTTACGTTGTTCAATAATTACCTTTATGGAAATATGAACCAGAATGGTATGGAGGAATTCATCGTGTATTGAAAAAGTCGCCCTTCTATTTGTTGGTGTTTTGCCCATAGAGATACCTCAGTGGAAAATATTTAGAGGACAGCAATAAAAAAGAAGACGTAGTTCAGGTGGAACTTTTTGCTCATTAATGACCATGGGAAAAAATAAAAGGATAGAGGTTTCGCTCTATCCTTTCTTTTATTTCTTGTTTAGTTTGTTATGCTTCCTTTTTCTGTGTTGCCAAACTAACCACCACTATCGTGATGCACGAGAGTGGGAAGGCGAACATGATTGGGTCTACGAATTTCACCATGCTGTCGCTAAAGAGTGTGTCGGTGCCGAGCATCGCTCTGCAGATTCCGAGCATGCTGGCTTCTTTGGCATGCACGAACAAAAGGGCAATAAGTGTTGCGATGATTCCCACCCACATGCTGGCGTAGGCTCCTTGCGGAGTCACTTTCTTCCAATACAAGGCGCAGAAATAGGCTGGCAGGAATGCCGATGCGCAGATACCCATAAATAATGAGGTCGAAATGGCAATGATAGGTGAGTCGCTCGCTTCTCCCAACACATAACAAATGATGAAACTGATGAGAATTGAGATCAACACGGCGATTCTGATTACAAAGGTCATTTTTCGTCTGCTTGACTCTTTTTTCACCACTGTTCCGTAAATGTCCGAGCCGGCTGAGGCTGCCATCGTGTGAAATTGCGCACTGAGTGTTGACATGCTCGCCGACAAAATGCAAAGCATGAAGATTGTCATGAACCAGTTGGGCATCACTCGTCCGATGAAATACGGGATGATCTTGTCCGAGGCTTCGACCATCTGAACGGCGATTGCTCCGTCATTCTTCCAGAAATAGAGGTTTGACAAGGCTCCTACATGATAGACAACACCAACGGTGACAATCAAAAAGCAACATCCTATGACAACGCCTTGATTTAGCTTTTTCGTACTGTCAACGGTCATAAACCGCACGACTAACTGGGGTTGTGCTAAACATCCGATTCCTACTCCCATGATGAGTGAGGTGACCAAAGTGTACCACTGCTGTGATCCGAATTCCGGCATGGCTGTCCACCCTCTATGTCCGACTGCGGCAAGTTTCTCTGGCACTTTGTCTGCCATTGCCCCTAACGCCTCGTTGGCTTCGACAAAGCCCATCCCTAACGCCTTGTAGACCCCAACCACGAGGAACGCCATGCAGACGAACATAATCACGGCTTGCAAAGCATCCGTGTACATCACACCTTTCATGCCGCCCGCAATGACATAGCTTGCCACGATGATGGTGAAGATGAGCAGAGCCAAATGGAAGTCAATGCCGAACACCTCTTGCATGCAGAACACACCACCACGAAGGACGGCGGCGGCGTAGAGTGGCATACAAATGAAAATGACCGCAGCCACAAGAATCCGTATCTTCTTCGACTGGTAATATGCGCCTAAGAATTGTGCGAAAGAGGCGACTTTCAATTTTGCGCCAATGCGTCGAGTGGGGCGTCCGAAGACGATGAAGGCAATGACGACGCCCATGAACATGTTCAAGAACATAAGCCATTGGATGCCCATTCCGAAGGTGGCCGCGACGCCTCCAAATCCGACAATAGCAGAGGCGGAGATGAAAGTCGCACCGTATGACAACGCCATGACGATAGGGTTCATCTCACCACCACCAATCAAAAAATCTTTAGAATCATTGGTTTTTTTCCAACCTAAGTAGCCGAGGAATGCGATGGACAGAAAATACACCATCACAACCAAATACATTGTGAAATCTTCCATATCAGTTATTGTAATTTGTCGTTTTCGTCTTCTTTGTTCCAATATTTAACTCCGAAGATGACGGAGCCAATCACACATAATATGGAAAGTAGGTATACGATCCAAATCCCAGGGTCTGCTATGCCAAACATAAATGGTGTATTGTTAGAAATTGTTTAAATCTGATTCTGAAAGATTGTTGAGGTTGTATCTGCGGATCACTTCGTGTGCGGCATCGATGTTGTTAGTACGCAAAATCAACACGGCTTTTTGGTTGAATGAGAAGCAATACATATACTCAATGTTAATACCCGCTTTGGTGAAATACTCCAAGGTTTTAGACATCTCGCCAATCGCTGAGTTGACCGAGATGGCCAAGACAGTGTTGAGGTTGGCGCTTACGCCGTTGGCTTTCAACACCTGTAGCGCTTTGATCTGGTTGCTGGTGATAAGGCGTAGAATGCCATAGTCTGATGTGTCGGCGACACTGGCTGCGATAACACGAATATCCTCTTTGGCGAGGAAAGCGAGAATCTCGTTCAGTCTGCCGAACTTATTCTCCAAAAATATTGAAATCTGGTCAATGGTCATGTCTTTCCTGATTTAGTGGTTCTTGCGTAAATCTTTCACTCTCACGGCTTTACCCTCTGATTGAGGAAGCGTTCCTTTCTCTACCAACTTCACTTTAGGGGTGAGTAACAATTCATCTTTCAACTGTCGGGTAATCTCTTTACTGAGCGATTGAAGTTTAGAATAGTCGTCTGTGTGAAGTTCGCCTAATTCAACTTCGACCATCATTTCATCGTTGTTGCCGATGGTGTCGATGGTGATAAGGTAGTTCATTCCCAACTCTTTGAAATTCATTAAGATTCGTTCTATTTGAATAGGGAAGATGTTCACGCCTTTTACGATGATCATATCGTCGCTTCTTCCTTTTAAGCGAGCAATGCGTCGGTGAGTCCTTCCGCAAGGACATTCTCCGTCCAAGAAGTTGGTCAGGTCGCGTGTGCGGTAGCGGATGAGTGGCATGGCTTCTCGTGTAAGGGTTGTCAACACCATTTCTCCCACTTCGCCGTCTTTAACTGGCTCAAGAGTTTCTGGGTTGATGATCTCAACTATCACCATATCCTCCCAAATGTGTAGTCCATTTTGCTCCTGACATTCGAAGGCAACGCCTGGTCCGTTCATCTCTGACATTCCGAAGCAGTTGTAAGCCTTCAAACCGAGTAACTCTTCGATACGTTTCCGTTGCTCTTCAGAGTGAGGTTCTGCGCCGACACACATGATACGGAGTTTCGTGTCTTTGCGTGGGTCGAGTCCCTCTTCTGCAAACACTTCTGCCAAACGAGTGGCGTAGCTTGGTATGGTATGGAGGACGGTCGTTCCGAAATCGCGGATGAACTTGATTTGTCGCTTGCTGTTTCCTGCGGCGGCTGGAACCGTCAGACAACCTAATTTTTCTGCTCCGTACTGGTAGCCGAGTCCGCCGGTAAACATTCCGTAGCCTGACGTGTTTTGGAAAACATCGGTATCACGAACGCCTACCATATACATACAACGCGCCACTTGGTTGGCCCAATTGTCAAGGTCTTTCTGAGAGTGGAGAACAACGGTAGGATTGCCGGTTGTTCCGCTGGATGAATGAAGGCGGACGATCTTCTCCATTGGAATAGCAGCCAAACCAAATGGATAGTTATTGCGAAGATCCTCTTTCGTGGTGAAAGGAAACTTGCGAAGGTCGTCTAACGTTTGGATCGTGTCTGCTGATAGACCTTTTTCTGCGAATACTTTCTTGTAATAAGGAGAGTTTGCCGCTTGTGCTATAGACCATTTCAATCTTTCTAACTGTAAATTCTCGAGGTCTGCACGGCTTTTCGTCTCAATGTCCTCTTCCCAATATTTTTCTGTCATTTTCTAGAAATATTACTTTAATTAACGAAAAGGCTTCGCAATGCGTATGGAAGTCGTTTTTCAGTTTACTCAAAATACAAATTTATGTTAAATAATGGACAAACGGAAGATGTGATGTCATTATAGAAGAGAAATATTGCGGGACAAAAAAGCGTCTGCGATAGTTCTCTTAAGAACCGCAGACGCATATCCACTAAACAGCATTTCCAAAAATTCAATACATGCCCCAATCTTCTTATTCTTGCCCATTGGTTGTTGTCGTATATCTCGGAGTTTTCCCTAAATGCCAAAATGTTTTCTATTTGCGTGGGGGACTGAGACAATGTGATATTGATAAACTGACTCGCTTTTGCTCTAATATCTTAAATTTATTTGTTCGTGTTTTTGTCGTTGTTTCGCATTTCAAAAAACGTTTTATCTTTGCGGATAAAACTGAATTATACATATCACAACATCTTCTTAATCTCTGCAAATCTATTTATTGAAGATGTGTTTTGTGTGGATATGAGGTGTTGTGATGTGAATGTGACGTAAATTTTGTGTATTTCGCATTTTTGAAGTGATGAAAGACTTGATTTTGAAAGATATATACGTTTTTTATGCTCTGGCTTGTTTTGCGCATATCATAGCAGGTGTTGTTTGTGCGGGTATACGGTCTGTGCATTATTGTCCCCCTTTTGACCAGGATAAGAACTATTTTTATCCTGCTCGATACTATACGATAGCCTTTTTCTTGCTGCCTCTTTTTCACCTCCCTTATTTTTTAGATCCATACGACAACAACTACTTTGATTTCGTATTGATGTTTATCTTGTTGGCGACGCCAATGAGTTGCTCAATGCAGGTCTATCGCCATTTTATGTTGGTGTCGTTCAAAAATAGTCCTGTGTGGAGTCAGACTATCGTTTATATTGGTTTCTCAGTAATAGGGTTCGTTTTCCTTTATATTTTGTCGGGTTCGGACATTCATAGTCATGCGTTTGAGTTCAAGGTCGGAGCATGCGTGGTGTGGCTGATCATGTGTACGAAGTTGGCTGTTGAGGTACGATGGATAAGGAAACGTATACAAAATTATCATGAGCAGAACTTCTCAAATGAGGAGGACTACCCGTATAAGTTTGCAGAGAAGATTCTTTATTCTCTTTATGTGGGAGTTGCGCTGTCTGTTTTGGTCTTTTTGTGTAATAGTCGAATGGTATTGGCCATCTACGACTTGTTTCAGGTGGTGTGGTGCGTTATCTTTTTAGGATTCGTTTTGCCTGCGCGTTATAAACCTGCGAAGAAGGATGGGGATGGCTGTGGTTGCGAATCTGCTGAGGGCGAGATGAGGGAAGGCACGGATGGTGATGTCATTAGAAATCTCGTTCAGGAGGAAGAGATTGAGAGTAAACAGATTCCGTTGACACCAGAGATGACGTCTGTGAAAATGGCTGTTTTAGAGCAGGTTAGTAAGCAGTATCTTAACGAGAACTTGAAACGGTCTGATATTATTGATGGTTTGACGGATGTCAACAAGACACTTGCCTGCACCTATATTGCAAAGATTGGATTTTATCGTTTGATTAATGCTTTCCGACTTCGTCACTTAGAGATGTATTTAAAAGAACACCCGAGGGAGACGATAGAGGCAGCATCAGTTTCAAGTGGTTTTAGGGATAGATATGCTTATTACAACGCAAAGAAACGAATGAAGAACTTTGATTGGGACGAGGTGTCTGCGTTTCTGATTGTTAAAGAAGATGAGGTGTAGCGTTGAATTTTAATAAGGACGAGATTGCACCTGATGTCGTTTTCTTCAAAGACACCTATTATCCGAAGGGAAGTAAGAAATTAAATAGTGAAAATCCTATTTTCTTGATAGAAGTTGTAAAAAGTGATGGGGTTGGCCCTTCTTCAGAAAATATAGAAAGGGCGTTCAGAAGGTGTCCGTCGTTGAGAGAGGCGTTCCTTTATAATTATGAGACGGAATGTTGGAGGCGTTATAGTAGAGCCTCAACGATGGAGAATTTTGATACTCAAGAGACTGATTATTCTCAGGTTTTCAAAATGTACTTAGGGTCGCTTTTGAAAATTGACAAACGTAGGTATAAGATAAACGAGGAGACTTTCAACTATCTGAAAAATTAGTTTATAAGTAGAGTGATGCGTTGAAGTCTTTCTCAATAAAAAGAGAGAAAAAAAGAGGCTCGAAGCAATGCTCCGAGCCTCTTCTATAATGTGAAGAATGTGTAAAATCTTAAAATTAAGCTTTACCGTCGCTACCGAGAACCTCTTTGATCTTGTGGATGTAGAGTTTCTTCATGTTGTCGCGAGCTGGACCTAAGTACTTACGAGGGTCGAACTCACCTGGCTTCTCAGCGAATACCTGACGGATAGCAGCTGTCATAGCCAAACGAGAGTCTGAGTCAATGTTGATTTTGCAAACTGCAGACTTAGAAGCTTGGCGAAGTTGATCCTCAGGAATACCTACTGCGTCTGGCAACTTGCCACCGAACTTGTTGATAGTGTCAACTTCGTCTTGTGGAACAGAAGAAGAACCATGAAGAACGATAGGGAAACCAGGCAATTGCTCTTCGATAGCAGCCAAAACATCAAATGCCAATGGAGGTGGAACGAGTTTGCCTGTCTTAGGGTCGCGTGTGCATTGTTCAGGTTTGAACTTGTATGCACCGTGAGAAGTTCCGATAGAGATGGCTAATGAATCAACCCCAGTCTTAGAAGTGAAGTCGATTACCTCTTCTGGCTTAGTGTAGTGAGACTCTTCTGCTTGAACCTCATCCTCAACACCTGCCAAAACACCTAATTCACCTTCTACTGTTACATCGTATTTGTGAGCGTACTCAACAACTTTCTTGGTCAATGCTACGTTCTCGTCGTAAGGAAGAGAAGAACCATCAATCATAACAGAAGAGAATCCCATGTCTACGCATGATTTGCACAACTCAAAAGAATCTCCGTGATCCAAGTGAAGGACGATTTGTGGTTTCTCCCAACCGAGTTCCTTTGCGTATTCTACAGCACCTTCAGCCATGTAGCGGAGGAGTGTTTGGTTTGCGTAGTTACGCGCACCTTTAGAAACTTGGAGGATAACTGGAGACTTAGTCTCAGAAGCTGCCATGATGATAGCTTGGAGTTGCTCCA
This sequence comes from Bacteroidaceae bacterium, assembly GCA_963619325.1. Classification (GTDB taxonomy): domain Bacteria; phylum Bacteroidota; class Bacteroidia; order Bacteroidales; family Paludibacteraceae; genus UBA1181. The sequence continues at coordinate 33,688 of CAVEVQ010000008.1, read as the reverse complement.
TGTTGTTAAAGTTGAATGCAGGGATTGCATATCCACCTTTAATTGCTTTAGCAAACATCTCTCTGGTGTTTACCAAACCTAATTCTTTGAAATTAACCATCTTTGTTATTTGTAAAGTTATAGTCTTTCTTTCCTAAAAACGAAGGGCTTTAACCCCTCGTTTTTCATAAGCAAATGTACAATATTTTTCTTTATTTTTTCACAAATCTTTCTACTATCGTACGCTCGCTGTCATTAATGCGTATCAAGTAGATGCCTGAGGAAAGGTTTGCCACGTTGATTCCGTTTCTCAACTCATCGCTGCTTGCTTTGTCTGTCTTGATAGTTGTGCCTATCATATTGACGATTTCATATTGAATGGTGTTTTCGCTTGCGATATTGATGTAGAGAACATCGTGGCATGGAATTGGAGACACTGAAATGGTTGCGTCTGCGGTTGCCTCGTTGACGTCCGTTCCGTTACCCTTGATTGCTTTAACAACAGCTCTGTCGCAGCCGGAACCCGTCATCACTTGCCAATTAGCCAGTCCAGGGAACCCACCGTTTGAGTTGGTTGAACCTGTGAATGTCAACGGATTGCCTTGATTAGCGAACGATGCGTAGTCAGTTATACTTTGGTAGTATGGATTAGCGAATCCGCTGGCTTTGATAGTCAATGTGTAGTTTCCTGCGGAAGGAATTTCAATAGGGGTGCTGAAATTCACCGTGTAGAATTGGTCGCCTCCGCTGACAGTGAAAGCATCTGAGGTGAATGAACCTGTTGCGCTACCTGCCAACTCTGCGGTAACCGTTTGCGAGCCTGTGTTGTATGGGCTTCCAAGGCAGTAGACGGCGATAGACGTTATCTGACATGCCTTTGTGGCGGTGAAGGCTGCTCCGATATTACCCCAGTTGACACCTGTGCCAGTGAAATTCGAGGCTGTAGGTCCAACGGTGATATTCATTTCGCCTGCATCTTTCACATAGAAGTAGGTGTCTTGTGTGATTTTCGTTGTGTAGGTTGCGCCAGTGTGAATGGCTGTTCCTCCTTCTGCTTGGGTGTACCACTCGTATTCTCCGTCTCCAGAAATGGTCATTGTGACGTTGCCGTCTCTGTCGGATTCTGCGTCGGCCACGGAAGGTAGTAAGGATGTTACTTCAACTTCGTAGATCGTAGTTCCACAGTTAGTTGCACTCACTTCGCATTTGAAGTTGCCTGCGCTGGTTACGAAATAGGTCGCAGAAGTTGCGTTCTTGATCGTTTTCTCATCCTCGTACCATTGGTAGGTTACAGGGACATTGTCGAATGTGAGGTCTAAAGTGGCTGTAGAAGGAGAGCATAGTTGAATTTCTTCTTCCCATTCAACTTCTGGTAGTTTCGCACTGACAGTGACAGAGGCTGACGTTTTCCATTCTCCTGCGGAGTCAATTTCGCAAGTATATTCGCCAGCTGATGTTGCTGTGTAGGTGGTAGCAGTGGTTGAAGAACTTACCAATGTGCCATCTTTATACCAGTTGAACTTTCTTTGTCCTGAAGCTGACACTTGAGGGTCTAACACCACGGATTGAACGCCACAGATTGAAATCTCGCCATCAAACTTAGGAGTTGGATGTCCGAATTTGTTTACGTCAACAGGGTTGAGCATTGAATTGATATAACCCAATGCACCCACAAGACCTGCATTGTAGTCAATACCACCTTCAGAATAGGTGTATGATTTCTCAACATCCTCGTAAGCACCGTCGTTGAGTGAACCTCCTACTAAGTAGCCGAGTTGCACGTATTTGTAGTCGTAGGTGATAGTTGGCAGATTCCCCTCGTTGTTGTTATCTGAACGATAGAAGTTACGATGATGGGGGTAGAGTGGGTGTTTGCTGCCGAAACCGACGATGTACGAGAACTTCTGACCATTATCACCCAAGATGTAGTCGATAGTTTTCAATGCGTAAGGGTTGATGGTTGTTTCGCCCATGAGCTTACTATACAAAGCAACTACGAATGCCTGGTTGGCAGGAAATCTCAGCACACCCCAACTGTCATTCTTTTTGTTCATAAAATAGCCAGACGATGGCTTGTAGAGGTCGACGAAGAACTGTAATGCAGTTTTACCATATTCGCTATAGGAAGTGGCGTCTCCCAATGAAGCCATTAAGTAGCAACCGAGGTCTTCTGTGTTGTTGTAGCAGAGACTGAAATTGTGGTTGTATCCAGACTCTTGCGTCATCCATGAAGAGGCGGCGTTTTCCGCAGCGGTCAGGTATTGTTTTTCTCCCGTGGCACGGTACATCTCCGCATAGAAAATTGTCTCGTCGGTAATGTATTTAGGCTTGTTTCCGTAGAAAGCGCATGCACCACTGTTCCCTTTTGATGTTTTGGTCACGAAGTTGTAACAAACTTTTGCTTTCTCCAAACATTGTGCAGCATAGGCAGGGTCAAATTTCGCGTAGGCTTTAGACATGGCGGCTAAAGCAGCACCAGCCAGCGATGCCATAGAAGTGACGTTTCCAGTTGCTTTGCCAACATAGCGGCTTCCGTCGGACTCTCCTCCGTTAGAGACGCTCAGGGTTGACTTGGTCGGAGAAGTACACCAAACTTTGTGGTCTGCGTCTCCATCTCCTTTTTGATAGTAGAAGGTGTTTTCGTCGCGAACAGCCTTCAAGATGAAGTCTGTTGCATATTTGGCCTCGTCTAAGATGTCTGGTATCCCATTGGGAACTCCCTTGCCTCCTTCGTAGGTGTAATTGCCGGATTCTATGTAGCCATGGTAGTCGGCGGAGTAGAGGTCGTCATACCCTGCGGGAAACTCTGTGTATGCCAACACGAGCATATAGGCGGAGTAGAAGAAAGTTTGACCGAATGTGGCGAAATCACCACAATCATACCAACCTCCTGTCAAGTCATACGAGCCATCTGCATCTTTGACGTATGATTTGCCTTTTATGAATGCGGAGAGGTTCCCGTTACAATCGTTTGCCACGTCGGTTGGTTCATAGTCGGCGATGAGCCAGTTCGGACCATCTCCCGAGCGTTGAGCCCCGTAGAAACGAGTCGTTATCCATACGGCTTTTTTGTACTGGTCGTTCGTGAACGCAGGACTTTGGGCATTGAGTCCCATCGCTGTCGATGCAGTCAGAGCCACGGATAGAAAAATTTGTTTAATGTGTTTCATAGATTACCTATTACTTATATACTAAGGTTATTTCTTTTAAAATGCGTTCCGAAAGGAATCTGCGTAAGTAGTACGAAAAATATGCGGGAATGAATCACCCCCTTCTCGCAAATTTATGTAACTATTTGATATGACCTATTATTTGACAGGAATTTTTTCTATCCTGCGTTGGTGTCTGCCTCCTTCAAAGTCTGTAGAAAGGAAAGCCTCAACGATTTCTAATGCTTTCTCTTTTGAGATGAAACGTGCTGGAATGCCTACGATGTTGGCGTTGTTATGTTGCCGTCCTAATTTGGCTATTTCGACTTCCCAAGAAAGGGCTGCTCGTATCCCCTGGTGTTTATTGCAGGTGATACAGATGCCGTTTCCAGTTCCGCAGATGGCGATTCCGAAGTCGCATTCTCCGTTCTCAACCGCAGTGGCGAGAGGGTGTGCAAAGTCTGGGTAATCGCAACTGTCGGTGGTGTCGGTTCCAAAATTGACGATTTTTTTAACCTTTTCAGACAAGTTGTCAATGATGAAGTTTTTTACTTCTACTCCGGCATGGTCGTTGGCGATGCCGATAGTCAATTCGTTTAGGGCTTTCATATTTATTGATGAAGGGTTGTTTATTAGTCTTTCGGTACATCTTCTTCAATGACGAGGTTGTCGATGATGAAGTCTCGTCGTTGAGGTGTGTTTTTGCCACGATAGAACTCTAACAAGTCGTTGAAGGCATCTCCCTTGCGCAAAACTACTTGGTCAAGGCGGATATCCTCGCCGATGAAATATTTGAACTCGTGGTCGCTGATTTCTCCTAATCCTTTGAATCGGGTTATCTCTGCTTTTGCTCCGATGGTTTTCAAAGCATTGATTCGTTCTTCGTCGTTGTAGCAGTAGAAAGTCTGCTTTTTGTCGCGCACACGGAATAGAGGTGTTTGCAGTATGTAGACATGTCCTTGACGAACGAGGTCGGGGAAGAATTGTAGGAAGAAGGTGAGCAGCAGCAGTCGGATGTGCATTCCGTCGTCGTCGGCATCGGTTGCGATGATCACCTTGTTATAGCGTAGCCCTTCCATGCCTTCTTCAATGTTGAGGGCAGCTTGGAGAAGGTTGTATTCCTCGTTCTTGTAGACGATTTCACGAGAGGAACCCCAACTGTTGGGGGTCTTTCCTCGCAGGCTGAAGACCGCTTGATAGGACACATCGCGACATTTTGTGATGGATCCGCTCGCCGATAATCCCTCGGTGATGAAAATAGACGATTTTTCTTGCTTATCGCCTTTTACGTCGTTATAGTGGATGCGGCAGTCTCGAAGTTTCTTGTTGCAGAGATTCACTTTTTTGGCACGCTCACGGGCCGCTTTCGTAACGCCGGCGATGGCTTTACGCTCTTTTTCTGCTTCCAAGATTTTTTGTAGCAATGTTTCTACGGTAATGGGGTTCTTGTGCAGATAGTTGTCTAATTCTGTCTTGACAAAGTCGTTGACGAATTTGTTGACAGAGAGCGTGCCTGCTTGGTCGACGTCCTTAGATCCTAATTTCGTCTTCGTTTGACTCTCAAAGACAGGTTCTTCGACATTGATGGCGATGGCGGCAACGATACCCTGGCGGATATCCGCTAAGTCCATGTTTTTATTGTAAAACTCCTTGATTGTCTTGCCAAGTGCCTCACGGTAGGCTGATTGGTGCGTTCCTCCTTGGGTGGTGTGCTGACCGTTGACGAATGAGAAATAAGTCTCTCCGTATTGTTGGCAGTGCGTGAAGGCTATCTCTATATCGTCGCCTTTCAAGTGGATGATAGGGTAGAGAGGCTCAAGAATAACGGACTCGGTGAGCAGGTCAAGCAGACCATTTTTGGAATAAATTTTCTTTCCGTTGAAGAAGAGCGTGAGACCAGTGTTGAGGTATGCGTAATTACGCAACATGGTTTCGATGAACTCCTCCTTGTATTTGTAGTTGACGAAGAGTTTGTACTTGGGGTCGTCATCCGGACGAAAGAAGACAAGCGTACCATTCGGTTGATCTGTATCTATGATTCCGGAGTCTTTGATAAGTTCGCCTCGCGAAAACTCTGCGATTCTCGTCTTCCCATCTCGGAAACTCTGCACACGGAATTCAGACGAGAGTGCGTTGACAGCTTTCGTACCTACGCCGTTCAGTCCGACAGATTTTTTGAACACCTTGCTGTCGTATTTGCCACCCGTGTTCATCATTGAGACGGCATCGATCATCTTACCTTGTGGAATACCTCGTCCATAGTCGCGGACGGTGATCGCGCCATCTTGCAAAGTGATGTCTATTTGTTTTCCCGCTTTCATGCGGAACTCGTCAATGCTGTTGTCTAACACCTCTTTCAACAAAACGTAGATGCCATCGTCGGCATGAGACCCATCGCCCAATTTACCGATGTACATACCCGGACGAAGACGCACATGTTCGAGTCCTTCCAGGTGTCGGATGCTGTCATCGTCGTAATTGCCAACTTGTGAATTTTCTATGTTAAAGTCTAACTCTTCTGCCATAAAAAGGAAAAATATCTTAAGATAAACGCAAAGGTACAAAAAAATGGTGAAAGGGAGAAAGCAGGTTTTGTTTAACAAGTTTACAAAGGAATCGTTGATTTGCTTAATACATTAAACCCAATGACGGATTGGATCGAGTTGCTATTCCGAATTTTTGCCACAAATGACAGAAATTCGGAATAGCAGTTGTGGAAGGATGAAAATGAAATTATATCATTCTCTCTGACTTATGCTTTTTGTTTTCACAAAATGATTTTCTATATTTGCCGATGTATTCAAAAGGGGTGCCGTGGTGCTGAGATTATACCCTCCGACCTGATGCAGGTAATGCTGCCGTAGGAATTTAGATGCGAAGTTTTGTTGATTCACTCTTTTTAAGAGTTTTCCCCTACATTTCATTACCTTTAGGTTTGCACCGTGTCTCTTTTGCGAGTGATCGTGAAAGCAAGCGTTTCTTCTTTTGAATACCTTGAAAATACATCCGAATTTCTCGTTGACAAATGAGGTTTGGAGGAACGAAAGAATGTCTGAAATTATGAAGGTATTAGTGAACTCAAAAGAGGTGGAGACTCAGGCTACGAGTTTGAGTGTCCTTGCCGAGGAAATGCAGTTTCCTGAAAAAGGAATTGCAGTGGGGGTTAACAACGTGGTAGTGCCTCGCGCAAAATGGACAGAGAAAATGCTGTCCGACGGGGATAAAATCGTGATGATAAAAGCTGCTTGCGGAGGTTAATCATGACAAAGAAAGAAAAGTTAGAGAAGGTGTCGCTTCAGTTTATCTCGCATTTCACGGAGAAATATTCTTACATAGACTCCATTCGTTTGGTTCTGGAGGGCGGTTGCAAGTGGGTGCAGTTGCGTATGAAAGATGCATCGGTTGACGAGCTGAGAGAGAACGCTTTGCTGGCTAAAAAGATTTGCGCGGAGCATAAAGCGGTTTTCATCATTGACGATAATGTAGCATTGGTGAAAGAGATTGGTGCGGATGGTGTCCACTTGGGGGAAAAAGATATGCCTGTGGATGAAGCTCGTAAGGTTTTGGGCGACTCTTTTATCATTGGAGGAACAGCCAACACATACGAGGATGTGAAGCGGTTGGTTGCTCAAGGCGTTGATTATATCGGTTGTGGCCCATTCCGATTTACGCAGACGAAGAAAAAACTATCGCCTATTTTAGGGGAAGAGGGCTATCGTCGAATTGTTGCTCGAATGAAGGAAGATTACCTACAAATCCCGATTGTGGCGATTGGCGGTATCACGATAGCGGACATTCCGACGGTGATGCAGACAGGTGTTTCGGGCATTGCCGTGTCGGGCGCTGTTTTGCGTGCGGATCAACCAAGTGCTGAAATTCAGAAATTTAGTATAGAAATAAAGAATAATAGTGTTATCTAAGGTTGCAATTATGGCATCTTAGAACAAAATAGATAGAAGATATGCAAAAATTAATAATTGCAGGTAGAGAGTTTAATTCTCGGCTCTTTCTTGGAACGGGAAAGTTTAATTCAAACAAGTTGATGGCAGAGGCAATACAGGCGTCTGGCTCAGAGATGGTTACGATTGCTATGAAGCGTGTGGAGTTGGAGGATTCTGAAGACGATATGCTTAAACATGTGTTGAACGATAAAATTCAGCTTTTGCCTAACACATCGGGTGTGCGTAATGCAGAGGAAGCCGTTTTCGCCGCTCAGATGGCTCGCGAGGCGTTCGGAACCAACTGGTTGAAATTGGAGATTCACCCAGATCCCCGCTATTTGTTGCCAGACTCGGTAGAGACGTTGAAGGCTACCGAGCAGTTGGTGAAGCAAGGTTTCGTGGTGCTTCCTTATTGTCAGGCAGACCCGACATTGTGTCGTCAGTTGGAAGAGGCTGGAGCCTCTACTGTTATGCCGTTGGGTGCACCAATCGGAACCAATAAGGGATTGCAGACGAAGGATTTTCTGAGAATCATCATTGAACAAGCGAACGTTCCTGTCGTTGTAGATGCAGGTATTGGCGCGCCAAGTCATGCTGCAGAGGCAATGGAGATGGGTGCGTCTGCTTGTTTAGTCAACACGGCAGTGGCAGTGTCAAACGACCCAGTTGCTATGGCGAAGGCGTTTGCGCAGGCTGTTGAGGCGGGGCGTATGGCGTACGAGGCTGGTCTGGCTGTGCAAGCCAATAACTTCGTTGCAGAGGCTTCTTCTCCCCTGACAAGTTTTTTGAATTAATTTATTCTGATTTAGATCACATAAATAATATTTGGTAAGTAAAATATGGATTCGCGCATAACGTACCCTCGTTCTGAGAAAGTTTATTTGAAAGGAGAGAAATTTCCTTTCCTCCGTGTCGGCATGCGACAGGTGGAGCAGGTGCCGAGCACCAATTTTGTAGAGGGGAAGAGGGTTGTCACTCCCAATCCGAAGATTATGGTCTATGACACGAGTGGATCATTCAGCGACCCTAATGTTGAAATTGATTTGAAGAAAGGTCTGCCTCGGTTGCGCGAGGAGTGGATTGTGTCAAGGGGAGATGTAGAGCGTTTGCCCGAGATTACCTCGGAGTATGGAAGAATACGTCGTGACGACAAAAGTTTGGATCATCTTCGTTTCGAACATATCGCCCTTCCTTATCGTGCGAAGAAAGGAAAAAACATCACGCAAATGGCGTATGCGAAGGCTGGAGTCGTAACGCCCGAGATGGAGTACGTCTCAATTCGTGAGAATATGAACTGCAAGGATTTGGGCATTGAGACGCATATCACGCCTGAGTTTGTGCGTGACGAGATTGCTGCAGGGCGTGCTGTACTTCCTGCCAACATCAATCACCCAGAGGCTGAACCGATGATTATAGGTAGAAATTTCTTGGTGAAAATCAACACAAACATTGGTAACTCTGCCACGACATCTACGATTGAAGAGGAGGTGGAAAAATCTCTTTGGAGTTGCAAATGGGGTGGAGACACCTTGATGGACCTTTCTACAGGTGCTAATATCCACGAGACACGAGAGTGGATCATCCGTAACTGTCCGGTTCCCGTTGGCACAGTGCCTATCTATCAGGCTCTTGAAAAGGTGAATGGCAAGGTGGAAGATCTCACTTGGGAGATTTTCAAAGACACGCTTATCGAGCAGTGCGAGCAAGGAGTGGATTATTTCACGATCCATGCTGGTATTCGCCGTAAGAATGTTCATCTGGCAGATAGTCGTGTCACGGGTATCGTGAGTCGTGGCGGAAGTATCATGAGTAAATGGTGCTTGATTCATGACCAAGAAAGTTTCCTCTATGAACATTTTGATGATATCTGTGACATCCTTGCACAATATGACGTAGCAGTCTCTTTGGGTGATGGACTTCGTCCTGGCTCAACTGCAGATGCCAACGATGCAGCTCAGTTTGCTGAACTTGACACGATGGGTGAGTTGGTGCTTCGTGCATGGGATAAGAACGTGCAGGCGTTCATAGAAGGTCCAGGACATGTGCCATTGCATAAAATCAAGGAGAATATGGAACGCCAGATTGAAAAATGTCACAACGCGCCTTTTTACACATTAGGTCCCTTGGTAACGGACATTGCTCCAGGTTATGACCACATAACCTCGGCTATCGGTGCTGCCCAGATCGGTTGGTTGGGTACGGCGATGCTTTGCTACGTCACACCGAAGGAACATCTTAGTTTGCCGGAGAAAGAGGATGTGCGTGTCGGAGTGATCACCTACAAGATTGCGGCACATGCGGCGGATTTGGCTAAGGGACATCCAGGAGCGCAAGTTCGCGACAATGCGTTGAGCAAGGCCCGTTTTGAATTCCGTTGGAAAGACCAATTTGACCTCTCTTTGGATCCCGAACGTGCGATGGAGTATTTTAATCATGGGAAGCATATCAACGGAGAATACTGCACGATGTGCGGCCCTAATTTTTGCGCGATGAAATTGAGTCGCGACATTAGAAAGGATTTTCCCGACGAGGATTGTTAAACGTTCGGAAGTCTTTCAGAATCAATAAAATAAAAGAAAATGTTTTCAGACGAATTAGCAAAAATAGATTGGGACGAGACGACGGCGAAGATTAATGCGAAGACAGATATAGACGTACGTCGCGCCCTGTCAAAAGAACACTGCGATGTGGAGGATTTCATGGCGATGATATCCCCGGCCGCTGCTCCATATTTGGAGACAATGGCTCGTTTGAGCCGCAAATACACGGAAGAGCGTTTCGGAAAGACGATTTCAATGTTCATTCCGTTGTACATCACCAACTCTTGCACCAACTCCTGTGTCTATTGTGGCTTTCATATTAGCAACCCAATGGCGCGCACTATCTTGACGATGGATCAGTGCGAGGACGAGTACAAGGCTATCAAACGTATCGCTCCTTTCGAGAATCTGCTCATCGTAACGGGTGAAAATCCTGCGAAAGCGGGTGTGCCTTACTTGGCAAATGCACTCGACATTGCCAAAAAATACTTCTCTAACTTAAAGATTGAGGTAATGCCACTCAAGGCTGAAGAGTACGCCGAGTTGACGAAACATGGTATGAACGGTGTGATTTGTTTTCAGGAGACTTACCATAAAGCCAACTACAAAATCTATCACCCACACGGAATGAAGTCGAAGTTTGAGTGGCGTTGCGATGGGTTCGACCGTATGGGGCAGGCTGGCGTTCACTCTATCGGAATGGGTGTCTTGATTGGTCTGGAGAAGGAGTGGCGTACCGATATTACGATGATGGCATACCATCTGCGCTATTTGCAAAAGCACTACTGGAAGACGAAGTATAGTGTCAATTTTCCTCGTATGCGTCCTGCTGAGAATGGTGGCTTTCAGCCCAATGCCATCATGAGCGACAAAGAGTTGGCCCAGGTAACGTTCGCAATGCGTATTTTCGACCATGACGTGGATATTTCTTATTCAACCCGTGAACCTGCCTACATTCGTGATAATATGGCTACTTTGGGTGTTACGACGATGAGCGCTGAGAGTAAGACTGAACCAGGTGGTTATTACACATATCCTCAGGCATTGGAACAGTTCCATATTAATGACGATCGTACAGCGAAGGAAATCATCGCTCGTCTTAAAGAGTTGGGACGCGAACCCGTTTGGAAGGATTGGGATGCTTCTTTTGACGAGGTGAGATTGAAGAAAGCCAATTAAGAGGGTTGATGTATAGTTTTGTGTATTGGTGATATAAAACTAATTTTATGAACGAAAATAGATATGAACGACAACTGATGCTTCCGGAATTGGGGGTGGAAGGGCAAAAAAAGATTCGTTCTTCAAAGGTTTTGTTGATAGGGGTGGGAGGCTTAGGTTCTCCCATCTCAACTTATTTGACGGGAGCCGGAATTGGCACATTAGGTTTGATGGACGATGATGTGGTGAGTGTGACCAATCTTCATCGTCAGGTGTTGTATGCGGAGTGTGAAGTTGGACTTTCAAAGGCTGAACAGGCAAAAAAACGACTCTCTGCACTTAACAGTGATGTGAAAATAGAAACGTATCCGTTTCGCTTGACAAAAGAGAATGCGGAACAAATTATCTCCAAATATGATTTGGTGGTCGATGGTTGTGATAATTTCGCCACGCGCTATTTGATCGATGACGTATGCCATCAATTAGGCAAACCATACGTTTACGGATCTATCCAGGGCTTGAACGGACAGGTATCTGTCTTTAATGTCGGAGAGAAAGCTCGTCGTTACAGAGACCTTTATCCGGAAGAGGAAACGCAAGATTATGTGCCATCAAAAGCGGTATTAGGCGTTACGCCAGCCATTGTGGGTAGTGTTGAGGCTAATCAGGTGTTGCAGTTGGTGGCAGACTTTGGTACGCCGTTGGTTAATAAGTTGTGGACAATAGACCTCCGCACGATGGAGAGTTGGGCGATGGATCTTTTTTAGAACTGAGAGCATAGAATTTGGAGTTTAGGATGAAGGGAACAGGTGAGAAAAAATTGGTGGTGATTACGAGTGCGAAGTTTATAGACCGTGAGGCGGAACATCTGACGGCGTTATTTCAAAACGGCTTGCGGTATCTCCATCTGAGAAAACCCAACGCAACAGAAGCTGAAATCCGTCGATTATTAGATACGCTACCTACTGAATATCACCAATTTATCATCTTACATGACCATTTTGAATTGACATCAGAATATAATCTTTTAGGGGTACATTTGAATAGCAGAAACCCAGAGCCTCTGCAGGGGTGGAAAGGGCATGTGTCTTGTTCGTGTCATTCTATAGAGGAGGTGAGACGAAAAAAATCGTTCTGTAATTATCTCTTTCTCAGTCCGATATACGACAGTATCTCCAAAGAAGGATATGGAGCGGCTTTCCCAAAAGATGATTTGAGAACAGCGCAGTCGCAAGGCATCATTGACGATAAAGTCCTTGCCTTAGGCGGTGTCAGTACGGAGCATCTACCCGAAATCTTCTCGCTCGGATTCGGTGGAGCTGCCTTCTTAGGTGATGTTTGGAATGTGTTTGAGAGGGAGGGTGTAGAGAGGGGAGTGAAGCATTTTAAGGCATTATTAAGTCTGTTTGTGTAGAAATATCAGCTTTGTTTGACTTTGAAATTTTAGATTTTAATAACTTAAAAATCGGTTTGTTTACTTTTGATAATGATATTTCTCAAAAATTTATCTATCTTTGAAAAAATAAGAATATTGAGTAGGGAAAGGCCGAATGTAGGGTTCGGTTTTTATGCTATTGATAAATTAATTGGGATTAAAGGATGGTTAGAGCTCCCGTCTTTTTATTCTGTTTTAGATAGAGTTCTTTTTAAAATTTAATCGGAATGTTTATGAAGAAAGGTTTGTTAACGGCAACGGCTGTAACTTTAATGCTGGGCTTTGCCTCGTTAGTGAATGCGGAAACGCTCTATGTGAATGCGGCAACGGGAAGCAATGGCAATGATGGAAGTAAATCGGCTCCATTTAAGAACATCCAAAAGGCGATTAATGTGGCTTCGAGCGATGCTACCATACTCGTCGCAGAGGGAAACTACACAGGTTTACTTAATGTTGGTTATATTGTTGTAAAACAGCCAGTTACAATTAAGGGTGGTTATAGTTCTGATTTCTCTCAGCGTGATGTCTTGAAATATAAGACGACTATTCGTCCTAACTGTGAGGCTAATGGAAAGATGAAGGGGAAGGGAAACATTCAGATTAGTGGCATCCAGGCTCCTAATGGCAAGGTTGTTATTGATGGTCTCATTCTTGATCGTGGAAATAGTATTTCTTACAACAAGAAAGGAGAAGGAAAGCCAGAGGGTGTTGAGTCTCCAATGATGAACCCAATCGGAGTGGAAGGAATCGGAGGAGAAGCTCTTAACGAGCGTGCCTTCACACAGGAGTTGGCTATGATTTACATGGGAAATGCAAATGGTTCATATAGTAATACAAATGTGGAGATTCGTAATTGTGCGTTCATCAATGCGCCTGACTACGGAATCTTAGGAAACTTGAAGATGGGTTCTTTGTTGGTCGACAATTGTATTTTTGTCAACAACCGTTTGGCAAGTATTGAGGTGAGAGGTGGTGATGCCAACACGATGACGCAAATCACGGTGAAAAATTGCACGATGCTCTTCAACTGGTCTACCAAGAAAGATATGTCGTCTATGGGGTATGGATTCCGTTTCCAACCAGGAACAAGCTGCACGCTTCAGAACAATATCATCGGTTTGTCTTGCTTCACGGGCTTGTGTCGTGGACATATCGATAGCAATAAGGCACGCGAGGCTAAACGTAAGGATATAGTTGAAAACAACATTTTCTTCTTGAACAAGGTGGGAGACCTCTCTATTCCTGGTGGCGGAATGATGACCAATGTCGGAGTAGGTGATTTCGGTGATGTTGAGGTGTTGACCAAGGCGACAGGCAACAAGGCACTTACCGACCCTTCTGCATTCAAAGGAAAGATTAATAATGCCTATTTGAACGGATTCTTAAATGTAAGTTACAAGGAAACAGTTAATTATGATGAGAACTCTGCGGCCAACCAATTCCGTTCTGCAATGGGATTGAACAAACAGGGAACGATCAACTCAAGTGCGTCGATGTATGCTAATCGCTACCCATGGAAAGAGGCTTTGAAACTCTTCGGTGCAATGGCTAACTATGGTGCGCAAAACCCTAAATAATAATATACTAGGTTATAAAATGAATTAAAGAAGAGGTGGAGTGGGATCTCCGCCTCTTCTTTTTTTGTCATTTTAAAATCTACTCTAATTGCTTGCAATCGTTCTAAAAAATTTCAATCGTTTTTGCTATTCCAATTGTTATTTGATATTTTTGAGTTTCGGATATATTTGCTAATGACGGTAAAGTCTGTATATAATAGTGGTGTGATAGTGTGGCAGATACTCTTCGTATTTCTGCTTTTCCCTTTCGTTATGTTTGCGGAAGATTTTTCTTCATCCCTTGTCCGTCAGGTTGATCCTTTACGGAAGAACACGATAGCTCTTGTTTGCACGGATTCGCTTGAACTTTCGTCTAAGGAGACTGTTGGCGAAGTGAACGTTATGCGCAATATCTCTGGAGAACGTAGAATTGTCGAAAAAATGGTTTTTAGGCGTGCGGATGGCATTTGGAAACTGAATCAAAGACTAACCAACGCGCGAATAGAAGCTTTAGAGGTGGGTTTCTATGATTTTTTGGAGCGATTTTGTTTGAGCCGTGAACTACAGATTGAGCATACTATCTTTCCGTTGCCTATCACAAGTAGGTATGAAAAAGATGGTTCATCACAAAAAAAACTGTTGATGCCACGTGATTGGGAGGAGTTGAAAATCACGCAACAATGTGCTGCGTTCTACTCTATCCAACCTCAACGTCAAGGAAATAACCGAAAGGTCTATATCTATCATAGAGGACAACCGAAAGAATCCTATAATTTTATATATATCAATAAGTTATGGTATCTTATTGAGATGGAAATCTATTTGTGATTTTTTTTTCGTTGATGAGTGAGTTGAAGAATGACTATTTCAGCCACCCATTTTCTCTGTACCACTCAATACATTCTTTCAATCCACGCTCTAATTTATAGTCGGCTGTAAAGCCTAAATCTTGCTGAAGCGGTTCAACCTCGCATTTCCAGTTTTTGGCGGCGAGGATGTTGTATTTGTCAATGTTGAGAGTTGGGGTGACGCCCATCCAACCTCCGACTGTGTCGAACGTGTAGCAGACAACTTTGACAATCCATTCTGGAAATTTTATAGACACGGCTTTAACACCTAACAATCTCTTGCAGAGGTCTGCATAGTTGTCTGAAGTCCATACATCGCCATCAGCGACGAAATAGGCTTTCCCTATGGCTCTTTTCTCAATAGATAGGAAGATTGTCTTCACCAAATCTTTCACATAGATGAAGGTGATATATTGTGGTTTGAATCCAATGCCAGGGTTGATGTGTTTAGAGAGTGTTTGCAACATTACGAAATAATCTTTTTCTTTTGGCCCATACACACCTGTTGGACGGAGTATCGTATATGGGAACTTTTGAATATCAAGCGATTGTAAAAATTTTTCAGATTTAAGTTTGCTTTTTCCATAGTATGTGTTAGGAGTCGGAGTGTCGTTTAGTTTGATTTCTCGCAACGTTATTTTGTCTCCATCTCCGAAAGCGGAAAGACTGCTCATGTAGATGAAGTGTTGAGGCACCATGTCGCTTTGAATTAGCGCATCAACGATATTCTGCGTGTATTGGAAATTGACGATGTCGAAGTCTTCCTTCTTTTTACATTTCGTCAATCCCATTGTGTGGACGATGTAATCCCACTTCCCTGTTGTTTCTCTATGTTTTGTAAATAGTTGACATAAAGCATCTTGCGATGAATAAGGAAGTTCAATGAAGTGTAGATGAGAATTGTTCTCAACACTCTTTAAGTTGGCTTTGCTGCTGTTTTGTCTCATTGCCGCCCATACTTCAAACCCTCTGTTGAGAGCCTCTTCGACTACGAAACTACCGATGAATCCGTTGGCTCCAGTGATTAGTATTTTCATTGAGATATAAGTGTTATAATGTTGATAATCAATTATTTAATTGCAAGATAGAATGTACATGTCTGCATAGTGAATCGTCGGATTTCAATCTTTGAGAATCCGCAACGTGTGAGCAACGAACGCATCTCTTCGCCTTGGGGGAATGCGTGGATGGAGTTGGGAAGATAATCGTAGGCTTTTAGATCTTTTGACAGGAATTTTGCCATAATGGGAATGCAGAATTTAGTATAGATCTTATAACCCAGCTTGAAAAACCAACATTCAGGCTCGGTCATCTCCAAAATGGCGGCAACTCCGCCTGGGCGAAGGACACGACATATTTCGGAGAGACCTGCGCTCAGACTTGAAAAGTTACGCACACCGAAAGCCACTGTCACCGTGTCAAAACTTTCACTCTCCAAACTGAGACAGGTGGCGTCCTCATGTTTAAATTCAATGGTGGAAGTGAGTTCTTTCTTTTCGATTAAATCGGTTACCTTTTTTCGTCCTATTTCCATCATTCCTTCGGAAATATCCACACCCAAGAGATAATCTGGTTTTAGAATAGCCGCTGCCACGATAGCAAAATCGCCTGTGCCCGTAGCCACGTCTAATATTCTTTTGGGGTTGAATTCAGCAATTCTTTCAATGGCTTTTTTACGCCAGGAGCGGTCTTGTCCTAACGACATCAGGTGGTTCATCGGGTCGTATGCTCCAGCAATTCGGTCAAACATTTTTGTAATCTGTTCCTTTTTGCTTTCGCTTGAAACATAGGGGGTCACCTCTTCGCACTTGTATTCTGTCATAAAAAACTATTTTTGGCAAAATTATGAATTAATAGCTCAAATAAGTTAAATTTGCAGTTACGATTGCGTCAATCGTATAATAAAATTTGCGATAGTCGTTATTGAAGAAAGAAGAATAAAAGAAAAATATATCATAGAGGCATGTGTGGAATTGTAGGATATATTGGTCATAGGCAGGCGTTTCCAATTTTGATAGACGGATTAAAAAAGTTGGAGTATCGTGGTTATGACAGTGCAGGAGTTGCTTTGATCAACGGAGAGGGTACGCTCAATGTCTACAAGACAAAGGGGAAAGTTTCCGCTTTGGTTGATTTGGCGTCCGACAAAGACTGTGATGGTATGGT
Source organism: Bacteroidaceae bacterium (assembly GCA_963619325.1). Taxonomy (GTDB): domain Bacteria; phylum Bacteroidota; class Bacteroidia; order Bacteroidales; family Paludibacteraceae; genus UBA1181. The sequence continues at coordinate 16,916 of CAVEVQ010000008.1, read as the reverse complement.
CGGCATCGCTCACACGCGGTGGGCAACACATGGAGAGCCTTCGTCGTGTAATGCGCACCCTCATCTATCAATGGGAGGGGAACTTGCATTGGTCCATAATGGAATCATAGAGAATTATCAGATATTAAAGGATCAGTTGCTTGAAAAAGGCTATATCTTCACAAGTAATACAGACACTGAGGTTTTGGTCCAGTTGGTGGATTATTACTATCAAAAGAATGGCAAAGACCTTGTGTCGGCTGTGTGTAATGCCTTGAATGATGCGATAGGTGCATATGCCATTGCGGTTATTGAAAAAAAAGATTCTAAGCATGTCGTGGTGGCTCGGCAGTCAAGTCCGCTTGTCGTAGGCGTCGGTGAGGATTATTCAGAATATTATTTTGCAAGTGATGCTTCTCCATTCGTGGAGCATACCAATAAGGTGGTTTATCTCGCAGATGGTCAGATTGCGGACCTAAGAGAGAATGAACCTATAAAGATAATCGACCTCAACCATAGTTCATGCGATGTGCGCGTGAAGAAGGTGGATATGGATATTTCCAAGTTGAGTAAGGGGGGGTATCCTCACTTTATGCTGAAGGAGATATATGATCAACCGCAGTGTTTGAGAGACTGTATGAGTGGACGGTTGATTGTTGATAAGACGAATCCGAAGAACAATCAAGTTGTCTTGTCGGCGTTTCGGGACCATAAAAATCAGTTAATCAATGCCAAACATATTATTATCGTCGCTTGTGGAACAAGTTGGCATGCAGGATTGATAGGAAAACAGTTGATAGAGCGTCTTTGCCAAAAGCGTGTTTCTGTGGAGTATGCGAGTGAGTTCCGGTATGGAGCCCCCGTCATTGACAGTGGAGATGTTGTTATTGCCATCAGTCAGAGCGGAGAAACGGCAGACACGTTGGCAGCGATAAAACTGGCGAAGGAGAAAGGTGCGATGGTGTTTGGCATTGTGAACGCGGTGGGTTCTTCTATTGCCCGGGAGACGGACACGGGAGTCTATATCCATGTTGGACCTGAGATTGGTGTGGCAAGCACAAAGGCATTCACGGGTCAGGTTCTGGTTTTGGAGATGTTTGCTTTGTTGTTGGGTTATGAGTTGGGTACGCTGTCAGATGAAGAGTATCATGGTTTGATAGCCGAATTGGCGAATATCCCAGACAAGATGAAACAGGTGCTTGACCAGCAATCTAAAAAGATTGAGCAGTTGGCTCATACGTTTACCTATGCGACGAATTTCTTATATTTAGGACGAGGGTTTAACTATCCTGTGGCATTGGAAGGAGCGTTGAAGTTAAAGGAGATAAGCTATATTCATGCAGAAGGGTATCCAGCGGCCGAGATGAAGCATGGCCCGATTGCATTGGTTGATCAGGCGATGCCGATTGTGTTCATCGCTACCCATCATAAACTGTATGAGAAGATTATTAGCAATATGCAGGAAGTTAAATCACGAAACGGACGCATTTTGGCCATCGTCTCGCAAGGTGATGAACTGGTACGAAATTTGGCGAGCGAAGTGATAGAGATTCCTCAAACGGTAAACACGATGATGCCGATGTTATCTGTAGTCCCTCTCCAGTTGTTGTCCTACTATGTTGCGGTAGATAAAGGGTTGGATGTTGACATGCCACGAAATTTGGCAAAGAGTGTAACAGTAGAGTAAAAGAGAAGAAAATGAAGGAAGATATAAAAAACATATTGAAACACGAGGCTGAGGCTGTGTTGAATATTCCAGTGACGGATAATTATGAAGCAGCGGTAGACCTCATAGTAGAGCAGGTTCATCATAAGAAAGGGAAGTTGGTAACTAGCGGGATGGGGAAAGCAGGACAGATAGCCTTGAACATTTCCACTACGTTCAGTTCTACGGGTACTCCGTCGGTTTACCTCCACCCAAGTGAAGCGCAACATGGTGATTTGGGAATGTTACAACCTAACGACGTGATGTTGCTCATCTCTAACTCAGGAAAGACGAACGAGATTGTAAAACTCATCTCTTTAACGCGTGGACTTTATCCTCAGATGAAGTTCATCGTAATAAGTGGAAACGCGGAAAGTCAGCTGGCGAAGGAGTCGGATGTCTTCCTGTACACTGGGAATCCGAAAGAGGTGTGTGCGTTAGGTCTTACTCCAACAACCTCGACGACTGTCATGACGGTTATTGGTGATATCTTGGTGGTTGGTACGATGAAGCGCATAGGGTTTACAAATGAGGAATATGCGAAGCGCCATCATGGAGGCTATTTAGGAGAGAAGTCCAGAGAGCAGAGTGAAAATAAATAAAGTGAAAAAAATAGTGTGAAAAGTTTGTCGGTTTGAAAAATTGCGCTATCTTTGCACCACGATTGAAAAACAAGGGGTGAAAACGAAAGTTTCACCGACGAGTTGAATAGAGAGTAAGTAGGCGGCCTCTTCGTCTATCGGTTAGGACAAGAGATTTTCATTCTCTAAAGAGGGGTTCGATTCCCCTAGAGGCTACAAGTTAAAAGTTTAAGAAAAAAGTACAAAGGAGATGGCAAATCATAAATCATCAATAAAGAGAATCAGACAAACTGAGAAGAGAAGATTGGAGAACAGATATTACGCTGTTAATGCTCGTCGTGCTGTTCGTGATTTACGCGCAACAACAGTAAAGGCAGACGCAGAGGTGGCTTTGCCAAAGGTTTCTTCTATGTTAGATAGATTAGTAAAGAAGCACGTTATTCACAAGAATAAAGCATCAAATTTGAAATCAAAGTTGGCTCGTTATATCAATAAGTTGGCTTAATGATTCTAAGAAATAAATTGAAGCTCCACGAAAGTGGGGCTTTTTTTTATGTCTAATTGTCAGAAAAAACATCACGAAGAATTTTGGATAAGTTTAGGGTTTTCTATTGGTGTTTGTTGCGATTGTCATAGGGATATTTCTATGGTTTTCACCTGTTTTTTTTTGAAGGCGTGGTCGTTGTCATAGCCGCCGTCGTTGTGAGTGTTATTTGTTTTTTTGCATGGAAATCTTTTCTTTTTTCTCTGAGGCACGGAGGAAAATGTTGGCAAGAATTGCGCCGGAAACATTGTGCCAAACGCTAAAAACTGCGCCTGGAATGGTGGCTAAAGGGTATTGAGCGAAATGGACGGTGGCTAAAGAGGTGGCTAAACCTGAGTTTTGCATGCCAACTTCAATACTGACGGTGCGACATTTGATAGTGTCCATTTTAAGCAGTTTGCCTGCGCCATAGCCTAAAAGATAGCCAAAAATATTGTGGAGGATGACCACACAGATGATGAGCAGTCCGCAACTCATTAGTTTTGACGCATTAGCGCTTACCACCGCACCTACGATGGCAACAATAGACAAAGTAGAAATGAGTGGTAGTATCTCGACAATATGCTCTGTGAACTTTGAAAAGAAATGATTAATCACGAAGCCTAAAAAGATAGGTAGAATAACGACTTGTATGATTGAGAAAAACATAGAGAAAATGTTAACGTCAACTGTATGTCCAGCATAGAGATAGGTCAACAGAGGTGTCATAATAGGGGCAAGAATGGTAGAGACAGAGGTTATTCCGACAGACAGCGCCACGTCGCCTTTGGATAGGTAGGTAATGACATTAGAGGAGGTGCCGCCGGGGCATGTCCCTACGAGGATTACACCTATAGCCAATTCAGGTGAAAGATGAAGGAATTTTGTGAGTAGAAACGCTAATAAAGGCATAATGGTGAATTGGGCGATAGTGCCAATTATAACATCCTTAGGGTGGCTGAAAACTATCTGAAAATCCTTAGGTTTGAGCGTCAGTCCCATGCCAAACATTACAATACCTAAAAGTGTGTTAACATAGCTTGTTTTGAGGAAACTGACTGCATTGGGCTGGAAAAGAGCCAAGAGAGCCATAGCAATGACGATGATTGCCATGTGCTTGCTAAAAAATTTGGAAATAGATTTGAGAAAATCCATAATACACGTTGCTTGATATAATTGATTTTAAATGTTGTTGTAACTCTAATATCATTCTACTTGTCGTAGAAATTTTATGTTGCAAAGTTATGAAAACAAACAATCACAAGACTGAAATAGCCTTGTGATTGTTTGTTAAAATCAATTAAAGCAACTATTGTAAAAATCGGTATTTAACGCCTAATTTCCCGACGATGCCAGGTTGCTCGACATTGCCAAAGTCGTAGTATTTTGTGTTTAGCACATTGTTTAACTCTCCAAAAACGCTGAACTTTCTGATTGAGTATGAGATTTTGAAGTCCATCACGCCATAGGGGTCGTATTCTTTCACTGTATTCGTGCTTTTGTGGTCTTCGTAGACAATGTAGCCTCCGTTGCGCACTTGAAAACGATAACTTAGCTGAGCCTCCAAATTTTTGATGATTTCGACTGTAAAACGTGCAGTGAACTTGTGTTTTAGATATTCCAGCGCGTAGTAGGATTTAAAGACGGGTGTGTCGTCTTTTCTTTCTTGGTGGATAAAGTGATAACCCAATGAGAGGCGCATTGGAATGCAGTTGCACAATTCGTTGAAAATCAGTGTTCCGTCAATCTCAGCCCCCATGTTGTTGAGGTCGTAGTTGGCCGATTTGTAGACTTTGTCGGTGTCGTGTTGCAGCACCCAGTCAATCATCTTTTCTCCTCGAGTAAAGAAGGTGGTTACGTTTGTGAGCAACCCATCTTGCTTGTATTGCGCGCTAAGGCTGGCTGTGCTGGTCAGTTCCGATTTCAGATTAGTGTTTCCCTCGTTGGTAGGGCTCTTATAGAACAACTCTGTGAATGTTGGCACGCGAAGGGCGTTGTTCCACGAGGCAAAGAGCATCCAGTTTTTATTAATCTCAATTTTTGTGTTTATGAAAGGCAGAAATCTCATTTTGTCCTCGTCGTCAAAGTTTTTTACTCCGCTGACTCCAAAGTTGAGGTTCCATTTTCTGAAGAGCAGATTATGTTGCAACGTGGCTGCGAGTATATGTCTGTCTTTGTGGCGTTTATAGTATTTCCCATCGTGTGCGAGTATCTTGACGGAGTCGTTCTCCATCGGCACTCCTAAATTCGATGAGTAGATGTTTTCGTATTTGTAATCAACTTTGAAACTCGTTTTTCCTCCGATCCAACGGTGACTAACTTCTGGTTTGACGTTGAACACGTCAGTGCGGTGGAAATTTTCACCGAAAGAGGTGTCGCGTACTAATTGGAAATGGTCGTAACTGCGCACCCAGCTGAAGAGTCCGTTGAACTTCACGGGTGTTTTAGTTTCTACACGAGCCGATGTGAGAATACGACTTGTCCCTTCCCATTGATCTGGGTATGCAGCTGAGTAGAAAGTGTTGGCCCCAAAAGATTGGCGGCTATATCCTCCTTGCCATTCGCAGAGAATATTTTTGTTTTCGACACGACCTAAGTAATAGAAGCGCGCTTGTTTGAAGTCTCCATTGTCAACGGCTCCATCACTGCGAGAGGCGGAGGCATTGACCTTGTGTGAGGTTTGTTTAGTGTTTAAATTTATCAGCACGTTTCCTTCTGTCAAGCCGAAAAAGCCAGCGATGGCTTGTACGTCTATTCGGTTGACGGAGTCTGGTTCGACAGAGATGTTGAGGGTGCCGGAGGCTCCAGTACCTCCTTCTGTCAATTCAATTTTAGAAATAGCCTCAGATGAAACAGGAAAATCGGCAGATAGATGACCCGTTTGGGGAGAGGAGATGTTCACTCCATTGAGTAGTAAGGTTGTTTGGTCGGCTGACGCGCCGCGGATAGATATATCTGTTTGTATGCCGAAGCCGCCACGTTGTCTGACGTCTATGTTAGGCATCTGTTTCAGTAGATCGTTGACGGTTCGTTCGGGGGCAGACTGGATGTCTTTGGAAGAGATGATTGCGATGTGCTGTCCTTCCTCGTTGAGCGTCGTGGTAGAGCTATCCGCCAGTACTTCAACATCTTCGAGCGTGTAGTTCTGCAACATCTCGCCTTGCTTTTCTCCGTGTTGGGTTTTCGCCTTGGCATCGACACTTGCAATGATAGCCAGGCTTAGAACGCCAACATTGATTACTTTGTGCAGCGAGTTGAATGTCGCATAGGAGGCGCGGGAGAAACGCGTCCACCGAATGGCTTTGCAACCGTTCAGAAATTTTTTTGATTTCATAAAAAATTGAATTTAGTTAAAAAAAAATGAACTTCAACCAGACCGTATTGTGTATGGCGGAGAGGTTGAAGTTTTATGTTTATCTTATATGATAAGATGTCTTATAGAATAAGTATCAGCAACTGGGCGGTCAAGATTCGCAAGAACATTGTCAATGGGTAGACGGTTGCATAGGCAGCAGATTGGGCTTGAACGGGTGCGATAGAGTTTGCGTATTCCAATGCGGGCGGATTTGTTGTAACACCAGCGAGGAATCCACAGATCTTCAAGTAGTTGAATTTCATCAATCGAGCAATAATAGAAATCAACATTGCCGGAATGAAGGTGATAGCAACGCCGTAGAGCATCCAGTTGTATCCTCCGTTTTCAAAGGTAGAGACAAAATTGGTACCGGATGAAAGTCCGACAGATCCCAAAAAGAGTATGATTCCCAATTCTCGCATTAAGGCGTTGGCTCCTGGAGTCATATAGAAGTCAATATTGAACAAACGACCTTTGTGTCCTAAGAACAAGGCTACGATGAGCGGACCTCCCGCCAATCCTAACTTTGCCGAAGCCGGCAATCCTGGTATTGCGAATGGTATTGATCCGACGATGACTCCTAAAAAGATACCTAAAAAGATAGACACCATGTTAGGATGAGCTAATTGCTGAAGTGAGTTTCCTATTTCTTTTTGGATTTCAGGCAACAAATTACGTTTACCAACAACACGGACTGTGTCTCCTAATTCAATAGTGGTGGTTGGGGTAGGAAGAATTTCCATGCCCGCACGGTAGATTCGAGTGATGTTGGCTTCGTAACGACGATGAATGCCAATGTTTTCGACTGTCCTGCCCGCTAATTGTCGGTTGGTTACTAACACCTCAAACATAGCAAGAGTTCCATCTACTTCACGCATTAAACTTGGCTCTAAAGGACCGATTGTTTTTTCAAATTTTTTGATGCTGCTGCGAGTGCTGACTCCGTATATGACATCGTCTTTCTCCAATAGCTCGTGTTCAGGTGCAATGACGTAGACTCCGTTACGGAGAAGACGTGAAATGACAAGGTCGTTCTCGAATAAAGCCTTCAAGTCTGCGATTGAACTTCCGATAAGGTTGTCGTTGGTTACACGAATTTGAACACTCTCCAACTTGCCTTCTTTGTTACTTTGCAGTGCCTGGGTGTATTGCTGTTCTTCGTCTTTCACTTTCATACGGAATATCGCGCGGATGATCAACATTGTGCTGATGATGCCGATTACACCGAATGGGTATCCCATTGCGTATGCCATACCTGATTGCTCGATACCTGCCACGTTGTCTCCCAAGGCTTGTTGCGCAGCACCCAAACCAGGGGTGTTGGTAACTGCTCCAGAGAGGAGTCCGGCGATAATTGATTTGTCTAATCCTGTGATGAAATAGATTGCGGCTGCGATGCTCACACCTAAGAAAATGTAGAAAACGGCCAGAATGTTCAACTTCATTCCATCGTTTTTGAAAGAACCCAAAAATCGTGGGCCTACATTGATACCAATCGCGTATACGAACAGTATCAAGCCAAATTCTTTCACAAAGTGTAAAATTCCAGGGTCAAGTGGAGAAGTGCCAAAATAGCCTTTGAGGTGGGATAGAAACAATCCCATAAATAGAACGCCTGCAATTCCAAGTCGGATGCCTTTTACTGCGATTTTTCCAATAAGCAAACCGACAAAGGCGGTGATGCATAGATACACTAGTATGGAAGCCAACTGCGTACCCGCAAATAAATTACAAATGAAGTCCATAGAACTCTCTGTTAATATGTCAATCTTTTACATTTTTATTTTTATGGTGCGAAATTACACTTTTTATATGTTCTGACAACAAATTTAAATGGCTTTTTGTGTTGTGAAACATAGTCGTTCCCGTCTTATCCTGCCACCATCACATCGTAGCCTTTTTGTCGGAGTGGTTCAACGATTCGCTCCATCTCTGTTTTGCTTACTTTCTCAAGTGTTTGGACAGGGGTCTCACGGTCAATCGTGTAGACCATAATCTGTTTAGGGTGTGTCTTTTCGACTATCTTATACCACGCCTCAAGCTCGTTTGGCAGGGTGTTGTCAATGATTTTTCCGTCAACGCTTCCGCGAAGGAAAATCGTTTGCATGATGAAATCGCCGTCAAATTGTAGCAACTGTTCTGTCAAAGACTCTAAACTGTAGTGGGTTGGAATGGGTTGGTCAATTCTGTTGATGGTCTCGTTCTGTCCTCCGTCAACTTTTAGTATCCTATTGTCTATTTTCCTCAATGCTTTCACGACATTAGGCAGATGTAGTTGCGTGGCGTTTGAAAGTACGCTGATTTTACATTGTGGATAATATAGATCTCTCAGACGGACTACCTCATTGATGATGTTTAAAAAGTCGGGGTGCATTGTGGGTTCTCCATTGCCGGAAAAGGTGATGCTGTCTAAAGACGAGTTTGAGGATTTCAGCTCAATGAGTTTTTTCTCAAGAAGGTTTATGACCTCTTCTGTTTCTTCAAATCTGCCGACTGCGCCACGAGGGGTATCTCCACATTCGCAGTAAATGCACTCAAATGTACAGAATTTAGTGGTGAGGGGTAATAGGTTGATTCCCAAAGAGGTGCCTAAACGGCGACTGTGAATGGGACCGATAAGAATACTGTCGTAAAGATGTGCGGACATAGTGAATATTACTTTTATCTGTTAGACAAATCATCGTATAGTTTTTGTAGATATGCTTTGCCGTAGTCTACTGTTTCCTCTTTAGTAGCTCGAATGGTGTGGTTGCCATCGCAATCGTAAAGTGCTGTGTCTTGCAGCGTTATCAGTCCGAAGCCGTTGTTATAAGAGAAGTATGCGTAGTTAGGATAACTATCATCTAAGATGTCGTGGCTGAAGACGAATGGCTCGCTGTCTAACTTCAGCTGGTTCAGAAGCGTTGTGGCAAGGTCAATCTGACCGCAGGTTTTTGAATAGGTCTTCATTTGTGTCGTGTCTACTGCGCCTCCGAGCCAAATCAACGGAATGCGGTAACGGTAGGGTTCTGCATTTGTCACATCCTCTGGGTAACGGTAGGCGTGGTCTGGTAGGAGAATAATAACGGATTTTTCCCAAAGTTCCAATTTCTTATAATGTTCGATAAAATCGCCGATGCAGCTGTCTGCGTAGTGCACAGAGTTGAGGTAAGGGTGCTCGTGGGTATGAGAAGGAACATCAAATGGTTCGTGGCTATTGAGTGTCAGAATGGTTTTGAAAAAAGGCTGTCTCTCTGGAGATAAGTCTTCCTGAAGGTCTTCTTTCACGCGTTGAAGCAACACATGATCGTATGCGCCCCATTTTGCCGACATATCGGTGTTACTGAAATCATGCTCGTTGACTATAGTTTGATAGCCTGCTGTGACGAGGAAAGAGTGAAGATTGGTGAAATTGTCGTCTCCTCCGTAGTAGAAGGCGGTGCGATATCCTGCATCGCGGAATTTCTGTGTAATAATCGGCGTGTTCTGCGTTTTGTTCGGGTATTTCATCAGTGAGGTGGTGGGTTGAGCAGGGTAGCCACTGAGGATAGCTACTAATCCTCTATCTGTGCGGAAGCTACTTGCGAAGAAATTGGTGAAGACTATTCCTTCTTTCGTGTATCTGCTCAAATTGGGTGCGACTCCAGGCACGCCTCCTAATGTCTCAATGACGTTTGAACCGATGCCTTCCATTACAATAAGAACGACGTTAGGTCGTTCTGTATTGATAATTTGGTGGTGCGCTTCTTCTATCTCCGTGTGATTAAGCGTTCTAACAAGATTTGTCGCTTTCTCATCATCCATGAAGCGATATTGTGATTTGAAATCGGATTCGTGTGTGAGTGAATTGATGAAATTCCATGTGGGGTTGATGGCTGCATGATTGACAAATGTCGACTGGCTGAAATAAGCGTGTCCGACGTTCATTGTGGAAACACTGATACCTCCTCGAATGGCGATGAAGAGTAATCCGGCTAAAATCAATAATGGTATTGAGCAGATAAAGTTTTGACCATCAGACAACTTTATCTTATTGAATAAGAATTGATAGAACCGATAACATGCGTAGAAGTAGAGGATGACGAGGATGAATGCGGCAATACATTCTCCGAATGTGGCACTTGCCATAGCGTCTTTTGGGGTTTTCAGGTAGAAAAGTGGGGTTGAGTCAATTCGGAATCCCCAATATTGGTAAAGGAATAGATCTGCGATGAATAAAATGGACAACAGAGCGAGGAAGACGTAGGTGTAGATGTTGACCGTGCGTCTTATCCACTGAATTCTCGGAAGGAAGCAGGCCACAATAAGAAGAAGTAGGGGAATGGCGGTGAAATAGCCTGCTGTGGAGAGATCCATTGTGAAACCATGGGGAATCGTGGCTAATAGTTCCGAAATAGTTTCTTTTGCGGATGCAGAGTGTTGAAAAATCCAAAAGATCGGTTTTTGCACGATGAAGGTGAGTACCCAAAAGGCATAGTACGCCACGATGAATATCGCTTTCTCTTTTAGTGCCACGGAATTTGCCATGTTGTGTCTTTTATTGGTTGAAACGACGCTCTTGAAGTATCAGAATTGCTTCGTCGCGTATCGTGTCTGGCAGTGTTATTCCCCTGATTTGCAAACTTTTTAGCCAACCATTCACGTCATACTCTTTGAGGGTTGAAAAGACTTCCTCAAATTCACTGATTTCTTCGTCGGTGTAAGACGATGGCTCTCTATGTATGAAACGATCCAATTCTTCGTCGTCGTAGTATTCTGCTTTTATCTGTGTGTTAATCAATGTATCTCGCTCACATACAACATGTTGTCCGCAACACTCCCCTTTCGCGATAGCGTTTTGACGAGCAGCCTCAGCTTCCTCTTTCGTGGCATACGTTTTAGGATTCCGTTCGGCTTGCGTTTTTGCCTCTATTATTGTATTCTCTGGTTGAGACGACTTTTTCCTCCGGGTGTTGACATAGACGAGGTAGCCTACGAGAATGGATAAAAATATGACAAGAAGAATGATCGTACGCATAATTTTTTGCTTTGAAGGTTTCTTCTAAAATTAAACAAAAGGAAGACAATCTACTAACTTCATACTGTTAGATCCTTTGATGAGGATTATTTTGTCCGTTAGGGGCGATTGTTCTAAATATTGATTGAGCAATGCTATATTGTCAAATTTCTTCGCCTTTGAGCAGTTGGTTTTTGCAAAATTTTCTCCGACAAGGAAAACATCGTCAATGTCTGATGTGTCTAATTTATTTGCAATCTTTTGGTGTTCTGATTCGCTTTCTGTGCCTAACTCTTTCATATCGCCCAAGATGACAGCCTTGTTTCCGTGGTGAATTTGAAGAAAATTATCAAGAGAAGCTTTCATACTTGTCGGATTGGCGTTGTAGGCGTCTATGATGAGCTCGTTTCTCTCTGTTTTTTTGAATTGAGATCGGTTGTTTGTTGGAGCATACGATTCGAGTGCCGACACAATGGAGTCTTCGTCAACATTAAAATTCAATCCTATCGTGATGGCGGCGAGTACATTCTCAAAGTTGTATCGTCCGATGAGTTGGGTGTGAATCTTGTGTTCCCTCCAACGGATGACTAAATAAGGGTCGGAAGAGATGATTTCAGCTGTGTTTGACGTGCCTTGTCCGTATGAAATTGTGTTGAGAGACCGGTTGACTGCCTCGCGAGACAGAATCTCGTTGGCTTGGTTGACAAATGCTACTCCGTTATGATCTTTCAAAAAATCATAGAGTTCACACTTAGTGTGGATGACACCTTCGAAAGACCCAAATCCAGCGATATGTGCTTTCCCAACGTTTGTGATGATGCCGAAATCTGGTTTTGCAATGTCAACGAGTGTTTTGATTTCGCCTGGGTGGTTAGCTCCCATTTCAATGATGGCCATTTGATGTTCTTCTTTTAGTTGAAGAAGCGTCAATGGTACACCGATATGGTTATTTAGGTTGCCTTGTGTGTAGAGAAGATTGAATCTTTGTTTTAAGACGGCAGCAGTGAGCTCTTTTGTCGTCGTTTTCCCATTTGTTCCTGTAACTGCGATAATGGGGGGTCGTAGGGTCTCTCTATGTTTGCGAGCCAACAGCTGTAGCGTTTTCAGAGTGTCTTCTACATAGAATATACTTTTGCCGTCTGCTATTCCAGACTCGTCAACGATGGCGTAGGTGCATCCCTTTTTTATAGTCTCCTTAGCGAAGAGGTTGCCGTTGAATTTTTCTCCTCTAAGTGCAAAGAATATAGAATTGGTAGGGCAATTACGACTGTCGGTAGTTATTGTGGAATGTTTGGAAAAAAGGTCGTATAGGCGATCTAACTCGATGATGCTATCCATATTTGTTTATGATTAACTGTTGCGAATTTAAAAACATTTTGTGAGAATGGGAAAAAAGAGAAGCCCCTTGTTGAAGGGGCTTCTCTTTTTTCCTATAGGCATCACATTATCTTATTTCGCCATCTTCAGCACCTACCTTACTCATAGCGCAACGGAATCCGATGTCACTTCTTGACTCTGTTTGCTCTAAGTAGCGTCTCTGTCCTGGGTTCAACCAGTAAGCGCGGTCTTTCCAACCTCCACCTTTGTAGACACGAGTTGTGTTAGAAACTTTAGATGTCAACATACCCTCCGCGTCGCTGTCTGGATCGTATAACTTTTTCGTTGCAATGTCTGGGTCTGAAACCACTTTCCATTGTGAGCGGTCTAAAGCAGATTGAGGATCTCCATCTCGGTAGTTACGAACATCCAATTTAGCATACTTCTCCAACTCAGTATCTTTAGATACAGGGTAGTCGAATACTACACGACCAAGGCTGTCAATTTTAGGAACACGAACGTTCTGCCCGTCAACTGTGCTCTCTTCCATTATAGGATTCTTGTACTCGTTTCCACGGAATGGGTTGTATTCTTGAACATCATCGCTTGACAATACACGGTAAACATCCAAAACCCACTCGTTAACATTACCTGCCATACAATACAAACCGAACTCGTTTGGCCAGAAAGCGTCTACAGGAGAAGTGATTGTTGAGTGGTCATTCAACTTACCTCCCATACCCATCATATCACCACGTCCACGAACGAAGTTGGCATACATTTCTCCTTTGACTTTTTTAGATGGGTTACGCATTTGGTGTCCGTACCAAGGATAGATTTTCTTCTCCTCGTAGTTCTCTTCTCCTTCAATAGACTTCGTTCCGTATGCTGCATATTCCCACTCTGCCTCCGTTGGAAGACGGAACTTCGGCATCAAAATACCATCAGACATGTTCACACGTCTTGCGTTTCCATACACGTCAGTCACAGGCTTTTTGCCTTCTGTTGGCTTATAGTCTGATTTCCAAAGGTATTTGTTTGTGTTGAAAACTTGATTTTGGGCGATGTCGTTAGCATCAGTGTTTCCTTTTAATGCTTGGAAATCTGTGTATTGGATGACACCTGCTTCGGCCATTCTCATCTCGTTTACACGGTCAGTACGCCATTCAGCGAAATTAACACATTGTTCCCAAGAAACGCCTACCACTGGATACCAGTTATATGCGACGTGCGTGAAATAGAAATCCAAATAAGGCTCGTTATAAGCCAATTCTTCACGCCAAACCAAAGTGTCTGGGTAAGCTGCTTGAACGATTTCAGGAGTATTGTGGAATACATTTCCCATCCAATGCAAATATTCACGCCAGTTTACATTGCTTACTTCGTATTGGTCCATATAGAATGAAGCGACCGTTACTCTTCTCGGAATATTGTTCCAGTCTCCGATGACGTCTTCGATAACACGACCCTGAGTGAATGTACCTCCCTCTACGAAAACCATTCCCGGAGGGGTTTCTTGCTCGTAATCATTAGTTACTTGGAACCCACCGTTTTCTTTGTCATTATACTTCCAACCGGTGATGTTTGATGACGTCGAATCTTTCAGCTTCTTCTCCCCGCAAGAGGACAAGGCGATTCCAGCAATCATCAACGCCAACGCTGTTTTTAATAAACCTATGTGTCTCATAGCACTTTAGTATAAGATAATGTTTTATTTTTCTGTCTTTTACAACTTTGTTTCACACTCTCTATGCACATTGAACGTCCTTTCATCTCAACTTGTCATCAACTGCTTTCGACTTCGTTACGACGATTGTTTCGTTTATTGCCTCAATTCAGTACGTTCAAGTAGTGGGCAAAGATATATATTTTCTATCTTTGCAAAAAGATTTACTTCTTAAATTTTTCACTTTTTTTAATATTTCATTTTTCAAAAGTGTCAGAAATCTTTTGCCTAATGGATAAAAATGTCAGTAATTCAAACGGATATAGTTGTAAAAGTCCGGTTGTGATGGGAATAGTGAACGTAACGCCAGACTCTTTTTTCTCATGTTCACGTTGTGAATCTGAGGTGGATGTCATAAAAAATGTGTCGGCGCATATCAATAATGGTGCGTCAATCATTGATATAGGGGCATGCTCAACGAGACCAGGCTCAATGGCGGTGACGGAAAGAGAGGAGTTAGATCGGTTGTTGCCAGCGTTGGAGACGGTTCGGAAAAAATATCCTGAAATACTAATTTCAGTTGATACGTTTCGTGGGGAGGTGGCAAAAAAGGCTGTGCAGGAATATGGAGTTGACATTATTAATGATGTGTATGCTTTTGATCGCGACGATAAAATGCTGGATGTAGTTGCAGAGTTGAATGTTCCCTATGTATTGATGCATTATGGAGAGGTTTATGGTGATGTTGTAGCGTGTGTAAAGTCATTTTTCGAGAGGAAATTGCGAATATTGCAAGTTAAAGGTGTAAAAAACGTTATTCTGGACCCTGGCTATGGTTTTGGAAAGACGATGGATCAAAATTTTCAGCTTTTGTCACGGCAAGGTGAGTTGCAAAGCCTACATTTGCCAATTCTATCGGGACTCTCTCGTAAACGGATGGTGTGGCAGACGTTAGAATGTACGCCCGAAAAAGCTTTGAATGGTACGACCGTTCTGAATGTGATAGCATTGCAGCAAGGAGCGTCCATCCTGCGAGTTCATGATAGTCGGGAGGCTTATGAGGCTATCCGTCTATTAGATCTATGTCGCTGATGGTTTAGAAGTGAGAAGTCATAATGAGTGAAGAAAATATAGTGTGAAGTATGCGGTTTGAAGTTCGTTTTACGGATATAGTAGATATTGTATTGGTGGCAATTCTGCTTTATAAGGCGCACAGGATATTGCGGAATTCGTCTGCTAACAGGGTCTTTTTTGGGATTTTGATTTTTGTAGTGGCGTGGTTGGTGGTCAATTTCGTTTTGGAGATGCAGTTGTTGGGCAGTTTGATGAATCAGATTGTCAATGTTGGGGTGATTGCCTTGATTGTGTTATTTCAGGATGAGATACGTCGTTTCCTGTCGATGTTGGGGTCGCGCGAAAATTTTATTTTGAGGACGATAGGGCGTTTTTTCCATAATAAAACGCCAAAGATGGAAGAGAGCACAGCCATGCAGATAGTGATTGCATGTAAGAACATGTCGAAGGGCAAAGTAGGTGCGTTGATTGTTTTGAAGCATGGAGATGATTTGAAGAGTGTTGAGGTTACTGGGGAGAAGATAGATGCTGTAATTAGTTCGCGGTTGATAGAAAATATATTCTTTAAAAATTCACCTCTACATGATGGGGCGATGATTGTCGATAGTGGAAAGATTGCGAGTGCGGGTTGTATTTTACCAGTATCGCATAGTGTGTCTATACCGAAAGAATGTGGATTACGGCATAGGGCTGCGTTGGGGATTTCTGAGAAAACAGATGCCTTGGTGGTGATTGTTTCGGAGGAGACAGGGAATATTTCTGTGGCGAGAAAAGGTAATCTGATGGTAAACATAACGCCGAAGGAGCTTGAAATGACGCTTTCCGGCAACACTATAAGTAGAGAATAAAAATATGGAAGAGATGTTAAGTAGGAAGGAGACGGTGATTCAAGTGGAGGGTTTGTCGAAGTCGTTTGGCTCGTTGAATGTTCTGAAGAATGTGTCTTTGACTGTGTCGAGAGGTGAGTTTGTTTCCATTGTAGGTCAAAGTGGTGCCGGAAAGACGACGTTGTTACAAATTATAGGTACGTTAGATAAGCCAGATGTCGGTAAGGTTTATTTACATGGTTCTTCTGTGTTTGACATGAAGGAGGTGGAGGTATCGGCATTTCGGAACCGTCATATTGGTTTTGTCTTTCAGTTTCATCAGTTGTTGCCCGAGTTTACTGCATTGGAAAATGTGATGATGCCGGCATTGATTGCCAAGAAGACGAAAGTGGAGGCAGAGAGGTCTGCGCAGGAGCTGATTGATTTTTTGGGACTTAGTGATCGAATGGAACATAAACCCAGTGAACTATCAGGAGGCGAGAGGCAGAGGATAGCAGTGGCACGGGCGTTGGTAAATAAGCCAGATGTTTTGTTGGCCGATGAACCTTCTGGCAGTTTGGACACGAAGAACAAAGCCGAGTTGCACAGATTGTTTCTGAAATTGAGAGATGAACTCAATCAGACGTTGGTCGTGGTGACGCATGATATGGATATGGCGAATGTTTCGGATAGGGTTTTAAAAATGGCAGATGGGCAGATTGTGGAGGAAATATAATTGAAATTAAAGATGAAAGAGGGTTGAGGCAGAGGTGTTTAACAACTTTTTGATTGTTTTTGTGGAATTTTTCCCAAAAATATTTTGCGGTTACCAAAAACCGCCCTATCTTTGCACTCGCTTTCGGAAAGGGAAGCGGTCGAGCGGGGAGCCGAGAGACCGACAGCAAGAAGAGATTTTTGAAGGAAATTGATTGATT
>CAVEVQ010000007.1:0-77146 GCA_963619325.1 Bacteroidaceae bacterium | reverse complement strand
AACCCTGGACCCACAGATTAAGAGTCTGTTGCTCTACCAGCTGAGCTACTGAGTCTTCTCACACTTTTGGTTTGTCATAGTCTTTCAAGTCATCGGCATCCGTCAAATTGAAAGCCTGTTGTTGAGCCTTTGCCCTATCTTTTTGACTTTGCAAAATTAGGTGTTTTTTTTATTGTTGCCAAATATTTTTATGTATATTTTATAAAGGATGTGAATTTTCTTTTTCTTACCTTTCAAATTTATCTATCTTTTTGATTATGAAGAAAATAAGGAAATCTGGCAGGTGTTTGACAATAGGTACAAACAGATGATTCAAAGCACCAGGGAGATATTGCTTCTTTTTTTTGAACATTTTTTTCAGCGCTTTTTTTACTAAAACTTCGGGTCTCATTGATACTCCGATTTTTACGGCCACATTCCTCCAATAATTACTAAGTCCGTAGAGACCGGTGTCTACTGCACCTGGACAAACTGCGGTTACTCCAACTCCGTATGGATGTAACTCATACCACAGTGAGCGAGAAAAATTTAATATATAGGCTTTTGTGGCATTATATACGCTGATTCCTGGCATAGCCATCCAAGCAGACATAGATGACATATTTAGAATATAGCCGAAGCCTCTTTTTTTCATGTCGTTACCGAAATACCAGCACATCTTGCTCAAAGTTTTTACATGTAGATTGAGCATTAATTCTATTCGTGGTAGATTAGTGTTATTGAATGCGTTAAAGAAAAAGACTCCTGCATTATTGATTAATATGTCCACTTCATATCCTTGATTTATGCAATGGGTATGTAGTTCTTCTGCGGCATTTTCTTCCGATAAATCCTTGTAGACTGCCTCTGTCTCAATTCCAAAATCGTTGTGCAGTTTCGTCGCTGTCTCTTGTATTTCTTTTTCTTGATTACTCACCAATAATAGATTATATTTTTGTCTTGCTAATTCGGTGGCGTATTGTAGTCCAATACCAGAACTTGCTCCTGTTACTAATGCTATCTTTTTCATATTCAAAATATTTCTATTTATTAATTATCCACTGTTTTATTTAGTCAATAGATCTAATATTTGATTAATCTGCGGAAGAATAGCCTGTAAATTTCCATTTTCAATTATAAAATCGGCTTTTGTCCTTTTGTCCCCTTCTTCCGATTGGTTTCTGACACGGGCTTGCACCTGCTCTAACGTGGCAGTGTCGCGTTTCATCACTCTTTTTATACGAATGTCCAACGGAGCGTACACTAAGAGCATCTTGTCAAATTTTATGTCTAATTTTGATTCGAAAAGGATAGCGGATTCCAACGCAATGATTTTTGGTGATTTTTGCATTTCCGTTTGCTCCCACCTCAAAAAATCCTTTCCCACTGCAGGATGTACTGTATGATTGACTTGAGTCAGTAAATTTTGATTTGAGAATATCATGGAGGCGATTCTCTTTTTATCTAATGTCCCGTCTGCAAAATAGATGTCGTTCCCTAATAACTGCATTAGCTGACTGCGCAACTTTCCGTCCTCTATCATGAGACGTTTTGCCTCTTCGTCTGCATTATAAACGGGTATGCCCTTGATTCTTAAAACTTCGGAAACGATGGACTTCCCTGAACCAATTCCTCCTGTTATTCCTAATCGCATCATTCAATATTTGTAAATAAAAAAAATGATTAATCTTTCAGTCTCTCTTCAATGATGTAGTCTATCATATCGGGGTCTAATTTCACACCGAATGCGTCTGCGGGTGGATTTTTTTGTTGTATTTTTA
This sequence comes from Bacteroidaceae bacterium, assembly GCA_963619325.1. GTDB lineage: Bacteria > Bacteroidota > Bacteroidia > Bacteroidales > Paludibacteraceae > UBA1181. Next base: position 75,386 of record CAVEVQ010000007.1, on the reverse strand, counting down.
ATTTTTTCACACCTGTTTTTGCTTCGTCATAATCGACGTAGAAAGAGAACGAGGAGGCATCCAAACGTTCGTAGTGACTGAGAGCCACTTTAAATTGAACCGACACGTTGGAAGGAAAGATTCTCAAAACTCTATCCTCTGGCAGGTTGGCTACAGAAATAGGTGCTTGTATGGTTTTTTCTGTGAAACGTTCTGTTTTAAATCCCAAATTAATGAGTGAATCAGAAAAGAACACTAATGGTATATTGCATAACTTTACTTTTACTACCATAGAGTCTTTTATGTCTGATACAATGGTCTCTTCCGTTGCGGCAAACTCTAAACTATCCAATGTGCTTTGAGGACCATATGCGATAACTTTTGTTGGACTTATCGTCATTGTATCAACGTTACAGTATTGCTGTGCCAAATCATATTGCCCCCTTACTTTGACGGGAATTTCTTTTTCTGCCAATCGTTCCACTTCAAAAATGATAGAATCTGGCCCTACTTTTGTGATTTCTATTTCAGAGTGAACCTGTTTCTGCAAAACATTCAGAAGCGATTGAGATGAAATTGACCGCTTGCCATTGGCGATGATGGATAAGTCAATGGGGAGTGGGTGAAATTCCCCTCCCCATCTACATTTTATCAAGTTAGTCCCTTGCCCAACTAATGTGACGTAGAGGGACTCTGGTAATTCGTTCGTAACGACGTAGCCATTTGGTTTGTTAACATAGTAGACTGGTACGAATGCCATTGTTTCATATTTCTTATTGAGTGCTTTCAACACCCACAACGAGGCAGAAACAAACAAGAAGAAAATAAAAATGAGCAAATCCTTGCTAAGCAAGAATTTCTTTACAACGTTGAGTTGCTTCTGAAACTCATTTTCTAAATCTTCTGACAGCATGTCCAAAAACTATGTTTATGAGATTTATTTTTGAACCTCTGCGCTTTTCACGGAAGTAGGGTCGGCGATGATGGCTTCTTTCATCACAGTAACGTTGACGTTGTTTGCGATTTCCACTACGACAGTGCCATCGTTAACGGTCTTTATTTTCCCCTGGATGCCTCCGTTGATAAGCACTTTGTCGCCCACCATCAGAGAATCGCGGAAATTTTGTAATTCCTTTTGTTTCTTTTGTTGCGGACGAATCATAAAGAAATAGAACACTACGAAAATCAATACCATCATTAAGATAGACATCCATCCTGACTGACCACCTTGCGGCGCTTGTAAGACTATAGCCTCAATCATGTTTAATCGTTTTTATTGTAATTACTAATATAAGCAACTTTGGTTAATTTATTTTCTGCCTGCAGCTCTTTTACTACAGCGTCTAACACACCGTTGACGAAATTGCTGCTTCGTGGCGTGCTGTATGCCTTGGCCAACTCAAGGTATTCGCTCATAGAGACATTTACGGGAATGGATGGAAAAGAGCAAATCTCAGCCAATGCCATCTGCATAATGATAATGTCTAAGAAAGCGACTCTGTCAACATCCCAATTTTGAATGTGTTTTGTGATAAGCTCTTTGTATTCGTTGGCATTGTAAATCGTATTTTTATAGAGCTTTAGTGCGAAACGCTCGTCTTCTTTGTCTCTGTATTTAGGCATAAGGCGTTGGTTCGCTCCAGCTTCCTCTTCAAAATTACGGATTGTTTTGCTGACGAAGCTCAGAACAATTTCTGCGTCATCATTCCAATAGATGCACATGTCCTCTAATTCTTTGCCAAGCAACTCACATTCAGAAATTTGTTTTTTTACTATGTTGCGCCACAATTCTTTATCTTCTTTATAAGAGCGTTCTGACTTCATATATTCTTTGAGAATGTCGGAGGCAATGATTTGCTTTAGAATCTCGTCTGTGGCGTTGAGATCTTCTGTAGACCAGTCGATTTCGTTTTCTTCTATGTATTTCTTTAAATCCTCATTCTGCTCTAATTGTTTGACAAAACGATTGTTTGCCAGTGCTACGTAAAGCTCGCGCTCTGCAACAGCAATCGATTTCCTTGTTTGACGTTTTTTCGCCAACTCCGTGATGTTGATTATCAATTGGAAAAAGTAGTGGTACAATTCGTACGTCTTGTCTATGCTCTGCATCAGCTCGTTCTGAGCCGCGGTAAAATCATTTTCCTCCTTGTTATTCTTATAATAGGAATAAAGGATTTGGATGATTTTAATTCTGAGTAGGTTTCTGTTTATCATCTCTTCTTAATTCTACGAAATCAAATGCAAAATTAAGATTTTTTCTCTTCTCATACGGCTATACGAAAAGGAATTTCGTGCTATTTGCTTGTCTGTTTTGTTTTTTTAAGAACTTATTTTCAAGATAGTTCTTCAGTTATATTATTCTGTTGTTGCTGTTTTTGTGCTTTCTTCTGACATAAAACATTGATAATCTGACAATTTGTCAGTGCATTTGAAAAATACAGTGTCAATTTGTCATTGCGAATATCGTAATAATAGAGTGGCATCAATTTTGTAACAAAGTAGATGTTAAGCGATGAGAAAGAAACGTAAATAAAGAAGGAGGAGAGATTGTTTAGTATTTTGTGATAGACAACAAATTGTAAAACGCAAAAAATTATATAGAGTATGAATTTCGATAAATATACAATTAAAAGTCAGGAGGTCGTTCGGGAGTCCGTGAATCTTGCGCAAAGCAAGAATCAACAGGCGATCGAGCCTGTTCACTTGCTTCGGAGCGTCTTGAAGTTAGGTGATAATGTTACTCAGTTCTTGTTTAACAAGACGGGTGTGAATGTTTCAATGTTGAATACTGCTTCTGAAAAGATGTTGGAGTCTTTGCCAAGGGTGAGTGGAGGTGGCGAGCCTTACTTGTCTAATGAGGCAAACGCAGTTCTTTTAAAAGCAGAAAACATTTCTAAAGAAGATGGCGATCAGTTTGTTTCTTTGGAATATATTCTGTTGGCTCTTTTGGTTGAAAAGAGTTCTGTTTCCACCTTGTTGAAGGATGCTGGTTTGACAGAGAAGGCTCTTCGCCAAGCCATTCAGGAGTTGAGAAAGGGCAATAAGGTAACTGACGCTTCGGCAGAGGGCAATTATGATTCGTTGAATCGTTACGCCATCAATTTGAACGAAAAAGCGCGGTCTGGCAAGTTGGATCCTGTGATTGGTCGAGACGAAGAAATCCGTAGGGTATTACAGATTTTGAGTCGTCGTACTAAAAACAACCCAATCTTGATTGGTGAGCCTGGTACGGGTAAAACGGCTATTGCAGAGGGACTTGCACAACGTATTGTGCGTGGCGATGTGCCTGAAAATCTGAAGAGTAAACAGATTTACTCTTTGGATATGGGTGCCATCATTGCCGGAGCGAAATACAAAGGCGAGTTTGAGGAGCGTTTGAAGGCTGTAGTCAACGAGGTGATTAAGGCGAATGGTGAGATTATCTTGTTCATTGATGAGATCCATACCTTGGTGGGTGCAGGCAAAGGTGACGGCGCAATGGATGCAGCCAACATTTTGAAACCAGCCTTGGCGCGTGGCGAACTGAGGTCAATCGGAGCTACTACTCTCGACGAGTATCAGAAATACTTTGAGAAGGATAAGGCGTTGGAGCGTCGTTTCCAAATCGTGATGGTCAACGAACCTGATGAAGCAGATTCAATTTCTATTTTGCGTGGATTGAAGGAGCGTTATGAGAACCACCACCAAGTACGTATCAAGGATGAGGCAATCATTGCTGCCGTTCAGCTTTCCACAAGGTATATCACTGACCGTTTCTTGCCTGATAAGGCTATTGATTTGATTGATGAGGCGGCTGCAAAACTTCGTATGGAAATCAATTCTTCTCCTGAAGAGTTGGATAATAAGGAGCGAGAGATTAAGCAGTTGGAGATAGAGCGAGAGGCGATTAAACGTGAGAATGATACTGCCAAGTTGGAGCAACTGGGCAAAGAGATTGCAGAGTTGAAGGAACAGGCTCAACAGATTCGTGCTAAGTGGACTTCTGAGAAATCGTTGGTTGACGAACAGCAACAGTTGAAGAGTCAGATTGAGGATTTGCGTTTCCAAGCCGACCGCGCTGAGCGAGAAGGTAACTACGGAAAAGTAGCCGAGATCCGATATGGTCGAATAAAGGAGGCGGAGGCTAAGATTGAGGAAATCAAGAAGAAACTGGCTGAGATTCAAACCAACTCCGCTTTGGTGAAAGAGGAGGTTTGCGCAGATGATATTGCAGATGTCGTTTCTAAATGGACAGGCATACCAGTTTCCAAGATGTTACAGAGCGAGAAAGACAAACTGTTGCATTTGGAAGAGGAGTTGCACAAACGTGTGGTTGGTCAGGATGAGGCGATTACTGCTGTGGCTGATGCCGTCCGTCGTAGTCGTGCTGGATTGCAAGACCCTAAGCGACCAATTGGTTCGTTCATTTTCTTAGGTACTACAGGTGTAGGAAAAACAGAGTTAGCGAAGGCATTGGCAGAATTTTTGTTCGATGATGAGAGTATGATGACGAGAATCGATATGTCAGAGTATCAGGAGAAATTCTCCGTTACACGACTCATCGGAGCGCCTCCGGGATATGTTGGTTACGATGAGGGAGGTCAGTTGACCGAAGCCATCCGACGTAAACCATACTCAGTTGTCTTGTTTGATGAGATAGAAAAAGCCCATCCTGACGTGTTCAACACTTTGTTGCAGGTTTTGGACGATGGACGATTGACGGATAACAAGGGAAGATTGGTCAACTTCAAGAACACGATTATCATTATGACTTCTAATTTGGGGTCGGATATTATTCGTGAAAAATTTGAGAATTTGACGCCAGCAAACCATGATCAAGTGATTGAGGATGCTAAGAATACTGTCTTGAATATGTTGAAACAAACTATTCGACCAGAATTCTTGAATCGTATCGATGAGATTATCATGTTTACTCCATTGTCGAAGGCTGAGACTCGCAGAATTGTTGACTTGCAGATTGATTCTATCTATAAGATGTTGAAAGACAACGGTGTAGAGTTGAGAGTGACAGAGGATGCTCGAAATTTCATCGCCGAGGTAGGATACGATCCTCAGTTTGGTGCGAGACCAATCAAGCGAGTTATCCAGAAGTATTTGCTCAATGACCTGTCTAAGGCGTTGTTGGCACAGACAGTCAATCGGGAAAAGCCAATAGTAGTTGAGAAGAAAGGCGAAGGATTAGCGTTTGAAAATTAATTTTATGATAATCAATTATTTGAAAATTAATTAAAATAATTAACAGAAAACGGAGAGAGGAGAGTTGAAAGATTTTTCTCTCTCCGTTTTATTTTTTAATTTTGATGAAATAGATAAAGGAGATGAATTTTTTCTTAGAGCAGAGTATTGCGTATGCACAACAGAGGTCGTATCTGGATGATTTATTCAAGGTTTATCCTACTATCCCCAATGGTATAAGAGATATTGATAAGGAATTATGGAATAAAGTAGAAAAAGCCTACAATGGAAAGAGTGACAAGGCTTTGATAAATAGCCTGTTAGATTTAGAAATCTTCCCGATAAAAGACAGTTATGTGGCATATTTAAAAAGAGATAGGGAGGCTATAAATAGAAATCCTCAAACTATAAGGCGATTGGCTGCTGAAGTGAGAGAGATGGATCTATCTGAAATATTTCAGAAATGCAGTCAGCCTAAAGAAAGCAATAGACAGATTGGACCAATGTTCAAATATTGGGTAGAGCGAAAACATTTTGGATTTCCTAAAATGAATATTGAGGAATTCTCAAGGACAAGGAAAGATGCAATTTTATGTGAAAACGATAAAGAAATGAAAGATTTTGCATATGAGCGTCTTGATTATTTTCGTAATAAAGGTTTAGACTTTATTGCTCGAATTTCTGGTAAGTATATAATAGGTGAGGCAAAGTTTCTTACCGATTTTGGAGGTCATCAATATGCACAGTATAATGATGCAATAGCAACAATAGAATCGCCAGCAAAGGCAATAAAAATAGCTGTATTAGATGGTGTTCTGTATGTAGAAGGAAATAATAAAATGTATAAAGACATTACAACGATTCATAAAAATCTGAATATTATGAGTGCATTACTTTTACCAACCTTTTTAAACTATGTAAAATGAATACCCTAATCAAAGGAGATAATATTTTTGCTCTTGATTATTTGTTAAAATCAAGAGAATTAAAAGGTAAAATAGATTTGATTTATACAGATCCCCCGTTTGCAACGAATTGTAATTTCACGATTACGGATGGTAGAGCTTCGACGATAAGTAATTCGTCAAAAGGAGAAATTGCTTACTCCGACAAACTGCAGGGAATGGACTTCGTCAATTATATCAGAGAGCGTTTGTTGCTTATGAGGGAACTGCTTTCTGATAGGGGTTCCCTTTACCTTCACACGGATTATAAAATTGGTCATTATGTAAAGGTGATGATGGACGAAGTTTTTGGCATAGAGAATTTTAGGAATGATATAACAAGAGTCAAATGTAATCCCAAGAATTTCAAAAGAATAGGATATGGAAACATAAAAGATATGATTCTCTTCTATACAAAAACGGACAAGCCAATTTGGAATGAACCTAAAGAACCTTATACAGCCAAAGACATTGAAAAATTGTATAAAAAGATAGATTCTAATGGTAGACCCTATACGACCGTTCCTATTCATGCCCCTGGAGAAACGGCTAATCCCAAAAAATTTAAAGGATTATTGCCCCCTCCCGGTAGGCATTGGCGTACGGATGTAGAGATCTTAGAACAATGGGATGCTGAAGGATTGATAGAATGGTCGGAGAATGGAAATCCCCGGAAGAAGGTGTATGCGGATATGAGTGAAGGGAAAAGAGTTCAGGATATTTGGTTGGACTATAAAGACCCTCAATATCCACTTTATCCAACAGAGAAGAATATTGATTTTATAAAACTAATCATCAAGACATCTTCAAATGTTGACAGTTTGGTTCTTGACCCTTTTAGTGGTTCTGGGACGACATTGCAAGCCGCAAGTTCTTTAGGTCGAAATTGGATTGGAATAGATCAGTCAGAATTAGCGATCAAGGCCATAAAAGAAAGAATGAAGTTTGATGAAGTATCTTTGTATGGATCCGAAATAGAGTATGTTGATTTGTCTTCTGACCGTTGAAAAAAAACATTCACGTTATTTATTGGTAGGGTGCGTGGGCATTATAGGGAAAACAAGTCAATTTTTCGTGAAACTGCTTGAGTACCATTCAACATACTTGTGTATTTGTTTCTTGTTAGTTTCGTTGTGGTGATATAAAAAAGAAGAGAACGAGGATTTTACCTCGCTCTCTTCTTTTTTATCGTTTTATCAATTAGAACCAACGTACATAGCAGAAGTCTTGACGGTGAGCCAAGTCTTTGCTCTTAGGGAACATACGGAACGCATATTTGAAGATACCAGTGCTAGACACACGATCCTCAAAGTGGAAGTACAATTTAGAACCTTCAGCCTTAACAAGGGTCATTTCCTTTGCCTCGTCAAGCTTCTCTTGGTTGTCTAATTTTTGAATTGACACGAAATCAACACCTACGCACTCTCCGAGACCCTTTGTATCTACGACAACGTCCGCAGTATAGTTGTCTCCAACCTCAGCGTTGTTAGTCAACTTGTCTGATACGACTGCAGAGACAATCTCAATACCATCCCATCCTTCAGCAACTTTCTCCTTCCATGCTGCAATCTCCTTCGCTTTAGCATAGTTGTTTGCTGTAACGAACGCTTTCCTTTTCTCCAATGGAGCATAGAAACGCTCAATGTAGTCGTCCAACATACGTTTCATCGTGTAGTTAGGAGCGATTTGCGCAATAGAGTTCTTGATTGTCTGAATCCACTCTGGTGAGTAACCCTTGCTGTTTGTAGCGTAATACATTGGCACAATCTCGTTTTCCAATGTTTTGTAGATAGTCGCAGCATCCAACTGATCCTGGTGTGGTTGATAGTCGTAGGTACGCTTTTCTGTTAATGCCCATCCAGCTCCTTCACGATATCCTTCATACCACCATCCGTCTTTTACTGAGAAATTGACAACACCATTCATCAAGGCTTTCTCTCCTGATGTTCCAGATGCTTCTAACGGACGAGTAGGAGTGTTCAACCAAATATCAACACCCGAAATTAGACGCTTAGCCAATGCAATGTCGTAGTTCTCCAAGAAAATAATCTTACCGAGGAACTCTGGTTGTCTTGATATCTCTATGATTCTCTTAATCAATCCTTTACCTCCGCCATCTGCAGGGTGTGCTTTACCTGTGAAGATGAATTGTACAGGACGGTTAGGGTTGTTTACAATCTCTGAAAGTCTTTTCAAATCGGTGAACAACAAGTGTGCACGTTTGTATGTCGCGAAACGTCGTCCAAATCCGATAGTCAACGCATTTGGGTTGATACTATCAAGAATTGACAAGATACGTTGAGGGTCGCCCTGATTGCGCAACCAGCTCTCGCGGTATTTAACACGGATGAAGTCTATCAACTTATTCTTCAAAAGTTTACGAGTCTCCCAAATCTTTTCGTCTGGAACACTGTAAATCTTCTCCCAAATTTTGGCGTTAGACTGGTCTCCGTAGAATTTTCCTCCGAAGTTTGCTTCATACAACTGTCTCCAAGCAGGATCTGCCCATGAAGGCATATGGACACCATTGGTTACATATCCAACGTGAGACTCTTCCCAGAAATATCCCTTCCAAATAGGAGCGAACATTTTTTTAGAAACTTCACCATGCAACCAGCTTACACCGTTTACTTCTTGGCAAAGATTGCATGCGAACACACTCATAGAGAATTTCTCTCCCTTGTCTCCTGGATTTTCACGTCCAAGATCCATTAGCTCATCAAATGAGATTCCGAGCTTCTCTGCGTAGTGCCACATGTATTTGCTGAACAATCCCTCGTCGAACTTGTCGTGTCCTGCAGGAACTGGTGTGTGTACTGTATAGAGTGATGATGAACGCACAACCTCAAATGCCTCGCGGAATGAAAGACCCTCATCGTGGATGTAGTCGTTCAAACGTTGCACATTGATCAATGCGGCGTGTCCCTCGTTGCAGTGGTATGTGTCGTGCTTGATGCCGAGCTTCTTCAACATGATGATACCTCCGATGCCGAGTAAATACTCTTGCTTTAAACGGTTCTCCCAATCTCCACCATACAAAGTGTGAGTGATTGAACGGTCAAACTCAGAGTTCTTGTCGATGTCCGTATCCATCAAGTAAAGGTTCACGCGTCCTACCGCTACTTTCCAGATGTTGGCGTAGATGATACGATCGTGGTATGGAACCTCCAAAAGGTCTGCGTTTCCGTTAGCGTCTTTTATCAACGTTACAGGAATGTTGTTGAAATTCTGAGGCTCGTAGTTTGCGATCTGATCACCATCCATTGACAATGTCTGTGTGAAGTATCCATAACGATAGAGGAATCCGACTGCTGTCATGTTGATGTTGCAATCGCTAGCCTCCTTTACGTAGTCTCCTGCCAATACTCCGAGACCTCCAGAGTAGATCTTCAAAACATCTGTCAAACCATACTCCATAGAGAAGTAAGCAACAGATGGTTTTTTAGGGTCTTTAGGCGTATTCACATAGTTTGAGAAGTTAGCATAAACACCATCAATCTTGGTTAACAACTCCTTGTTTTTCAGAACGGAATCCATCTTCTCAGCGTCAATGCTGTTCAAGAACAACACAGGATTCTTTCCGCTCTTTTCCCAAAGGTCTGCATCAATCTCCTTGAAGAGATCTGTTGCTTCCGTGTCCCAAGACCAATACACATTGTATGCAATCTCTTGGAGTTTCTCCAACTTAGCCGGTATTTTGGCTTTAGTTGTAACTTCCTTCCATGTAGGATAGTTTGATTGATTAATCTTTAAACTCATATTTTTGCTGTTTAGAAGTATCTTTTGATTTTATTTTGACAACGCTATTTCGAACGCGTCTTGATAGTAGTTGATGAAATCGTTCCACGAACATTTCTTAGCAATGTCTGTCGCTTTCTTTTTCGCTTTGTCGTAGTCTTTCTTATCCATTGCCGCCACTGTGGCAATGTTTTTCTTGATGTTTTCGGCTAAGGCTAAGTAGTTGCTGTCATCACGGTGCAGCACTGCCACTCCGTTTGTAACGTCAACTTCTTCTTTTGACACCCAAAGTCCAAAGCCTGCAAGGTCTGTCGTGATGGTCGGAATGCCGAATGCCGCACTTTCCAACGGTGTGTACCCCCACGGCTCATAGTAGGATGCAAAGACTGTTAAGTCAAGCCCCGGCAACAACTCATAGTAGCTTTTGTTGAAGATTCCGTCGTCTCCGTTCAAATAGCATGGCACAAGAATCACCTTCACTTTTTGGTCTTTGTTATTGTCAAAGTGGAATGTGCGCATTGTATGAAGTATTGAGTCATCCATGTAATTGTAAATTTCATGGGTGATGTTCTTCCTATATGCCACAGTACCATCTGCTTCGCCTTTCAAACGTGCTTGCAAATCTTTTCTTGGACCTAAGTTCCATCCTGGGACAAGTAGAAATGCTACAATTTCTCTTGTGATATTTGTGTCTTCTGCGACTTTTTGCAGTGAACTCAGGAAAAGGTCTATCCCTTTGTTGCGGAACTCGTATCGCCCACTTGTCGCAACGAACAAGGCATCGTCTGATATGGAGTATCCCAAAAGGGCTTCTGCCACTTTTTTCAAGGTCGCTTTCGCATTTTTCCTCGCTTTAGTATACTGAGCACCTCTCGGAATGAAGTCGTCCTCAAATCCATTGGGTGTGATGATGTCTGGTTGCTTAGTCAGCAATTGCTTACACTCTTTCCCTGTGATGTCGCTCACTGTTGTGAAACAATCGGCTTGTAGCGCAGCGTTTTTCTCTATGAGATGTTTCGCTGTTACATTCAGCTCTTTAGCCATTTGGTCTCCATTGTAATTTTCAAAGTATTGGTAAAGATTTTTACCATTGAAACAAATGGAGCGGCCTGTTGTGGTGGCATGCGTTGTGAAGAGCGTCCTCACTCCGAGTTGATGTATCTTGGTGTAGAGCAATCCTGAACCTGTTGTCCACTCGTGAAATTGTGCTACGACCTTTTTATCGTTTAGTTTGAAGTGGGTGTAGTAACTCTCTACAACCTTTGCTGTCGCATATCCAAAGAGGACAGACTCGTTGTAGTCTCCGTAGGCTTGCATTGAGTCTACTTTGAAGTGATCCCATAGCTCGTAGAGAAAACTATTGGTAACTTCTGCCATTTTCCTATGGTTTACCAACACAACAACAGGACTGCCTGGTATCAACCAACGTCCTACTCTTATATGTAGATTCTCTTTTTTTGCTGACTCCACCCATGCAGAGAGTAGTTTCTTGTCCTCTTTGAAGAATATATTGGTGCTGCCTTCAAAATCGGGACCGACATATATCAAGTTGTCTCCATAGATATTATTTAGTGCTTTTGCTTGTGTTGACAGAACTGTATAAATGCCGCCAACTTTATTGCAGACCTCCCAACTGATCTCAAATACATAGTCCGGTATGGTTTTGCTTCCTTTCATACACATAATTATCTCAGGTTATAAAATAAATTTACTATCGCAAATTTATTTTTATTCATTGGTGTATGCAATAGAAAAAATGTTTTATTTGTTAATATATCGTTAAAATAGGACATGATTATCTTCTGTTTGTTATTAATTGGGCAACAATAAGGCTACATTCACGTTTGTTATTTTTCGTACCACACTGGATAATCACTTGAAGACGTTCGTTTTTCATATTTGAGATCTTGTAACATTGACGACGTTACTCCTATGTGAAAATTGAATCCTTGGTTCGTGCCAAACGGGATAAAATCAAGTGAAGCCGACCAACAATGTAGATTTCTTCTAACACTGCAGGAGGTGTACGACATTTCATGATTCAGAAAATCGTAGCCGGAGCTAATTGTGAAGCTCCAATTCTTTGAGAAATTGATGCTTCCTGAAAAGTTCAACGATTGTGTAAGTCGTCGGTCGTACTCTAATGTTTCTTTGTTGAATTGATAGTTGCCGTACGAAATAGAGTAGCTGACGTTGAGGTTCCATGGCAGAGAAAAGTCTTCGTATCCTTCCGCATCTTGTTCCATTTCACTTTGATTTTGTTCAACTTGTTTGTTGACAATGTCATCGAGGGTCTCTGTGCTTGGATCCCACTCGTCTTCATCTTCAATACCTTTGTCCTCGTCTTTTTTCTTTTTCTTGAACGTATTGTTATTGAAAGAGTAATTGAACGCAGAACGCACGTTTGTCAGCCTAACTAATCGTCCGTTCCTTTCCCATTCCGACAGATTTGATTTGTAGACAGAGCCACTCTCGTCCAATTTATAGGTGTAAGGACAAAATCCTGCCGATACGTTCAAGTTTACTTTTGGGGTGATTTTCAAGCGTAGGCTAGCTGCGATGTCGTTCCATGGGGCTTCATCCTCATCATGGAATAGATTGTAACTAGTGCTTAATGTCAAATTGTCAATGAGCGATATCTTCTTGTAGCCGGTGGTGTCTTTGTCTGAGTTAACTTTCATCTCCAAGTTGTTTGAGAGACTAAGGTTCAGTACGCCTCCTCCCGAACTTGTCGGACCTCCATAGTAATTGGAAGAGAAATAGTTATACTCAATTGTGTCCATGCTTCCGTCTTGTAGCTTACGGATATAGTTGTCATAGTAGTTTTGGTGGAATGATGGCCATGGTTTCTCCATCTTTGGAGAGAATGACAAACTCGCGCTTGGTTGAACGACGTGGCGTATCATGCTAATTTTTTTACCGAATATGGGTTGGTAAAATCCATATAGTTGCGTACTCATGCTCACACTTGCGCTCATGTCGTTGATTCTGTAGAAACCGTTCTCGTTGATTTTTTCAACTTTCTGTTCCTGCTGATTCCAGTATTGCTTCACCTTTTTGAAATACCATTTTTCATTGTAACTCAAGGATGGTGTGAAAATCAGATATTTAAATAAGGTATAGGATGCTCCTGCCGAAACTTGGTTTTTGATACCGTTGTTCCAGTCGTTTAAAAGGTTCGCGTCCCACAATTTATCTGTTTTTGTAGAGATATAATTGTCAAAATTAAAACCATAGTTGAGGTAGATTTTTTCAAACCATTTGTCTTTCCCAACCTTCTCTTTGCGTTTGAATGGGTAGACACGCGACATATTGAGGTTGATGGTGGGAAACTTCAATGAGATGGTGGAGTCGCTTTGCCTTTGGTTCAACGTGAAGTTGGTTGTCAGAGAGAAAGGCGATTCTGGAAACTTATAAGTGTAGTTGATACTTGACGATTTGTTGTTTTCGCCATAGGTTGATGGATTGTAATAAGAGTTGACGTTATTCTTGTTATAAGAGGTAGAAGTATAATTGACGGACGCAGAGAACGTGCTGAAAGGGTTGGCTTTCGCATCCTGTGAGTGCGTCCAAATAATCTTCAAATCGTTGGTCTGTGTGTAGTCTGGCAATGTCTTATCGCTTGTTACGGTAGACTGGTAGCCAAAATAAAGATTTCCGTTAAACTTATATCGTTTTTTATAGCGAACGTTTGCATTCGCAGCCCATGAACCGTTTGTGTATATGTCGCCACGCAATGCCATGTCAAAATATTCATTGATGGCTAAATAATAACCTCCGTTTCGAAGATAAAATCCACGACTAGACTCCTCTCCGAATGTAGGCATTAAAATACCTGATGAATATTTTGATGTGAATGGGAAAAAACCAAAGGGTAATACTAATGGAAGTGGCACGTCTTCAATTACAAGGTAGGCTGGTCCGGCGACAATGTATTCTTTGGGTTTCACTTTCGCCTTGGTCAGGTTGAGGTAGAAGTGAGGATGTTCGTGATTGTCGCAGGTGGTGTACTTTCCGTTGCGCATCAGGAAAGTGTTGTCTTCTAATTTTTTTGCTTTTTCGCTTGTCACATAGCCTTCTCCTTGTTGGGTTACCACGTTGCGAATCAAACCTTTTCTCGTTTTGAAATTAAAGTCTATGCTTTCAGATTCGTATTCCTCTGGACCATCCTTAAACACAGGTTTGTTTACCATCGTTCCAGCAGAGTCTACTCCTGCTCTTGCATGTACGAGGTTGCTGTCCGTGTTCAAAACAATGTGATCGGACGTTAGCTCCATGTCCTGATAGGTCACTTTTGCTTCTCCAAAAAGGAAGGCCTGCCCACTTGCATAAAATACGATTGAGTCTTTGGCAGAGTAGGTAACTATGTCTGTTATGGCGTCCTTGGAATAGCGTTCGGTTTTCTCTTCTTTCTTTTCTTGCGCTTGTAAATAGAAAATGCTCACTAAAAAAAATAGTGAGAAAATTGATAATTTTTTGTATAAATGCCTTTGTATCAAGAAGTTATCCAAAATTATTTTTGGTTTAATTCGGGTGCAAATTTACAAATAATTTTTCCTAAATTTGCCAACGTTCAGTTAAAAATAGGAGGAGATGTTTTTTTCTTACGAGAAGAAATTTTTTATCAATAAGGTGGTTCAACTGCTAATAGTTGGATTATCAGCATTTTGTATGTCATTCTCTACGGTTTTTGCTGGTGAAAAAACTTTCGTGGTTGTTCTTGATGCGGGACACGGAGGAAAGGATCCCGGGGCTATTGGTCATATCCTCAAAATACAAGAAAAGTCTGTTAATCTAAAGACAGTGCTTAAATTAGGTAAGCTGTTAGAAAAAGAGGATGGGGTAAAGGTCGTTTATACGAGGAAGAAAGATGTATTCGTGGAGTTAGATAGGCGTGCTGAGGTGGCTAATGAAAACATTAAAGATGGACGTGGCATATTTATATCGATTCATGTGAATGCGGCAGAAAGCCGTTCTGCAAAAGGTACGGAGACTTATACGTATGCGGATATTAAAACTGACGTTTCTGAACGAGAGAATGCCGCTATCAAGTACGAGGCGAATTACAAAAAGAAATACGAGGATGTAGATGATGTCACGGCGGCTATTATGGAAATGAATTATCAGGCTGCTTATTTGAAAAACAGTGAGAAATTTGCTTCTGGCGTAGAAAAGCAATTTGTTTCGGAGGATAGATATAGTAGAGGTCGCCGTCAGGCGGGTTTCTATGTTTTGAAATATTCAAAGACACCAGCTGTTTTGATAGAGTTGGGATTTATAACGAATAAAGAAGAAGAAGCTTTTTTAAGCAAGGATGCTAATGTTGAGAAAATGGCAAAGGCGATCTTTGATGCGTTTGTGCGTTATAAAAAAGACTTTGATAAACGCAGTGGAGGCGGCGATGCCAATAGTTCTTACACTAAAAATGGTGCTGTAGTTGCTAAGGAGGAACAGAAAACTAATGTAAACAAATCGGTGCTAACGACAAGCGAGGGTGATAAATGTGTTTTTAACACAAATTATGATGATGTGGAGGGCATTCGCTATGCGGTTCAAATTTGCAGTATGGCAGAGCCGAAAAATGTCAACAGTCGCGATTTTAAGGGCTTCATACCAGTTCGGGAGTTTATTGGTGAAGGAAAGTACAAATATCAGTATGCATTTGGCAATGAAAAATCATTGGAAACAGCAAACTTGATGCGTGATGAAGTTCGCAAGAAACATCCAGATGCTCAGATGGTTGTGATAAAGGATGGTGTCAAACTTCCGTTAGATCAGGCACGAAAATATTGGAATTCAACTACTGCAGAATATAAGGCACTACATGGTGAAACAGGTAAGGTGATTTCTACTGAGAGTGTGAAATCAGCATCCACGGATGAAGTTTCTTGTCAGTTTAATACGAATTATGATGATATAGATGGAATCCGTTACGCTGTTCAGATATGTAGTATGGCAGAGCCTAAAAACGTCAACAGCCGTGATTTCAAAGGTTTTGTCCCTGTGCGCGAATTTATAGGTACGGGCAAATATAAGTATCAATATGCGTACGGAAATGAGAAAACGTTGGAAGATGCTTATCGATTAAGGGATGAAGTCAAAAAGAAACATCCTGATGCATATATGATTGTGGTGAAGGATGGAGTTGTTTTGCCGATTGAACAGGCTAGGAAATATTGGAATGCAAGTAAATAGTAGATTTGAAATTGCAAATAATAAGAAATAAAATATGAATTTTAAGATTACCAAAGAGTTTAAGATTGGTGTCTGGGTGGTGGTTGTCATTGCTTTGACCTATTTCGGCGTGAATTATTTGAAGGGCGTAAATATCTTTAATCCAACTAATTATTACTATCTGAAGTTTAGCCATATCAATGGTTTAGTTGAAACGAATCCTGTCAATGTGAAAGGATATAAAGTTGGTTTGGTTCAAAAGATTGTATATGATTATAACAATCCTGGCAACGATGTTGTAGTCGTGCTTCAAGTGGATGACGACTTGAAGATTCCAGTAGGAACGAAAGCAGGATTAGTTACGGGATTGCTAGGTAGCCCTTCTATTGAATTGTATTTGGATCAGAACAGCACTGTCTTCTATCAACGAGGGGATACGCTCCCATCGTACGTTGATGATGGTATTGTTGAAGCATTAACGGGGGAGTTAATGCCCCGTATCCAGTCTATTATTCCGCAGTTAGACTCTTTGTTGGCTTCGTTGCAGGTCATTGCCCAGGATAAGGCTATAGAGAAGTCGCTCGACAATATTCAGGTAATCACAACCAATTTGAAAGGTACTTCTTACAAGTTGGATAATTTGATGGCAAAAGATGTTCCAACAGTTTTGAACAATGCCAATACTATGATGACAAAGTTTGATAAAGTGGGAGATGGTTTGTCAAAAGTTGATTTTGAAAAAACAGTTAATCAGTTAAATGCTACGTTGGCAAGTGTACAGGGTGTTACAGATAAAATAAATAAAGGAGAAGGTTCTTTGGGACTTTTACTGAACGATAAATCTTTGTACAACAACTTGAACACAACCGTCAACAGTGCAAATGACTTACTTATTGATTTGAAGGCAAATCCTAAGCGTTATGTTCAGTTCTCTTTGATAAGTAAGAGCAAAGACAAATAAAGGTTGGAAAACTGCAAATCAAAAAAATAAAAATATTTCTCGGTATTGTTAATGTGCGATATATCAATAATTTAGGAATAACAAAATATGCAATTGCTTGAAAATTAGAAGAATGTGTAGCGAGTTGATTTTCAGATAGATAACACAGATTTAACAAAACCAAATTTTAAAGAGTTTTTTTTGAAAGAAAAACTTTTGCAAATTTGTGATTGCAAAGAAAAAAAACAGAGTATGAGCGAGTATCAAAATGTTCAAGGAGGGTCGGCGCAGGAGCATGTGTTGATTTGGCAGAAATGCTTGGAGGTTATCAAGGATAATCTGGATAAGGAGCAGTATAATACATGGATTTCACCGATTAAGTCGGTGTCATGGAAGGATAACTTTTTAACAGTCCTTGTGCCAAGTCAGTTTTTTGCTGAATATGTTGATGAGCATTTTGCAAAATTGATCTTCTCAACGCTTCGCCGTTTGGTGGGTCCTAATGCTAATTTGTGGTATAATATTGAGGCAGAGAGCGTTCAGAAGACGGTTATACCTATGGCTCCTTCCCAACAGCCTACGATAGGTTTTAATCCGTTTGCTTCAAGAATGAAGCCTGCTATAGAACCCCAGCTGAATCCTAATTACACTTTTGATAATTTTGTTGAAGGAGCTTGCAATAAGTTAGCAAAGGAGGCAGGCTTGTCTGTCGCAGGCAATCCTGTACGTAATACGTTTAATCCATTGTTTATCTATGGAGGTTCTGGTTTAGGAAAGACTCATGTTACGCAAGCCATTGGGTGGGAAGTTTTAAGGCAGCACCCCGAGAAGGTTGTGTTGTACGTTGATGCGAATCGATTTCAGCAACAATATGCCGATGCTCATTTGAGTAATAAGGTGAATGATTTCCTTAATTTCTATCAACAGATAGATGTCTTGATCGTTGATGATATTCAATTCTTTGCGGGAAAAACAGGTACTCAAAATATTTTCTTCCAAATATTCAACCATTTACAGCAGTTAGGTAAACAGATTATTTTAACGTCGGATTCTGCGCCTAAGACTTTGCAGGGTATGGATGAGCGTATGTTGACTCGTTTCCGTTGGGGATTGACGGTAGAGTTGGGTGCGCCTAATTTAGACACTCGTGAGGCTATCCTAAAATATAAAGTAAATAGTGGTGGATTGTTGATTCCAGATAATGTTGTGAGATACATTGCGGAGAATGTTCAGGATAATGTCCGTGAATTGGAGGGGGTAGTTGTTTCTCTTTTGGCTCAATCGACTTTGACGAAGGATGAAATAAATATAACGCTGGCCGAGCGTGTTGTCAGTCGCATCGTTAATGTGACTGAGCATAAAATTTCTATTGAATCGATTGAAAAATTGGTTTGCGATTACTATCGTTTAGACCCTAAAGATATACATACGAAGTCGCGTAGGAGAGAGGTGGTGCAGGCGCGTCAGATTGCAATGTATTTATCAAGAAAATATACGAAGAACTCTTTGTCTATGATTGGTCAATATATCGGAAAGAGAGATCATGCGACAGTACTCTATGCTTGTAATGCGGTGAGCGATTTGCTGAAATATGATAAAAATTTCCGCCAAAGTTTAGAGTCAATTGAGAGTTCATTGAGATAAATAAAAAAATTGTGTAAAAACTTAAAACTATGATTTATAAGTTTGTCGTTTTTTCTGAGGAGGTGGATGCTTTCCGAAGGGAGATTCTCATTGACGCAAGTTCGACATTTTTAGATTTGCACGATGCCATTTTGAGTTCTGTTGGCTATGCTAATGATCAAATAACTTCTTTTTTCATTTGTGATGACGAATGGGAGCGTGGTGCAGAAATTACTCAAGTTGAGATGAATACATCATCTGATGAGGATAATTTTGTCATGGCGGAGACTAAGTTGGAGGAATTCATAGAGGATGAAGGTCAGAAAATGATGTTCGTATTTGACATGATGAATGATAGATCTTTTCTCTTGGAGTTGCGAGATATTCAAACGGGGAAAGATTTAGCAAAATTTGAATGTGTCCTTTCTAAGGGTAAGGCGCCCAAGCAGATTTTGGATGGTTTGTTTATGGATGATGTTGCTTTGGCAAAGAAGAATGGCTTAGACGATCCTTTTTTGGATGATAATTTCGGGGATTGTGGAGGTTTTGATGTTGATGAATTAGGCGATGGTTACAGCATAAACGACGAAAATGAGTTTTGAAACCTTGTTTAAAGAAGTTTTGTTGTAAAAGCGGAGAGTTTATATGTTTCAAAAAAGTGGGGTTTAGTATTAAAACTAAGCCCCTTTTTTGTATTTTAAATATATATTTGCCATTCATTGAAAAATTTTACTAAACGAGGTAAATGCAGGTAAGTTTGAAGTGTGAAAGTAAAATTCAAAATGGGATAGGTAAAATAAAGTAAAACGTTAATAAAACTATAAAATAAAGTACCATGAGAAGAACAATTATATCAATTGTGGCTGTTTTCTTGTCTCTCTCTGCTATGTCTTTATATGCACAGAAGAAGTTTGACGGGAAAGTTCTAAAGCAGGTGAATGAATGGCGTGTAGAGGGGAAGAAGAAATCTTTGGATCATAAAACCATCTATCAGAATGGAAAAAAAGTTGAAGAAGTAGAATATTCGTCAACTGGCGATCAAAAGGAGCGTGTTACCTACAAGTATAACGAAGCAGGTAAATGTATTGAAGAGTCTGTCTATGATGAGTATGACAAGTTGGAGAAGACTATGAAGTATGAGTATCTTGAGAATGGCAAGAAGAAATCTCAAACTACTTTTTTGCCAAATGGAAAACAGAAAAATTATAAGGTGTTTGAGTATATAACAGAGTAGCCTATGGATGAGCCAATAAAGCAAATCGATGATAAATTGGCGCAGTTCGATCCTATCACGTTAGAGGAGATGAGTGGAATTCGATTGATGAATCGCATAGACACAAAGTTCCTAGTTAACGTGAAAGAGCTTCCAACTTTGTTGGAAATGGCAAAAAAGGATTATTATGTGCAGGAAATAGCGTCAAAAAGAAAAGCCTTTTACCGTACGCTTTACTTTGACACACCGACGGCAAAAATGTTCACTATTCATCAAAATGGTAAAATGAATAGGCAAAAAGTCAGGATACGTGAATATGTGGAGTCTAATTTGGAGTTTTTGGAAGTGAAAAAGAAAAACAATAAAGGTCGTACTTCGAAAAAACGTATAACTGTTACTAATGAAAACATTGAAGCCAATACGGAGGCGATCTCTTTTTTAGAGCAGAACTCAGTGTTTAAAATGAATGAGATTGGCAGTCGTCTCCGAAATAGTTTCTATCGTATAACTTTGGTTAACAGAGAGAAAAGTGAACGATTGACTATTGATTTTGACATTAAATTTGAAAATTGTGTCACTGGAAGGAAAAATACAATTTCAAAATTGTGTATCGTTGAGGTAAAGCAAGATGGAAACGCTCATTCTCATTTTCGCGACTACTTAATGGCTTTGCGTATTAAGCGAAGAAGCATTAGTAAATATTGTTTGGGAATGGTTTTAACAGATCCGAAAATTAAATATAACAGATTTAAGGAAAAAGTTAGGTATATAGAGAATTTGTAGAATCAAAGATTGTAAAATCTTAGCCTATAGAATTAAAAAAATAGTAAACAAATATAAATAAAAATATGGAGCTTTTGACAAGTATATTAGATTATGAATTGTTTGGCAATTCAATAATCAACGTAGACGGACTTTGGGAGTTGATAGCACGTTTTGCATTGAACGTAGTTGTTACATCATTGATCATTGTTTGGTTGTATTATGGCAAGTCGAAGAGACGTGATTATGTTTTCACTTTCACACTGATTAGTACGACTGTCTTTTTGCTTATTTTCCTTTTGGGAAGCGAGAAGCTGCAGATTGGTTTGGCATTAGGACTTTTCGCTATCTTTGGAATCATCCGTTACCGTACAGACACGGTGCCTATTCGAGAGATGACGTATTTGTTCTTGATTATCGGTTTATCTGTTATCAACGCACTGGCTGTCAGTGTAAGTTATGTTGAATTGCTTGTTACAAATGGGTTGTTCGTTTTGATGACTTGGGTGATGGAGAAAACTCGTATTGTATCAAAAAGTTCATGTAAATTGATAAAATATGAGAAGATAGAATTGATTAAACCTGATAGATACGAAGAAATGGTTAGTGATATCAAAAATCGTACAGGTCTGAAGGTTTCCAAGTGTGAGGTGGGTTATATAGATTTTTTGAAGGACATAGCTCTTGTGAAAGTTTACTACGAATCTGACACAAAGGAAATTAATACGATAGATCAAATCACACGTGCAAAAGATTTTAACGGATAGGAATCCTATAATAAATAGAGAAAAGAAGCGAATGAAGCAGATTTTTCTTAGAATATTAGTATTGGTGGTCATCTCTTTCGGCAGTTATGCGAGTCTCTTTGCCGAAAGAGACGATTGCGATTTTTCCACTCGATACGAAGTCGAAATATCAAAGAAATTTTTCAAAAGATTGGAAGTTGGATTTACGGAGTCTCTCACGTTAGTGGATAACTCCACAGAAATAGAAAAAATTTCTTCGAAAGCAGATGTATCGTATGCTATCGTGAGAAAAATTTTTAAGGTGGGTGTTTCCTATTATGCGATTGCGAGAAATAGGGATGAAAATTATTTCTTTAACCAAAGGTTTCAAGGTTATACGAATCTTAAATATTCTGTGCGACGTTTTTCTTTCGCCTGGCGTTCTCGTTATCAGATGAGCTATCGCCCAGAGAAGGAAGAAAACAAACAGTGGAAAAACTATTGGCGAAATTCTATTTCAGTAGGTTACAAAGTGCCTAAGATTCCGTTATATCCGTCTGTCTCTGCTGAATTGTTCTATAGAACAAACTATTACAAAGGGAATGTGATTGATATGATGCGCTATGAGGCTGCTTTGAAATATGAGTTTAATAAAAAGAACGCTTTGAAATTATTTTATTACTACGACGACGCTTTCAACGTGAAGAATCCTCAGGATGTTTCAACCGTTGGATTGGCTTATGAGATTTCGTTGTAGATTTATTTTTGAAAGTACGAAGTAAAAATGTTTTTGTCAAAAATGCTAAACTTGGTCCGTAATGTTCTGAGTGATAGATATGTAAAGGTAGGAATTTGGTATAGTTTACTGAATTCCTTTTTCGTTGTATTGATTTCAACTAAATATTTTGCTATATTATTCGCTGAAACTGCAAGTTTTTTGCCTATGTATAGTGTTTTGGCTTGCATTAGTCATTTCTTATTTTTGACTTTTCTGCCATTTCTACTAATCTATCTTCCAATACTTTTTTTGACAAAAAAAAATTCGTTGGCGAAATGGATAACCATTGTGTTGTCCGTCTTGTCTCTTGTCATTCTGACGATTGATTCGTATGTATTTTCTCTCTATCGTTTTCATCTTAATTCATACGTTTTAGAGCAGGTTTTTGGACCAGATTCGGGACAGGTCTTTGAGTTGTCTTGGATTCTTTATTTTTTGCTTTTTGTCGTTACGATAGTTTTAGTATTGTTGCAGAGAGGTGTTTTTTTTCTGTCAGAGAAGATAACAGATAAAATACCTGTTGTTTTTGAAAAAAGATTTTTAACGACGTTGTTTGTTGTATGGACATTTGCATTTGTCTATGTCCAGATATATCGGACTTATGCTCTCTTCTC
This sequence comes from Bacteroidaceae bacterium, assembly GCA_963619325.1. Classification (GTDB taxonomy): domain Bacteria; phylum Bacteroidota; class Bacteroidia; order Bacteroidales; family Paludibacteraceae; genus UBA1181. Next base: position 52,721 of record CAVEVQ010000007.1, on the reverse strand, counting down.
AGAGAAACGTGTTGTTTTATCGGTAGAGAAAAATTTCCCGTTAGTCGCACCTGTGTATCCTGAAAGAATTTTTGGGATGAATGATAAATATTGTGAATTGCATACTATTGGTAATTCTTATAACTATCCCAAAAACAAGATAATAGGGGAAGATAAGAAAAGAAATCTATTGATTATCGGATTAGATTCTTGGCGAGCATCAACGATGGATTCCATTTGTACTCCTAATATATATCGTTTCGCAAAAAAAACATGTCAGTATAAGAAACATTATAGTGGAAGTAATGGTACAAGGACAGGAGTTTTTTCACTTTTCTATGGATTGCCTGGTACTTATTTCAGAGATTTTCGTGCAAAACAGGTAGAGCCTGTATTAATGCGAATGTTTAGAGAACATAATTACGATGTACATATTTATCCGAGTGCCTCATTACGAAACCCTCCGTTGGATGAGACCGTTTTTTGTTCTTATAAAAATCAATGTAATGCGAATGAGGGTTTAAATGCGTGGTTGCGAGATGAAAATTTGGCTATAAAATTCAGAAAATTTATAGCTAATAGAGATACAACGCAGTGCTTTTTTTCTTTTCTTTTCTTTGATTCACTTCACAGTATGATAAAGCCGGATGGTTTTGACGGACCGTTTCAACCTGCTTGGACGGCGGCCCACTATGAACGGCTGGGTATAGATACAGATTCAGAAGAGTTTTATAATCTATATAAAAATATGGTCTATTATGTGGACAGTATAGTAGGCTTGGTATTAGAGGAGGTTGAAGAGAAAGGTCTTTTAGAAAATACGATAATTGTGATAACGGGTGATCATGCTCAGGAATTCAATGATAATCATCATGGATATTGGGGGCATACCGGTAATTTTTCTGCAGCACAACTACAGGTTCCTTTTTTATATTATGCCCCGGAAAAAGACCCTAAAGTCGTAACAGAATGGACTTCCCATTATGATGTAGTGCCTACTTTATTACGTGATATGTTTAACGTTCAAAACCCCGTAGAAGATTATTCTATTGGGATGCCGTTGGATAGTGTGCGAGACCGTAAATATTTAGTGGTTGATTCCTATACTGGGGTTGGTGTGATTGACAAAGCGGGAAATATCGCAAATTATTTCTATGATGGTATGGTGCAGTTTACGAATGCACAGATGGACGATGATTTCTCAAAAAATCGAGATTCACAATGTGAACAAGAGCTTGATAATGTATTGCAAACATTTATTGTGAAATAAATACATCTCCGTAATGTTGATAATTTGTTGATATGTAATTTTTTTAGAAGGCACACTTTTTTCGTTGTTGTTGTCAAAAAAGGTAAATTTGCCAAAATTTCGTCGACTATTGTCTGTTCTAAAAGACAAAAGGTAAGTTGAGAATGGAAGAGTTGTTTAATCTGATATTAAATCTGTTAAGACAGCACGCTTGCGTGATTGTTCCTGGCTTAGGTGGATTCGTTGTCAATGAGGAGTCCGCTTCATGTACAGTCGATGGTGGCAATTTTGTGCCTCCTATGCGACAGGTTTATTTCAATCATCTTCTATCTCATAATGATGGTCTGCTTGTTCAAGAGTATATGAAGAAAGGTATGACTTTTGAAGAGGCAAATGAGAGGGTGCATCGAATTGTTGAGGAAATAAAAAGTCGGCTTAAGGAAAAAAAAAGTCTTCCTGTTGGTGATTGGGGTGTGTTTGTTATGTCAGGAAAGAGACTGGTGTTTTCGCAAGGGCGACCGATAGTAGAGAACAAGTGTGCTTTTGGCTTGTCTGAGTTTTACTTTCCTCTTTTGACTTTTGAAAAAAAAGATAATTTGAAGACAGAAAGTCAGACTGTAACAAAAAAGTCTTTTTTTTATAAACCATTGGTAATGGGTGTGGTTGTAGCGGTTGTGTTGTTGATGGTTTTTCAACCTTTACAACGGAAGGAGATGGTGAGTATGGCGTCGTTCCAGCCTACTTCAATGTTAATGGCTAATCTGCAGAATGAAGTAGATGAGCAAACAAAGAGAATTGGTGATTTACAAAAACAATTAGATTGTTATCAGCGAGCAACAGAAGGTTACTATTGGGTGGTGGCAGATTTCACCACAGAGAAAGAAGCGCAACAATATCTCTTTGCTAATCAAAGAGATGACTATGAGATGGAAGTGATTTCTGTGAAAGGGAAATATTACATATCACTTTTTTCTGGTGAGACGAAAGAAGAGTTGTTGGGAAAACGTGATGATTTAAATTTACAAGATGGAATGTTTGAAGATGGTGCTTATATTCTGTCTGTTACACGAATGAAAGAATAGAAAATGATAAAGATTTCGGATAAAGTATTGCAGAAGGCTGCAAGTGAAGGGGTTGACGAGTTTTTGGCTGTATTTACGGATGCCTATTGGAAGGCAATGGGGGAAGAGTTGACTGCAGAATCTATTGCGTTGTTGAATGGACACCAAAACGCCCTGTTGGGCTATTCTCTCTTTAGAAACGAAATGAATGATGGTGGTTTTGTTCAGATGATACAGAACGGATATGGAGGATATTTCTTTGATAATCCGTTTGCGAAAGCAATGAGACTGTTTGGGGCGAAGCCTCTTTCTAAATTGATATATGCCGCTAAGAAAATCTATGACGAGAATAAAGACGAGTTAGAGAGAGAAACTACTGACGAAGAGTTCCTTTCTATGTATGTTGATTTTGAAGCATTTGATGATTTAGAGGAAGATTTCTTCATGATGGAGGAAGAATCTACAAATGCTATAGCTCATTTTGTGGATGAGAATATTGAGCTTTTTGCGGAAATTGAAAGTGATTGATTTTATGGTAAAGTTTCTGTTTTAATTTTAGTGAAGTTGACTTTGTATTTGTGGAAGGTGGAAATCGTTTAGTGAAACGCCTTCTTTTTTTTGAATTTAAAAATTCCAAGCCATCACGAATTTTGCTGTACTTGAAATGTTTCCGTCTGTCATTTCATAACCATTTCCGCAGGTGGTGCGTCCATCTGTGTATATGTATGTGGAGAGATTGGCATAGAGTTGGAATATTTTCCTTGCCTTCCACTTGATATTTAGACCGATTCGGTGTCCTCTACCATAAAGTAGAGGCATACTGAAGGTATTGAGAACATCCTTTTCGTAAATGTAAAAACGGTTGTTGTATGCTTCTGTCCAAAAATAAGCATAGTGGAGGTTGAGATTCAGATTGGGGTGTCGCCATTGGTGGAAGAGATCTTGTGCAAAAACAGTGCCGTAGGTGTTTTTGTCGTTTGTTGTGGCACAATTTGCCTCAATGGTTGATTTCCATTGAATCGCTTTTGTGTTCCTATGGAAGGTATAACGTAAAGTTTGTTTGCAGTATGCCTGATTGATATACTCCTTGTACTTGTATTTTAATTGCATGTTCACTTTCCTATTTGTGTTGTATAGCAAGTGAACGAGATATTCTTGACCATAAGATGGTTGATGGATAGTATATTTTTCCCAAGGGAAACGAAAAACGTCAGCGTATGCGGATAATGTGATTTTCTTCATAGGGAGGATTTTTGTCCCGATATACAATCCACTTTCGTTTTCTGTTCGTGTATTTTCTCCGAAAGCATTTGAAAAATTGGCTTGATATTCGGGTTGATACATTCGTTGAATTGCGAGAAAGGAGATTCGTGAGTTTGGTCGTATGTGGATGCCATTGAGTGTGGCGATACCTTTGTTGGCATCTACTGCAAATTCTCCGAATAAATTCATTCTTTGAAAGATAAATTTATAATTAATGCCTAAGTTGTAATGTTTTGCTATTCCTTTGAGTCTGAAATGATTATAAACTGCATCTTTTGGGTTGAGAAGGTTAGAATAACGATAGAAAAGGTAGGTTGCCCCTATTTGAAAATATGATTTTTTCAAAGTGATATTTCCTCCTATAACAGACTCTGTGATGTTGAATTTTCTTGAGTTTTCAAGTTGGGTTCTATGTAATCCATCTGTTTTGAAAGAGGTGATTTGCTCATCTTCAATGGATGCATCCTTTTTTCTGTGAGATAAAAATGTTGACAGGTTAATACCTTTATGGCTAAATGTTAATGCGACACCCCGGAGTGCGTTGACCTCGTTGGGTGATGTATATTTATAGATACCTTCTCTTTGTGCTAAAGGTTGCGTTACGTTTGTTGATTTTCCAAAAATTGTACTTGTGCCGATGGTTAAACCTTGCCCGAAAGATACTTTATAGTCGCCAATGTTAATTTTTTTTAATTTCCAAATGTCATTGAGTTGTAGATAGGCAGAGTGATAGTCGCTTTGATGATTTTGCTTGTCCCAAAATGCCTCTCCAGGGTCTTTTTCTAACAAACAACCTGCAAATAACTTTTTAGAAGTCTTATATTGATATTTGAGATAGTATCTCATAGGTTTTCCTATGTAGGCTATTTCCCCTGATTTGTTAGGTTTATAACCTGATTTTTTTTGTATAACTTGTTGGTAATTCGCAAAAATGGAATGTTTAGCGTGCTTAATTTCGTTTTTCCAACTGAATTTTTCTTTTTTCAAATTAAGGTTGATATAAGGAAGAATTTTTTCAATGGTTTCTTTGTCTAAATTCGGAATGTTTTTTAGTTCGTAATATGTTTGAAAATTACCATATCGTTGACGGTGGACTACAATGTTGTAGATATCTAATTCTGTTAGAAATGGAATTTTGGAAAGTTCTTCAGTCGTTGCTGTATTGAGAGAGAGCTTCTCTGTTGGCATCAAAAGATATTGATCCTCTAAATCTTCGTAGTTGATTTTGTTATTTTCGTCTTCCAACAAACTTTCGATGTAATCAGTCATTCCTTCCGTTATGTCTTGAGAAAATGAGTATGTGGAGAATGAGAGTAAAATTGCTATTGTAATTGTAAACTTGAATTTTCTCATTTTTTTATTTTTTGTTTAGTTTTAAAATTATGTCGCAACAGAAAGAGTGTCCGATGTTGATCAGCCAGTCTGCTGTCATGTTGATAGTCCATCGCCCTTTTAAAAATCCTATTCCGTATGATGGACGAATAGGAAGTCCATAACCGCCAAGGCGAAAAGCAAAATGTTTGACAAGATATTCAAAGCCTATATGGATGGAGGGTGGTTGAAAGTCTATCGTTTTAATTTCCATAATCCAACTACTACTCAATGAGCTTTGGCTATGTATACCAAGAACTAACAGGTTCTCTTTATTGTACGTTGTATTTAGAGGAAAGAAATGTTGAAATTTTGTATAAATAAAGTCTTCATGATGTATGTTGAAGTATGCATCTAAACTAACATTGATATTTTTTGCAATCTTTGTACAGTCAGTGTAGTAAAGTGTTTGAAACTGAGTGATTACACCTAAAGCAAATTTCTGTCCTATTCTTTTAGATAGAGCCATGGAGAATCTATTTTCTCTATAATGCCGATAACCAAACGTAGAAATACCGATTGCTGTTGTCATATTTTGATTTGGGAATAGACACTCTAAAGAGAATGAATTAAGTTCGGATTTGGTAAACAGATTTCTGTGATGTAGTTGAATCTCAAAAATGTTTGAAAGGCAAGATTTTGATGAAAAAACACATAATCCACCTGAAAAGGAGGTGTTCCCTAAGGCTATGCTTTCAGCACTTTTAAGGTGTTCCTGAGCTAACAAAGGGGTGATACGGATAAGGCAGAAAAATAAAATAAGGAGACTTTTTTTTATTGTCATTGATATTCTAATTGGTTAAAAAATGATAAAATCAGTCAACGGATAAAGAATGGCTCATAAAAAGCACTACATTTGTGGAATGTGATAATTAAAGTAGAATACATGAGGATGCGTTTTGTTTTTATTGGTATGTTTGTGGCTTTTTTTTACGCCTCGGTTTCTGCTATTGACGTGGAGGTGGGTAGGAGGGTGCCTGCGTGTGTCGACTTAGAAGGCGACACTATACCAAGTATTATGCTTCCTCAGGTGTATGTATTTCCAAAATTGGTTTTTAAAAACGCAAAACAGGAAAAATTCTATTGGCGTACGGTTCGCGATGTACGAAAAACTTTGCCTTATGCAAAACGTATCGGGCAGATGGTCAACGAGTTAGATAGTTTATTGGCTACGATGGACAGTGACAAAGAACGAAAGGAATACATGGAACTTTATGAAGATTCTCTGGTTGCCACATATAAACCAATATTCTCAAAGATGACATTGTCGCAAGGTAAGATGATGATCCGATTGGTGGATCGTCAATGTAGTCGCACATCATACTCTTTGGTTCAGCAATTTAGAGGTAGATTTCGTGCCTTTTGGTGGCAGGCTTTTGCCACGGTGTTGGGCGCTGATCTCAAAGTGAAGTATGACCCTAATGATGAGAACGACAGGATCGTAGAACGTATCATCATTTTAGTTGAGGCAGGGCAGCTTTGAGTCCTTTTTGAATGTTTAAAAATAATTCTTTTGCAATTGCAGAGCCTGTCAGATAGCAAGTTGAAAAGTAGAAAATTGCTCCCACTGAGATTTGAATAATTAATTGAATCAACCTGCTGATAGGTAGCCAGTTGATTAAATAGACTATAGTTGCCATGACTAATGCGATAAGCAGGTAGGGCAGAATGTCTTTCATTTGTGCCACCGCTTTGTAGCTGATGACACGCCTCACAAACATCACGCCAATGAAGTAAGATAAAATGTTGGCGATAGAAAAACTCCATAGTAATAAATTTATATCTTGTATAAAAAATATAGGAACTAAAATCAATGCGTTTTTGATACTTTCAATGATAAAACTTCTTTTGGGGTATCCTTTTAAGGTAAGCAATCCTGCGTTGAGACTTTGAAATGGCATAGCAAGACCTGCTATAGCAAGTATTTGAAAGTAAGTGACGATAGGAAGCCACTTATCTGTAAGAACGACAGAAATAATGTTGTCGAAACATGCCATCGCGCCAAGAAGAACAGGAAAGATGCCGAAGGCGGACATCCTTACCATTTTTCTCAAATATAAAATTTGTCGTTCTTCTTGACCATTTAGTTTGGAAAGTACGGGGTAGGAGACACCGCTAACAGAAGATGTTATGATTGAACTTGGAAGAAGGTAAAATTTGTAAGCTTCGGAATAGTACCCCAAGTGTTCTTCGCCTAAACGACGACCAATTATTGGGTTGTAGACGTAACGTACGAAAGTGTTGACTAATGCGTTGACCAACAATGGGACACTGAACGCAAAGAGTTCTTTGACTACAGAAAATTTTGGTTTTCCCTTTGGTCTCCAGGAACTGAAATGCCAAAGAAACAAACATTTTACTGCGTTTTGAAGAACTATTTGCCACGCCAATGCCCAATATGTGTAGCCTGAATATATGAGGGCGACGACAACAAAACCTGCTACGATGGCACTTATCAAACTAGCAAGAGATAGTTTCTTGAATTCTAATTCCTTTGTTAGAATGATATTTTGAACGATGGACAATGCATTGAAAATGATGCTGATAAACAGAAATCTTGAAAGATCTACTAATTCAGACATTCCATAATATCGTGCGATTAGGTCTGCACAGAAAAAGAGTACTACATAGAAAATCAATGCCAATCCAATATGGAATAATAATATGGCGACATATTCTTCGTCTGTGTTATTAGGGCGTCTGACCATGGCCGAAGTAAAACCGCTTTCAATAAAGATACTTGAAAGAGCAGTGAAAATTGCTAATGCGCCAATCAAACCAAAATCGTTTGGTGAGAGTAGTCGTAGCGTGATTAATCCTATGACAAACGCAATGACTTGAAATCCGACTTTGTCGGTGGCGTTCCATAGAAGGGACAAGATAGTATCATGTTTTAGGCTCTTGGATGCATTTCCTTCGCAACCACAATCTTTCAAGTTACTTTTTTTTTCTTCAACGTCCATTTTTTGATGTCTTTTGAGATGTAAACAACAGCGTAGAAAAATTTTTGCGAAGGTAAGAAAAAAAATGCGTTTTCGTGTGTTTTTGTTGATTATGTTTAAGTTTAATTTTTTATAAATTAGTTAAATATTATTTAAATCTTTTTATCATGAAACGTATATTCAAATTTTTTATTATCGCATTTTCTTTTTTTGCGACATGGACTATTACGGCGCGACCGTATTTTGGTGATATTCACCAGATTAAACAACCTAATGGCAATTTGGTTTCTGTTAAACTCTATGGAGATGAATTTTATATGGATGCGGAGAGCGTTGATGGCTATACGGTTGTTGTAGATGATTCTTCAAAATATGTATGCTACGCTTCTGTTTCTTCGGATGAAAAGGAATACACGTCAACCGGGATTGTTTATGACGGAACGGAGATGCCTTCTCTATTGAAGAAAATTTTGAAACCTCATGTGAGGATTTCTGAAGAGAGTGTATTGGAAAAGAGAAATGCCATGAAAAATAGTCATTCTGTTACGAAACAGACAACTTCTTTGCGTAGTGCGACAGCTCTTCCAGACACTGTCTATGGAGTTTGTGTTCTTATCGACTTCCCTGATGTTAAGTCGGATGTGTCAAGAGATCAATTTGTTACATTTCTCAATTCAGATGACGAAACGCTTTTTGGCAATTCAATGTCTGTAAAGAAATATTTTCAATGGATTTCGGGTGGCAAACTTACTTATATCAACTATGTTCCTCAGAATTTTTACACAGCAGAGAATAATTTCTCATATTATTCTCCGAGTACGGCAACGGATTACACGACGGACCTTTTCTACCCTGTAATAGAAAAGGCTCTGAAATCGTATACGAAAGAGAAAGATGGTTTTGATGTGACTGATTTGTCTACAAAAGACGGTGCAATCCGTGCTATCAATATCTATTACGCGGGAACGTGTACTAATAAATGGGCTACAGGTCTATGGCCTCACCAAAGTGGTTATCAGTTTGATCTGACTGAGTTCGGTTTCTATCGTTGGGTCTATCATTCATATCAAATGTCGGACGTAGGAAAAGAACTTAAATTAGGTACTATCGTTCATGAAAATGGACATCTTATTTGTGGTTGGCCAGACTTTTATACTTATGATGGTCATTCAGATAACAATGCGAGTGTATATAACATTGGTGATGCCTTTTCTGTTTTTTCAGGAAAGAATCCTGCTTATCCAAATCCATGGGCTCTTGATCAGATGGGTTGGCTTTCGAACAAAATTGACATAACGGGTTATGATAATGGTAAACTTGTAACATTGACAGAAGGTGTCGGTAATGTTGCGGTGTACCATGGTGGAAATAATTCAAGTAAAGAGAAATATTATTTGGAAATTAGAGATGGCTATCAGACTGACTATTGGAATAGGACGGACGAATATGGAATTTTTATATGGCACAGCAATGATGCAGGCGATAACACTACTGAGGGAAATGCTGAATTGCTTGATTGTAAACCAGCAACGACCAGTAACCCGTTTTGGTCGAAAAATAATGGTCCCGAGGTGTTTTGTGATTCTCTTATACCCTATGCTACTTGGGTGAATGGTAGTACATCTGGTGCTTATCTATGGGATTTCAGTGTGCCTGGTGAAACTATGACCTTTAGATGTGGAAAAATGTCGTCTGACGTTTCTGTCAGAGAAGTTGAAGTTGAGTCTTGCTTCTCTATTTATAAAACCGAAGAATCTTTTGAACTGATTGCTAATGAAAAACTTTCGGTTGCTGTTTTCAATGTTAATGGAACCATGATAGAACATTTTGATATGGAAGGAGATGCTTCGGTTGTCTTTGGAACAGGTTATAATAAAGGTGTTTATCTGGTACGTTTGTATAATGAGAATTTTTCTAAAACAATTAAGTTGATTAGATAAAATTGAAGATACAATGTAAAAGAGACGCTCCGAAGAGAATTAGTTCTTCGGAGCGTCATCTTTTAATAAAAACTGATTGTTTTCGCTTAGTATATGAGGTGCGTGATTGCCAACGATACGATTGTTGATACAAACACGCTGACTAATCCTGGCATCATAAAGCTATGGTTCAGCAGATATTTACCAATAATGGTCGTGCCACTTCTGTCGAAGTTGACTGTCGCAATATCTGATGGATAGTTTGGAATAAAGAAATAGCCGTAGACACTAGGAAGCACGCCTAAAAGAGTAACGCCGGAGATACCAAGAGAGTAGGCGAGCGGTAGCATCGCTACAACAACGGCTCCTTGAGAGTTGATCAATACAGACACAGCAAAGAATACAAAGGCGATACTCCAAGGGTATTGCTTGACAATGTCATTCAAGGCAGCCTGCATTTCGTTCATGTGATTAGCGAAGAAGGTGTCAGCCAACCAAGCAATTCCGTAGATGGCAACAACAGCTACCATACCACTTTGCCATACTGCACCTGAAACTGCTTTTTTAGGACTTGCCTTACAGAAGATAATGATAAGAGCTGCTGCCGTGATCATTACAATCTGAATGACAATGTTCATCTTGAGCGATACTTGGGTTGTCTTTGTAAAACCGTCTACAACCATTCCTAATTTGGCTAATTGTGCCGCCGTGAACCCATGGTAGGTTTCTGAGACACCGCTTATCGCTACTACTTTTTCGTAGGTTGGAAGTAAACTTTGGCAGGTTGCGAAGATTACGATGACCAATAAGGCTGCGAAGAAGATAAAAACAGCGCGTTTTGCCTCTGGTGTAATCTCTTTGTCCAATGTCGTGGCTGAGTTTCCATACATATAATTGTATGTCTCAGGATCTTTCAAGCGTGCTTGAAATTTTGGGTCTTTATCCAAATCCAACCCCCTTTTGTAAGAACAAGCACTGGCGGCCATCAATCCACAGAGACAAGATGGAATTGTAACCATTAAAACTTGAGGAATGGTGATATCAAATCCGTTGGCAGATGAGATTGTCGTGAAAGCAACGACCGCTGCTGCGATTGGAGAACAAGTAATACCAACCTGCGAAGCAACGGAAGCAACTGCACACGGACGTTCTGGTCGGATCCCTTTCTTCAACGCGATGTCGCAGATAATCGGCATGATAGTGTAGACAACGTGACCAGTTCCGACCAAAACTGTGAGGAAAAAGGTACAAATAGGGGCGAAGAAGGTGATGCGGTCTGGGTGTCTGCGAAGTAGCCGTTCTGCTACTTGAATCATCCAGTCCATTCCACCTGAGGCTTGCATCATTCCTGCGCAAGTAACCGCAGCCACAATGATGTAGATAACGTCTGTAGGAGGAGTTCCGGGTTGTAGACCAAAACCCAAAACGAGGATGGCTAAGCCAATTCCAGAAATTGCTCCCAATGCGAGGCTTCCGTATCGTGATCCCACATACAAAGCCAACAATACAATAGCTAATTGAAGTAGAAACATAAGACAAATAGTATTAGATAGGTTAACTATTAATGTGTTTTTTCAATTCTCAGTTATGCTAATGTAAGAGATATTTCTGACAACAAAAAAATATAAAAGCCTAAATTTTACAATACTCCTTTAGAGGAAGGCAATTCAAATTTATAAATGTCTCTCTTGATGGCCATTTTAATGGCGCGAGCCAAGGCTTTGAAGATACCCTCAATCTTGTGGTGCTCGTTTGTACCCTCTGCTTTAATATTGAGGTTCATTTTAGCTGAATCGCTCAATGATTTGAAGAAATGGAGGAACATTTCCGTTGGCATATCGCCAACGAATTCACGATGAAAGTCTGCATCCCAAACCAACCATGGACGTCCTCCAAAGTCTAATGCAACGGAACATAGGCAGTCGTCCATAGGTAAGCAGTATCCGTATCTTTCGATTCCACGCTTATCTCCCAATGCCTGATACAATGCTTCCCCTAATGTAATCGCGGTGTCCTCAATGGTGTGATGTTCGTCGACATTCAAGTCCCCATCAACCTTTATTGTGAGGTCGCAGCCAGAGTGTTTCCCAATTTGTTCCAACATATGGTTGAAAAAACATAATCCAGTGGCAATCTTGGTTTGTCCTGTCCCGTCAAGGTTCAACTGCACATAGATGTCTGTTTCCTTTGTCTTCCTGTGTACAGTAGCAACTCTTTCGCCTGCAAATAGAAATGTTGAGATTTGGTCCCATGATGTAACTACCTTCACCTTGACCCCTTCTATCCCCTCTTCTATTAACATTTCCTTTCCTTTTTCTTCTGAGGGCGCGATAAAAATGGCTTTTGTGCCTAAATTGGCTGCTAATTTCACGTCTGTTAGACGGTCTCCAATCACATAGCTGTTTGCTAAATCGTATGAGCCGTCCATGTATTCGGTGAGCATGGCAGTACCTGGTTTGCGCGTTGGAAGATTGTCTTCTGGAAAAGATTTGTCAATAAAGATTTTGTTGAATATAACACCCTCTCCCTCAAATATTTCCAACATTTTGTTTTGTACAGTATCAAAATTATTCTGAGGGTATACATCGGTGCCTAATCCGTCTTGGTTGGTAACCATCACCAATTCATAGTGAGGAAGTTTTTCTTTGATAAAGTGGAGATTGCGCAGAACACCAGGCAGAAATGTCATCTGTTCTAATGTATCTACTTGGTAGGAAACAGGAGGCTCAACTATTAATGTGCCATCGCGATCTATAAAAAGAGCTCTTTTCATTTTTCTTTTTTGATTATGTTTTTTTCTTGAAAGCAAAAATAACAAAGAGAAGACAAACTTCAAATGAAGAATAGCAGTTTGTAAGAAAAATGTAAGTTCATCTCCTTAAAATTGTGCAAATCGCTACAAACAAGTAGTTTTTAGACGATTTTTCGCAATAAAATGACAGTCTTTTTTAATCTTCCAATGTTAAACTTTCAAAAAATTTGCCTTACATTTGTAGAGTGTTGAAAAGTTTTTTTGTGATAAGTTCGTGTAAAAAATAACAAATTTTAATGTATGGATAGCTTTATGGAAGCCCTGAAGCTGATGGGCATTGGTATAGCAACTGTATTCGCAGTCTTGATTTTCATCATTTATGTTGGAAATTTGCTCATTACTTTGGTGAACAAGTTTGCGGTTGCAGAAGAAAAAACGGTGAAGAATGCAAGTTCTGCTACTGCGGTAGACGCTAATGTGGCATTGGCTATTGATTTAGCAATCAACAAGTTGACTGACGGAAAGAAAAAAGCAGACAAAATCGAAAGAGTTTAGTTTGTTCGTAATTTTAAAGAAAAATACATAATAAAAATATTATGGCTAAAGAAGTAAAATTTAGTCTCGTTTTTAGAGACATGTGGCAAGCAGCAGGAAAGTATGTTCCTCGTGTAGACCAGTTGGTGAAGGTTGCGCCAGCCATTATCAAAATGGGTTGTTTCGACCGAGTTGAAACGAATGGTGGAGGTTTTGAGCAAGTAAATCTTCTCTATGGTGAAAATCCTAATAAGGCGGTTCGCGAATGGACAAACCCTTTTCACAAGGCAGGAATCCAAACACACATGTTGGATCGTGCTTTGAACGGTCTTCGTATGAGTCCTGTGCCTGCGGATGTTCGAAAACTATTCTATGTAGTAAAAAAGAAACAAGGTACTGATATCGCCCGTACTTTTTGCGGGTTGAATGACACTCGTAATATCATTCCTTCTATTAAATATGCACATGATGGTGGAATGATTTCTCAGTGTTGTCTTTGTATCACGTATTCTCCGATCCACACGGTGGAGTATTACACAAACTTGGCTAAGGAACTGATCAATGCTGGCTGTGACGAAATCTGTCTGAAGGATATGGCAGGAATCGGTCGTCCTGTTTTTTTAGGTGAGTTGACAAGAAAGATTAAAGAAATCAAGCCTGATATCACAATTCAATATCATAGTCATGCGGGTCCTGGCTTCAACATGGCTTCTATCCTTGAGGTTTGCAAGGCAGGTTGTGATTATGTTGATGTTGGAATGGAACCTCTCTCATGGGGTACTGGCCACGCTGATGTACTCGCAGTTCAGGCAATGTTGAAGGATGCTGGTTTCAAAGTGAAGGAAATCAATATGGAAGCCTATATGGAGGTTCGTTCTCTAATTCAAGATATGTTGGATGATTTCTTAGGCTATTATATTCCGAGCCGAAATCGTTTGATGAACTCTCTTTTGATTGGTCCAGGACTCCCAGGTGGTATGATGGGCTCTTTGATGACAGACCTTGAGACTAATCTTGAATCTATCAATAAGTGGAAAGAGAAGAACGGAAAACCTAAAATGACGCAAGACGAATTGCTCATTAAGCTCTTTAACGAGGTCTCATACGTATGGCCTAAGATGGGTTATCCTTGTTTGGTTACACCATTCTCTCAATATGTTAAGAACATGGCGTTGATGAACGTTATGCAGATGGAGAAAGGCAAAGAACGTTGGTCTATGATTGCTGACGATATTTGGGATATGATGTTGGGCAAGTCTGGTAAGTTGCCTGGTGCGCTCGCTCCTGAGTTGGTTGAAAAGGCTAAATCTTTGGGCAAGGAATTCCACACTGAAGATCCTCAATCTAACTACCCTGACGCTCTTGATACGTTCCGCGAGGAAATGAAGAAAGAAGGTTGGGATTTCGGTCAAGACGACGAGGAGCTCTTTGAGTTGGCTATGCATCCACAGCAGTATCGTTCTTATAAGTCAGGTAAGGCTAAAGCTGACTTCCAAGCCGATCTTGAAGAAAGAAAAGCGAAAAAGAATGCAGGTAATGGTGGCGTTTCTCTTCCTCAAACAGTTACGGTTGCTGTGAACGGTATCAACTACGAGGTTACAATCGGAGATAACAACGGTGAAGTTTCTGCTTCTTCGTCTTCATCGAGCGCAACTCCAGGTGAAGGTAATGGATTGGCTTCACCATTGGAGGGTAAGTTTTATTTGGTAAAAGAGTCTGGTGCAACTCCTGTAAAAGTCGGAGACAGGGTAAAGAAAGGTCAAGTGGTTTGTTACATTGAGGCTATGAAGACTTTTAACGCTATCGCTTCTGAGTGGGATGGTGTTGTTACAGAGATTTGCCAAGGCAGTGGAGCGACTGTATCTGAGGACGATATTATCATGAAGATTAAATAATCACTGCCATGGGAGAAATTTTAAGTAAAGTTTATGATATGACAGCGTTGGGAACGTTAATTTCCCAACCTTCGTACATTGTGATGATTGCCCTTGGCTTCTTCTTATTGTATCTTGGTATCAAAAAGGAGTTTGAGCCTTTGTTGCTCGTGCCAATCGCCTTTGGTGTGCTAATTGCAAACTTTCCAGGGGGAGGTATGGGTGTGCTTGCGACGGATGGCGTTGGCCATTTGATAGTGAACGGACAACCAACAGCACAGACTGTCTACGAAATGTCGCTTCCTCAAATCGCTCACGATTATGGAATTATGAACTTCTTGTATTACGCACTGATTAAGTCGGGCTTGCTTCCTCCTATCATCTTTATGGGTGTGGGTGCGTTGACGGATTTCGGACCGATGTTGCGTAACTTGAAGTTGGCTATTTTCGGAGCAGGAGCGCAGTTTGGTATTTTTGCGGTTTTGTTGGTTGCAAGCCAGTTCTTTACTATGCAGGAGGCTGCTTCTCTTGCCATCATTGGTGGTGCGGACGGACCAACCGCAATCTTCACAACATTGAAGTTGGCTCCTCATTTGTTAGGCCCGATTGCAATCGCTGCATATTCTTATATGGCTTTGGTGCCGGTTATTGTACCATTGGTTGTCAATTTAACTTGTTCGAAGAAAGAGTTGTCTATCAATATGAAGGAGCAAGATAAACTCTATCCAAACAAGCAAGAGTTTAAAAATATGCGTGTCTTGAAGATTGTCTTCCCGATTCTTACTACTACAATTGTTGCTATCATTGTACCAGACGCTGTATCGTTGGTTGGTATGTTGATGTTCGGTAACTTGATTAAGGAGATCGGAAATAATACTTCGCGTCTTTTCAATGCCGCTTCAAATGGTATTATGAATACAGCGACTATTTTCTTGGGACTTTGTGTTGGTGCGACAATGACGGCAGAGTCATTCTTAAACTTGCAGACTATTGGTATTGTAACAGGAGGTTTCTTTGCGTTCGGATTCTCAATTTTCGGTGGTATAATGTTGGTGAAGATTATGAATCTCTTCTCAAAGAAGAAAATCAATCCTTTGGTAGGTGCTACAGGTTTGAGTGCAGTGCCAATGGCGGCACGTGTTGCAAACGAAATAGCATTGAAGTATGATCCAAAGAACCATGTTTTGAACTATTGTATGTCAAGTAATGTGGCAGGAGTAATTGGTTCTGCCGTTGCTGCTGGTATTTTGATTTCATTCTTAGGATAATTAAATTTCCCATAATTTTTAAGTCGTAGAACCTTAATTGGGTTCTGCGGCTTTTTTTGTGAAAAATCGTAATCTTTGAATTAACACTCAAGTAATTAATTTTCTTAACTTTGTCTTTTCCTAATGTGTTTTCTATGAAAGATTTGAAAAATAAATGGGCATTGATTACGGGTGCAAATCGTGGACTTGGTTATCGTATAAGTAAATTTATGGCTAAGCACGGTGTTAATTTGGTACTTCATAGTCGTAGCCTCGAACATACAAAATCTGTTTATGCGGAGGTTAAGGCAATGGGGGTAGATGCTTATTGTGTTGCGGCAGAGCTCTCAAAACCAGATGAAATTAATCGTATGGTTGATGAGATAAAAAAGAATGTAAAACAAATTGATATTGTATTCAATAATGCGGCAGTGCAAGTTGCATATCGTACGGATTATTTCGTAACTCCGGTTACAGATTTTACGGACAGTTTTATGATTAACACCATTGCGCCGATGATGCTTTCTTATGCTTTTTTACCAGATATGAAAAAGAGGGGATTTGGAAGGATCATCAATACAACGAGCGGAATCATCAATGAACCAGAGCAAGCAGGTTATTCGGCGAGCAAGGCAGCTTTGGACAAGGTTACAAAAGATTTGGGATTTACGGTAGAAGGAACAGATGTGATGATTAATTTAGTGGATCCAGGTTGGTGTCGAACAGATTTGGGTGGACCTAAAGCTCCGAACGACCCAGATTCTGTTATTCCAGGTATGGTTTTGGGCGCATTTGCTGATGATTGCAAAAGTGGACGTTGGATTTCTGCCCAGGAATACGTGGGTATGTCTCTTGAGGATGCTTTAGTGAAATTTCAAACAAATTAGTAACTTTGCATTTGGTTTAGCCTAAAGTTTTTAGTTATGCAGTTTGACCTTCAATACATAGATCCTAAGAGTAATGCCAGAGCAGGTAAAATTACTACTGATCACGGTACGATTGAAACCCCTATATTTATGCCAGTTGGCACCTGTGCAACAGTCAAGGCTGTTCATCAGAGAGAATTGATGGATGACGTTCATGCCCAGATAATTTTAGGGAATACCTATCACCTTTATCTTCGTCCAGGTTTGGACATTCTTGAGAAGGCGGGTGGTCTGCATCGTTTTAATGGGTGGAACAAACCTATGCTTACGGATAGTGGTGGTTTCCAAGTTTTCTCCCTTTCTGAGAATAGAAAACTAACAGAAGAGGGGTGTACTTTCCGTTCTCATATTGATGGATCAAAGCATATCTTCACTCCGGAAAACAATGTTGATACACAACGTTCTATTGGTGCCGATATCATTATGGCGTTGGACGAATGTACGCCGGGAACAGCAGATTATCAGTATGCCAAGCGTTCTTTAGATCGTACGCTTCGCTGGTTGGATCGTGGTTTGAAGCGTTTCGGTGAGACTGAACCTAAGTATGGTTATAGCCAGACTTTTTTCCCGATTGTGCAAGGTTGTACTTATAAGGATTTGCGTGAACGTGCGGCGGAGTCAGTAGCCGGTAAGGAGTGCGATGGTAATGCTATCGGCGGACTTGCAGTGGGAGAGCCTGCAGATGTTATGTATGAGATGATTGAATTGGTCAATGCCATTTTGCCTAAAGATAAACCACGCTATTTGATGGGTGTCGGTACTCCAATCAATATCCTTGAAGCAATTGAACGAGGTGTAGATATGTTTGATTGTGTGATGCCAACTCGTAATGGTCGGAATGGACTTCTTTTTACCCGTAATGGCACAATGAATATGAAAAATAAGAAATGGGAGGATGATTTTTCACCGTTGGATCCTGATGGTACATCCTATGTTGATCAGTTTTATACGAAAGCGTACGTTCGCCATCTATTCTCAGTTGACGAGTTATTAGGTATGCAGATTGCATCCATTCATAACCTTGCTTTCTATTTATGGCTTGTGGGCGAGGCGAGAAAACAGATTATTGCAGGTGCTTTTTCTGCGTGGAAGGATGGAATGGTAAAAAAATTGGGCGAAAGATTGTAAATTTGCGTCGATCAATCAAAAATTGAGGGTAGTGTTCAAACTAATAGACCGATATATTATTAAAAAGTTCCTCGGAACGTTCTTTTTGTCTATTGCGTTGATTATCAGCATCGCAGTGGTTTTTGATATAACGGAGAAGTTGGATGACTTTATGGAGAATCAGGCTCCTCTTAAAGCTATCATTTTTGACTATTATTTAAATTTCATTCCTTATTACGCGAATTTATTTAGTCCCTTATTCACTTTCATTGCTGTTATTTTCTTCACTTCAAAGATGGCCGACAAATCAGAAATCATTGCCATTTTTGCTTCTGGAGTCAAATACAGTAGATTTGTTCGTCCTTATATGGAGGCCGCTGCTATTATTGCGGTTATTACTTTCATTTTGGGTGGTTATGTAATCCCTCCTGCCAATAAAGAACGTATTGATTTTCAGGAGGTCTACGTTAAAAAGAAGAAGAAAGATCAGGCGGTTAAGATTCAAATGAAGGTGACAGAAAACACTATTTTGTTTATTGACTATTATGATAAGCAAGATCAAAGTGGAAGACGTGCCTCTATTGATTTCTTTGATGGGAAAACGCTTAAAAAGAGAACTACCGCTGGTTATATATATTGGTTGGGAGGTGATCGGTGGCGTATTTGCGACTATATGGTACGTGAGTTTGATGGACTTTATGAACATGTTTATAAGGGGGGGCAAAAGGAAATCCGTCTAAACATTATTCCAGACGATTTTTTCGTTTTTTCAAGTATGCAAGAACAGATGACTTTGCCAGAATTGAAGGAATATATTGAAAGACAAAAGTCTCGTGGAATTGGAAACATTCAAAATTTTGAAATTGAATATGCAAAGAGGTATGCCAACGCTTTCGCCTCATTTATTCTAACGTTGATTGGAGTTTCTCTTTCTTCCCGAAAAATAAAGGGTGGAATGGGTCTCAATTTAGGTATAGGATTGTTGTTGAGTTGTGCGTACATTTTGTTTGAGTCTGTCTCGTCAACGTTCTCGGTTAATGGATCATTTCCGCCGACTTTGGCTGTTTGGTTGCCTAATATTGTGTTTTTATTGATTGGAATCTACTTATATCGGCGAGCGCGACAATAGAAAAATTTTTCTAATTAAAATAACAATAGTATGAATTACAAGGTATCGGAAAACCCTTTCAAAAACCGAACATTCGATACACCTTTGATGGTGGTGACTGGTTTGTTCGTAACTCTTTATTTAGTATCTAACTTGATGGCTGTCAAGGTGATAGGTGTTTTAGATTTGCTTTATTTTGATGCAGGAACTATCACCTTCCCCTTTGCTTATATGTTGGGCGATGTCCTAACGGAAGTTTGGGGTTACAAGACATCCCGTAAAGTCATTCTACTGACGCTTACTTGCAATATTTTATTGGTTGTATGTACGACGGTAGGTGTTTATCTTCCTTATCCAGATTATATGAATGAGACGGCGGCTGCATACGAACACATTTTTTCTTGTGTCCCACGTATCGTACTTGCTTCTTTAGTTGGTTTCCTTTGCGGAGAACTTTCGAATGCCTATTTTATGGAACGGATAAAAGAATGGACGAAGGGAAAACATCTTTGGGTTCGCACGATAGGAAGTTCAATGGTTGGTTATGTGTTTGACTCGTTACCTTTTGTTTTAATTGCTTTCTTGGGAGTAGTCCCTGCGGGTGATTTGGTAAAGATGATTCTTTTGCAATATTTCTCAAAATTGGCTATTGAGGCTTTAACCGGTACTCCGTTGGCTTATGTTGCCATTCATTTTTTTAAAAAATATTATCAGGAAGAAGATTGTAAAGAGGTTTCTGCTTAGCTTGTGGTAGATTTTGGTCGGATTCACTATCAACGTCGTGAACTGCAAGTAATGGAAAATCACTTTTTTATAGTATCTTTGTTTCTGTTTTTGATAAAATGATGAGAGTAAAAGATAAAAATTTTGTCGAGTATTTATCTCCATTAGAGATACACAGCATTGTTGCTCGTATGGCTAATGACGTAAAGAGAGACTATCAAGGAAAGAATCCTCTTTTCCTTGTGATGTTGAATGGTGCGTTTGTTTATGCTGCTGATTTTTTGCGTGAGATGGACGTCTCTTGCGAGGTTCAGTTTGTAAAGTATGCCTCGTATGAGGGTATGTGTTCAACAGGGGTGCTTAAACCTATCGTCCCGATTCAAAATGATATCAAAGGTCGAGATGTGATTATTTTGGAGGATATTGTTGATACTGGTATGACGATGTCTAACATTTTAAAGATGATGAAGGAACTTGAGCCAAAATCTGTTGCCATAGCAAGTCTTTTTTGTAAACCAGAGGTTCTGCAAGGCAAAGTAGATATTAAATATCTTGGTATGCCTTTGCCTAACAAGTATGTAGTCGGTTTCGGATTGGATTATGATGGTTTTGGACGCAATCTTCCAGGACTCTATATCTTAGAGGATTAAATTATAAAAATAACTAAACGATAATAAGTTTGAAAATGAAGAACGTAGTAATTTTTGGAGCTCCTGGTTCAGGTAAGGGAACGCAGAGTGAGAACATCATTAAGAAGTATGGTTACAAGCATTTTTCAACAGGCGACATTTTGAGAAAGCAAATCAAAGATCAAACTGAGTTGGGAAAGGTTGCTAAGACTTTTATTGATGAAGGTAAGTTGGTTACTGACGAATTGATTATCAACATGCTTGATGCTGAGTTGGATTCTGCTAAAGGTGCTTCTGGTGTGATTTTTGATGGTTTCCCTCGTACGTATGCGCAGGCAGAGGCTCTTAAGAAAATGTTGAACAAAAGAGGTACTGATGTTGCTGTAATGTTGAATATTCAAGTAGATGAGGATGAGCTGATTAAGCGTCTCTTGGAACGAGGAAAAACTTCTGGTCGTTCTGATGACAATCTTGAAACGATTACAAAGCGTATCAAGACTTACAACGAGCAAACTACTCCTGTCATTGATTTCTATAAGAAAGAGGGAACTTGTGTTGATATCAAGGGCGTTGGTTCTATCGACGAAATTTTTGAGTCTATCTCAAAAGCGATTGATGAGGCAAAATAATTCCCAATAATAAAAAAAAACTGAGGGGTTGGTTGTCATCACGACAACCAACCCCTCCCTTTTTCGCATATTTCTGTGAAGCAATTGTAAACTATATATATGATTAATGAATCAAGTATTCTGTAGCTATGAAGATGGCAGCTCCGCACAAATAGCCTAACAACGCAAGCCATGATATATGTTTCAAGTACCATCCAAATGTGATTTTTTCCAAGCCCATAACAACAACTCCCGCAGCGGAACCAATGATGAGGATGCTACCGCCAACGCCTGCACAATAGGCTAAAAACAACCAAAATGCTCCATCTACTGCGTATGGTCCAGTTGCTGCTATGTCGTACATTCCCATTGTACCTGCCACTAACGGAACATTATCAACAACAGATGATAAAAGTCCGATTATAACGTTGATAATATATACGTTTTTGTCAAAAACATGATCTAATGTTGTCGCTAACATTCCTAATATGCCAGCACATTGCAATGCCGCAACCGCCATCAAAATTCCTAAGAAAAAGAGAATAGTCGTCATGTCAACTCTCTTTAGGACTTTAGAAATAGTTGCCTTTGATTCTTCAGGCATATTTTTCTTTTGATGATACATCAATTCTGTGTAGAACCAAATTATGCTTAGTCCTAATAACACTCCTATAAATGGAGGTAAATGTGTGAGTGTTTTGAAAATTGGTACAAACAACAAACTTCCTACACCCAAGAAAAATAAGCAACGTTGTTCAAATTTTGTAATGTAGATAGAAGGTCCTTGTGTATTGTCGGATTCTTCTATAACTTGCGACGTCGCTGAAATTTTTGCAGCGTTTGGTTGAAGTAAACGTGAAGCAAATAGTGTGGGAACAACGACAGACACAATGGCTGGAATAATGAGCATTGGAATTATTCCCCCAGTTGATATGTTGCCTTTTACCCAAAGCATAATTGTTGTAACATCTCCGATAGGGGAGAAAGCACCTCCACTATTGGCTGCTATGATTATGATAGATCCGTATACCCATCGGTCTTTCTGATCGTTAATGAGTTTCCGAAGCATCATGATCATTACAATCGATGTTGTGAGGTTATCCAACACTGCAGACATAAAGAAAGTGATAAATGCTATTTTCCATAAAAGTTTGCGCTTGTCGCTTACTTTTATATGGTCTGTTATGATAGAGAATCCTCCGTGAACATCAATTAGTTCAACGATGGTCATAGCCCCCATAAGGAAGAATAGAATCTCCGCAACATCACCAACATGCTCAATTATCTGAACATTGGTAACAAAATTGAATATGTTTTCCTTTAATGATAGTTCGCTATTCTCATTTGCATACACCATAAAATCGGCTGAATTGCTGATTAAATTTGGTGCTGCAAAAATGTATACTATCCACAAAAGACAACATAGTATTAGGGCTGATGCCGCCTTATTGATGTTAATTTTGTGTTCCAAGGCTATAGCCGCATAGCCCGCTAGGAACAACACAACCATTACTATCAACATATAAAAAGAGATTTAAAAGGAGAAAGAATGTTCTATGCTTTCTCAGAATACAAGCGGACAAGAGTTGCTAAAGCATTGACTTCGTTTGCATCTGTATGTTTTACTGCGTCGTAGACTGGCACATATTGGTATGGCACATACTTCATCAATTGTGTATAATAGAGTTTGCCATTCTCTGTACCACATACATGTAAAACGATGCCCGACTGGTTTCCTTTCTTTAGGTTTGCGATAGAACCGAAGTCGCGTTGATCATACAAACGTGAGATATTTCCTAATTCTGTTGTGTCAAAAAATATATCGGAGTTTTTTAATTCTTCTTGTGATTGTTTGTCAACAAAAACTATCTTTTTTGATAATAGTTTTGTTATGCCAATGATTAAAATCACAATTCCAACAGAACCTATCAACATCGATGGCATTCCGCTTGGAACAAGCGAAGTCGCTGTTAGTGCTGATAACACTACTCCAATTAGTGTCGCTGCTATACCAAGGTTAGAAACTACTTTTTTTTGCTCTATTCTCTCTTTATCTGATGTAATGTATTCTTCAAAAGTCAAATTTTTACTCTCCATTTTGATTTAAATTATTATTGAAAATTTGTGTGTGTAAAAAGTTTTCCTTTTTAGTATAATCTCAACCGACCCTCTAACATTGTAGAGGGTTGGAAATGACAAAGACTAAATAGGTCAATTTTCAAATAATAATTTTACATAACTGATAAATGTAATAACCAATCAGTTTTAAATGGGATTTCTGTCTATTTTCTTGAATGAAACTCTCTTTCAATCTGATGCCTGCGTAGACCATAGTGGCTTGAAGATAAGAAACATTTCTTCCACATGTTTGATCTAATCCGCTGTTTGAACTGTTTGAATTATTTCTCTCCAAAACAGGGACAGCGATTTCGTTGGGCATTAAAATTTCACTATTGTGATAGAACGTTCTTCCTTTTTCTAAGGAACCTCCTCTGAAATCTTCTTCTGAAAGGGTAGCGATCTCGCTATCTGCAAAGTCTATCCCACTTTTATCAGAAAATGTTAACGTCGCCATTCGCCCAAAACAAGCAATCACCACAATGAGAAGCATTGTAGCGAAACCACTGAGCGATATGTTTTTCAACGAACGTGCCATAATTATCGATATGCAAATATAGTTGTATAAATGATAAAAACTATTTTTGCCGTAAAATAAATTGAAAAATATGAAAAAAAATTTCGTTTGGTTTTATTCTTCTATTCTATTGATAATTTCTTTTGTGTCGTGTTCTTATGTAACTGTTAAGGACCATACAAAGAAAGATGTAGAGGAAGAGCGAGTTCTTACTCCGGAACAGGTTTTCATTAAAAATTTGGCTGCTTTGCAATACATTGATTATGCAACGGTTGTTGGAGACACTGCTTATTTGGGAATAGCATCAAGTCGTGGTACAGTGCATGGACAAGACAATATTGCAAGTATTTTCCTGAATGACATTCGAAAAAATGGTAAGTTCACCTTGGTCAAGGCTTGCCGAGTGGTGAATGTTGCGCGTGATTTTGTGTTTGAAGAGGACTCGGTTTCTGGTCAGACCATCGGTTACGCTGAGGTGAAAGAGGATAAGTGATAAAATCGTAATGAGAAAATGAAAGGGATAGTCTTCAATGATTATCTCTTTTTTCCCTTGTAACCTAAGCGTGTTTAAGTCCTTTCAAGAGAAAGTCGGTAAAGCCCTTTTTGTTTTCCGGATAGAAGAAAGTGCGAAGTTCGCCTCGAATGAATGGCACTTCGCATCCCTTCAAAGCACAATGTATCAATTTTGCTGCAAGCTGTGGATTCCTGACCTCAAAATCTCCACTTTGGTTCCCCTCAACAAGGATTGCTTCTAACATTTTCATTTCAGTCAGGTCTAATCTGTGTCGGCTTTTCTCTACGACATAAATGTTGCGGAAGAAACTTGCTCGAAGATTTCCGTTGCGCATCACAGCCTCGTGGAAAATTTCCATTCTCGCATAGATGTAGTTGATCAGTTTCTCTTTGGGAGAGGCCTCCTTTTGAAGTTCTTTCTGTAATTTATGGGCAAGCATGAACAGTTCGCTTTCAATCACGGCATAATAAATATCATCTTTGCTTTTGAAATAGGTGTATAGCGTACGGCGACCTTTTTGTGCTTCTTTGGCTATATCGTTCATCGTCGTATTCTCCATTCCTTTCTCTGCAAATAGTTTCCGTGCGACGTCGATAAATATTGAGCGAGTTTTGACTGTTCCCATCGTAATGACTATTCTATTATGTTCAAAAGTCCTAAATAAGTAGCTTTGTATCTTATCATACTCTTTGCAAATTTATTCTATTATTAGTTTTGAACGAAATTAATTCGGTCGTTTTTGCTAAATTTGCAACAAACTTCGTCGCATGGTAAGATTTTGTATTGTCGTTATAGGTTTCTTTTCATTGGTTTCGTGTGCAGTAGATATTGCTCCGAAAAATAAAGGCGAGAAAGGTCTATTGGTTGATTCATGTGCAACCCAGTTAGAATTAAAATATGCGGAAAAGTTTTCTGTGGACAGTTGTCCATGGGGATATAGATTGAATGTTTTCACGGACGATGAAAAACATGAAGACCAGTTTTTTTATTTGGTTAGACAGTGTTGGGCAGACTCGATGAAACACGTTATAAAAGATTCTTCTATTGTGATAGAAATACCACTCAAACGGTTTGCTTCCAATAGTACGACTCATTTGGAATTTTATCGTCTACTGGGGGTGTTACCTTCTCTTTGCGCTATTTGTAATGCGGAATACATTTACTCTGATACTGTGTATGATTGGGTGAAATCGGGAAAGATTGTTGAGTTAGGCAATTCAATGCAGGTGGATGTAGAACGTCTGTTGACAGCTGCTCCGGAGTTGCTCTTTTTGTCTGATTTAAGGGAAAAACCAAATGTTGATGTCTGTTCGACTATTGTATGTGCGGAATGGAGGGAGACGACTGCACTAGGGAGGGCAGAGTGGTTGAAGTTTTTTTCTCTTTTTTTTGACAAGTACGTTGTTGCCGATTCAATTTTTAATGAGATAGAGAAAAATTATAATGATATTAAGATAAAGGCGTCAAAATTGTCGTATAGTCCTACTGTATTTGCGGGAGGGTGCTTTGGAGATACATGGTACCTTACGGGAGGAAAGGGCTATATGTCGGCTTTATACGAAGATGCGAATGCCACATATGTTTTGTCGGATACTATGGTTGGTACTGTAACTTGTGGGTTGGAATGGGTGCTTAAGACTATGAAAGACGTTGATGTTTGGATGAATTGTCAAGAGAATAGTTGTCGCGCATTGGATCCGCGTTTGTCTATCCTTAAGTCTTATAAGAATGGGGAAATTTATAATTTCAATAAACGTTCGGTGCGTCGTTCTGCACCTGCTGAAATTAGTGATTTTTATGAAGAGGCTGTTGCCCATCCTGATTGGCTTTTGGAAGATATAGTTGCGGTTCTTCATCATAGTGATTTTGAGACTCGTTATGTGAAAAGATTGAAGTGATTTTTTGAATGTGTTGGCGTTTTATGAGTTTTTTGTTTAAACAAAATCAATGGAATGTAAATAAAACGGGGATTATTTGCGTTTTTATGTCTGTTTTAATGATAATTCTATTTTTCGTCGACATATTGTTTGGTAGTGTAAGTATTTCATTTTCAGAATTCCTAAAAGGACTTGAAAGTGAAAATTCAGTTGCACATACCATTTTTTTTGAAATAAGGATTCCCAAAGCGATAGGGGCAATTCTTGTTGGCTTTTCCTTGTCGGTTTCTGGTTTGTTAATGCAAACTTTTTTTAGAAATCCTCTGGCGGGTCCCTATGTTTTGGGCGTTAGTTCAGGGGCGTCTTTGGGTGTTGCTATTTTTATGTTGTTGGTTCCGATTATAGGGATATCGATGAGTAGCATTATCGTTCAGTGGGGGAGTGCAATATTTGCTTTGGGTGGTGCAGTTTTACTTTTTATGTTGATTTTGTTTGCTTCATTTCGATTAAAGGAGTCAATCTCGTTGTTGATTGTGGGTATGTTATTAGGTTCAGTTGCAGGCGCTGTTATCACTATTCTACAGAATTTGTCGGACCCTGAGTCTGTAAAGTTTTTTTTGAACTGGACGTTTGGAAGTTTATCCTTGATAGGATGGAAGCAGTTGATTGTGATGTCAATGTTGGTAGCAGTTGCCTTGTTGCTAATGTTACAACTGCTAAAACCATTGGATGCTTTGTTGGTAGGAGAAGATTTTGCTAAAGGAGTTGGTGTTGATGTGAGGCGAGTCCGCATTATTGTTATCATCGTAACTGTATTGTTGACAGGTGGAGCAACGGCGTTTGCTGGTCCGATAGGTTTTGTCGGTTTGGCTGTACCTCATGTGGCAAGATTGTTGGTTCAGACGTCAATCCATCGTCGAGTTATGCCATGCACGTTTTTATTGGGTGGATGCGTGATGTTGTTAAGTGATATTCTCTCGCAGTTGCCTAACAATGGTTATGTCATTCCTATAAATGCAATAACAGCATTGTTAGGTGTCCCAGTCGTGTTATGGGTGGTATATTTGAAGCGTACATAATGACTTGTGGTTTAGAATAATCCTAATTCGTGTAGAAATATGCTCAAGATGCAGATAGGGGAAATGAAACGAATCATAAACAGATAGATATTGAATAATTTCGTCTTCGTTGTCCCATCGTTAGTAAACTCATTTTTCACCAAATTTTTAGGTACATACCATCCCAATAGCAGGCAAGTGAAAAAAGATCCCATTGGCAGTAAAATCTTGGCAGTGAGAAAATCGCAACAGTCAAGAAATGATTTCCCCAAAAGCGATAATTGTGGAACTGCGCCGCATGACAATGCACATAGAATGGCAATTGCGCAACAAACAATGGTTGTAATCCATGCGCTGTTTCTTCTTGATTTTTGAAATTCTTCGTGGAAGAATGCAGTTGCAATTTCGTGCATAGAAATTGTGGAGGTGAGTGCTGCCAGTACTAACAAAGAATAAAATAGAATGGAAATGATGTATCCTATTGTAGGAATGTTTTGAAATGCTTGTTGGAAGACATTAGGTAGTGTAATGAAAATTAGTGATGCTCCGCTATCAGGTTCAATTCCGACAGAGAAAGCAGCCGGGAATATCATTAAGCCCGCTAAGATGGCGATAATTGTGTCTATAGCAGCAATTTGAGAAGCTGATTTAAATAAATCTGTTTTTTTACTGAAGTAGGAAGCGTAGGTGCAAAGACAGGCCGTGCCTAAACTAAGAGAGAAAAACGCTTGTCCTAATGCATCCAAGAAAACGTTTTGGGTGACTTTTGAGAAATCAGGTTTAAGTAAAAACACAATTCCTTTGATAGATCCAGGAAGAGAACAAGATGCTATAACGATGATAATGAGGAGAAGGAATAGAATAGGCATCATTACTTTAGAGGCCTTTTCTATTCCATTTTGAATACCTTTAACAATGACGATGTGCGTAAGTAAGATGAACACCAAAGCCCATACGATTGGAAGAAAAATACTTGACGAGAAATTTTGAAAATAGTTTTGTACAAAATTGGCGTCTCCCTGAATCTCACCAATAATGCTTGCATAGAGGTACTGCAAGCACCAACCTGCCACGACTGCGTAGAATCCAAGGATAATCATAGAGGTGAATATGCCAACGTAGCCAATCAATTTCCAAGGTTTGCCATTTGATAGAGACTTGTAGGCTTTGGCGGCATTGGACGCCGAGTGTCTCCCGACGATAAATTCGCTGACCATTCCGGGTAGCCCTAAAAGAAGAATACATAATAAATAGACAAGGACGAAAGCCGCTCCTCCGTTCTGTCCTGTCATATATGGAAACCTCCATATATTTCCTAATCCAACCGCAGATCCAGCGGTTGCTAAAATGATTCCAATCTTGCTTTTAAAACCCCCTCTGTCTTCCATAGCTGTATTTTGTTAGAATAAATTCAATTGTTTTAAAAATATCAAGAGTATGAATATGGGGCATACAAAGCGAATCAAGAATAGGTAAATCATGAAAATATTTCCCTTGATCGTTCCTTTATTAGTAAATTCACTTTGTATAATTTTTTTAGGAATAAACCAACCTAAGAAAATACATGTGAAGAATCCTGCAATAGGTAGGAATATTTGACCTGTGATAAAGTCAAACCAATCGAAGAGACTTTTTCCGCCAAAAGATAGCACGTCTGTTGCACCTAACGATAGGGAACAAAATGCTCCAATGATGGAACATGTAACAGTGATTATTATTGCACCTTTTTTTCTGCTGACATTCATCTCTTCGTAGAAGAAGGCTGTGCTTACTTCATGAAGTGAGATAAGAGAGGTGAGAGCAGCTAAAGTGAGTAAAATGTAGAAAATGATGGAGATAACCCAACCTATTGTCGGGAAAGAGGCGAATGCTTGAACAAAGACATTGGGCAAAGTGATAAAGATGAGCGAAGGACCGCTGTCTGGTGATGTGCCGACAGAGAACGCCGCGGGGAAGATCATCAACCCAGCAAGTATAGCAACCGCGGTGTCTATGACACCGATTTGAAGTGCTGATTTTCCAAGGTTGGTGTCTTTATTGAAGTAGGAAGCGTAGGTGCAGGCGCAACCCATACCAATACTCAACGAGTAGAACGATTGACCTAAGGCTCCTAAGAATACGTCCCCATCGCATTTGCTAAAATCTGGTTTGAAAAGAAATTCAACTCCCTTCCACGCATTCGGAAGCATACACGAGGCTACTACTATGATGATAAGGAGTATGAACAGGGTTGGCATCATGATTTTTGATGCTTTTTCAATTCCCCCTTTTACGCCTCGAATGATGACAAAATGGGTGAATAGGAGAATTGCGACTGTCCAAAAGACGGGACGAATAGGGTCTTCTGAAAAATCTGAGAAATATTGTGCTATTGCTTGAGAGTTGCCGTTGATGCGGCGTGTGATGGAGGCATAAACATATTCCAAACACCAACCAGAGACAACGGCGTAGTAGCAGGTAATAAGGTAACCCGTGAGAACGCTGAGAAATCCGATGTATTTCCAAGGTCTTCCATTTGCCATTTTTGTGTAAGCCCTTGCTGTGTTAGAAGCCCCTCGTCTGCCGATGATGAACTCTGAAATCATACAGGGAAGTCCTAAAATCAGGACGCATCCGAAATATACCAAGATAAACGCCGCTCCTCCGTTTTCCCCTGCCATGTATGGAAAGCGCCAAACATTGCCTAATCCGACTGCCCCCCCCGCTGTTGCGAGGATAAGCCCCAATTTACTTCCAAAATTCCCTCTATCAAAATTTTCCATGTCTGTATTTTTGAAAGCGCAAATGTAAGAAAAAATTAGGAGTATGCCTTTGTCAAGCACACTCCTCTATCCGTTTTCGTGTCAATTTATGTAGAACTTAGACAGTTCCTCTTGCTTAAAATAAGAATCCGACAAATATTCTTGCGCAACCCACTTTGGTCTTGTCTGCTTTCATTACGTCTTTGATGGTGGCCTTTTCGACGTCGTCCAATCCCCAATCTTGCAAGCTTAGTCTTCCTAACTTGGCTTCACAACCTACTTGGAAGAATCCGACGTGAAGAGATGCGCCAATCTTGTGGTTTAAACCAAAGGAATAGTAATCTTTGTCATCATCATCGTCATCGTCGTCAAACTCGTCGTCGTTATCTTCATCATCAAACACTTGGATAAGGGCGCTGGCACCGAGATTGTAGTAAACGTCTATTGCCCAATGGTCGTTGAATGCTATTGTTCCAATCAATCCAGCGTTGAGGGCTTCTATGCTAAACTCGTTAACGTCATTGTATGATAGCATATCATTCGTAGAAATATTTAGACCTTCGAGTCTGTTAGAAAAAGCTCCAAGTTCAATTTTATCAAGTTTGGATTTGTTGAATGAAAAATCCAACCAACGGGCATTGATGGCAAGTCCCAACACATTGCCTTTGGCGACATACCAACGACTATCCAATGAAAGTCCGATTTGTGGCTTAGAATCCATCTTAAATAGGTCTTTGCCATCTGTGTTAACTATGGAAGAATAACTGCTTCCGAAACCTCCAAAGATTCTCACACCAAAAGAGTTTTCAAAACTCTCAGCAAAACTTGAAGATACACTCGCTGCAAGAATCGCTACTGCTAAGAAAAATTTTTTCATCATTTCCTTGTTATATCTTTATTTCTAAATTTCCTTGTTATATCTTTATTTCTAAATTTCCTTTTTCATTTAGGAATATTTTCACTGCAATGTTGACTATATTCCGTGAAAACTTTTGCAAAGTAATTAGTTTTCTGTCAAAGAAGCAAGTTTTTTAAGATTATTAAGAATTTGATGATTTGACACATTGTAGACGATATGTAAGTCAAACTGACAAAAAATTGAGCGATTAAAGGGAAAAAACATTTGAAATTGTCAGATTTCTTTCAGTTGTTTTATGTTTTTAATGATAAAGAAAACTTTTTGTTTGAGAATTGAAAAAAATAATGTCAAAATGTTATTTGGATAAATAAAAAACCTATCTTTGCGAAAGTAAATTAAAAGAAGGTGTTGGGCTTTATTTTGATTTGCTAACAAGAAAAAAATAAAAGACGAAAAATAAACGATATAAAAACGACGATTATGAGTTATTTAAAGATTCCAAAAGGGTACAAGCCGTTGCTGGATGCCCGTGAGACAGAACTTGGAATTAAGAAAGTAAAGGACTTTTTCCAAGGAAGTTTGTCGGCCGAGTTAAGATTGCGCCGTGTTACTGCGCCATTGTTCGTACTGAAGGGTCAAGGAATAAATGATGACTTGAATGGTGTTGAGCGTGCGGTTACTTTCCCAATCAAGGATTTAGGCGATCAAAAAGCGGAGGTGGTTCACTCTCTCGCTAAGTGGAAGCGTTTGATGCTCGCAGAATATAATATTGAGCCTGGTTTTGGTTTGTATACGGATATGAACGCCATCCGTTCTGATGAGGATTTAGGAAATTTACACTCTCTCTATGTTGATCAATGGGACTGGGAGCGAACTATAACTGCGGCGGATCGTACGATAGATTTCTTGAAGGATGTTGTTTCTCGTATCTATGCTGTTATGGTGGCTACTGAGTATGTCGTTTATGAGTCTTACCCTCAGATTAAACCTATGTTGCCTAAGGAGATTCATTTTATACACTCAGAAGAGTTGAGACAGTTGTATCCAGACTTGACTCCGAAGGAGAGAGAGAATGAAATTGCAAAGAAGTATGGTGCCGTCTTTATTATTGGTGTAGGTGCGCCTTTAGGAGATGGAAAGAAGCACGATGGTCGCGCTCCTGACTATGATGATTGGACGACTCCTGGCGTGAACGGTCTTCCTGGACTGAACGGAGACATCTTCGTTTGGAATGAAGTTTTGCAACAAGGAATGGAATTATCCTCAATGGGAATCCGTGTTGATAAGACTGCTTTGCTTCGTCAGTTGGAGATGTGTGGTTGTGAGGATCGAAAGAATCTTTATTTCCACAAGCGTCTTTTGGAGGGTTCCTTGCCGTTGTCGATAGGTGGTGGAATCGGACAATCCCGTTTGTGTATGTTTTTCTTGAGAAAAGCTCATGTCGGAGAAATTCAAGCTAGCATTTGGCCTGAAGACATGCGTAAGACCTGTGCTGAGAATAACATTCCTTTGATTTGATTTTAGGAAAAATGATAAATGAAGCAGCCTCCTTATTAGGAGGCTGCTTTTTTTGCTTAGTTTAAGAATAATAAAATGCTTTTCCCTTTTTGTGTTTCAAAACAATCTGTTTCCACCAATAATTTTTATTTTTGCGCATAATTTAAATAAAGAAGTATGGTGAAACGTTCGAGTGTTTTGGGGTTGTCTTTGATTATGCCATTGTTGTGCTTTGCTCAGTTTTCGGATGAGAATATACAGAAGTTGGGTTTTGTCACTTATCTGATTAAACACTATTATGTAGATTCTACAGATACGGGAGAATTGGCTGAGTGTGCTATAAAGGGAATGCTCTCTAATTTAGATCCCCACTCTTCATATATATCAAAAGAGAATTTGAAAAGAGAAAGTGAGCCGCTTGAGGGTAGCTTTGATGGAATCGGAGTTGTTTTTCAAATGGTGGAAGATACATTGTTAGTGGTTCAGACTATCTCTGGTGGTCCGTCGGAAAAGGTAGGTATTATGGCGGGAGACCGTATTATCTATGTTGACGACACGACGATTGCAGGTGTGAAAATGCAAAATATAGACATTCAAAAGCGTATCAGAGGACCGAAAGGTTCCATTGTTTCTCTGAAAGTTTTACGTCGTGGAGTGTCTGATTTGATAGAGTTTCGTATTACGCGTGATAAAATTCCTCTGTATAGTGTAGATGCCTCTTATATGGTCAACAAGAACACAGGGTATATCAAGATAGATCGTTTCTCAAGTACTACTTTGAAGGAGTTTGATGATGCTCTCGGAAAGTTGAAGAAGCAGAAGATGCAAAATTTGATTATAGACTTGCAGGATAATGGCGGAGGGTATATGTCTGCTGCGATTGGTATTGTTGATAATTTCTTGAAAGACGGGAAATTAATAGTGTATCAAGAGGGAAATGCTCAGCCTCGCGAAAATTATTCTGCGTCTGGTAAAAATAAAGTTTTTGACGGAAAGGTGGTTGTTCTAGTTGATGAGGGGTCGGCATCTGCGAGTGAAATCGTTTCTGGTGCAATCCAAGATTGGGATAGAGGAGTTGTAGTGGGAAGACGTACATTTGGAAAGGGTTTGGTACAGAAGATGATGGATCTGCCAGATGGTTCTCAGATTCGTTTGACAACGGCTCGTTATTACACTCCTTCAGGTCGTTGTATTCAACGTCCGTATAAAGAGAATATAAAGAACTATCGTAATGATCTGATAGAACGCTATAACCATGGCGAGCTGATGCATGAGGACAGTATATCTTTCCCTGATTCGCTTAAATATTATACGCTTGAACTGAAACGTCCGATTTATGGAGGTGGTGGTATTATGCCAGACCTTTTTGTTCCGTTAGACACTACAAAGTATACGAAATACCATAGAGATTTAGTTGCAAAAGGTGTGATTAATCGTTTTATTCTTGACTATCTTGAGAAAAACAGGAAAGATTTAGAGGCTTTGTATCCAACTCAAAAGTTATCAGATGAGAAAAAGAAGGAGTCTTTTGAAAAATACAATAATACATTTTTCTTGACGGATGAAGATTTGTATGATATCGTAAAAAATGGAGAGAAAGAGAATGTTAAGTTTGATACTTTGCAGTTTAATCAGAGTAAGAATTTGATTAGAAAGCAGGTAAAGGCGAATATAGCGAGAGACATTTGGAGTTCAAATGAGTATTACCAGATTATGAATACGGAGAATGATATCTATACAAAAGCGGTAGAGTTGCTTCTGTCTAAGACAAGTTATGATAATGCTCTACATAGAAAAAGAGAGTAAAAAAAAAATAAAATGAAAAAGTATGGCACTTGTTACGGATCCTATAGATACTGAATGCGTTTGTTTCGCAGTAGTTGGTAGAGATTATGTGTGTTCTGATTCTGGAAAACCTTTGTCTTTTAATGATTTAAAGATTTTGAAAGAAGCAGATTCGGAAGCGGATTTTTTTGAAGAGAAGACGGCAGGCATTTGCGGTTTGAGTCTGAGTTCAAAGGAAGCTCTTCCTAATGGGTATATGGTAGAGCCTATACGTTCTTATTTTGCAGAGAATGATGTGGATTCATGCTTCCATTTGGCTCGTGTAAAAGCTTTGTCCGATTGGAGGAAATCATGGCGTTATTGTCATTGTTGTGGTGGTATGTTGACGGATAGTGAAACTTTGACCGCTCGATTCTGTCCTTCTTGTAATAAGAATTTTTTCCCTCGTATAGAACCCTGCATTATCGTTCTTGTGAATCGTGGTGATAAAGTTCTTTTGGCTCGTCATGTACAGAGAAACCAAGATGTCTATTCTTGCTTAGCGGGATTCATGGAAGCAGGAGAGACCGCTGAGCAGACTGTTTATCGTGAGGTTTATGAAGAGACGGGAATTCGTGTGAAAAATATAACATATAGAGGAAGTCAGAGTTGGCCTTTCCCAGATCAGCTGATGCTTGGGTTTACAGCAGAGTATGAGAGTGGAGAGGTAAGAAAGCAAGAAGATGAGATTGCGGATGCCGACTGGTTTGATCGTAAAGCTTGTCCTGCGACGCCAACTCCAGGGTCAATTGCTTATCGGTTGATTCACAAATTATACTAATTAAAGATAGTTGAAGATGAAAGAGATTGATAAAATGCGATCCCAGCAACTTTATGATTTCTCTGATAAAGAAATTGACGAAAGCATCCAACATGCGAATTGTCTTTGTGTTAAGTTGCAAACGATGACTTCGCATAGTGAAGGGTATCGTGCTGTTATAGAGGAGTTGATTCCTGGAATACCAAAGTCGACGGTTGTGAATCCTCCATTTCACTGCGATCATGGACACCAGATAAAATTAGGAGAGCATGTTTTTATCAACTACAATGCAACGATATTAGATAGTGCGTCGGTAACGATTGGTAATCATACTAAGATTGGTCCTAATTGTCAGTTGGTGACACCTAATCATCCTATTGACTATGAGCAGCGTAGATTGCCAGTAGAAACAAGTTTCCCGATTACTATCGGAGAGGATTGTTGGATTGCAGCAGGTGTCACGATTTGTCCAGGTGTTACGATTGGAGATCGCACGGTAGTGGCTGCAGGTGCAGTCGTTACAAAAGACCTGCCATCTGATGTGTTGGCTGCAGGTTGTCCTGCGGTGGTAAAGAGAAAATTAAGGTAAGAATCTGTTATAAATAGAATAGGAAAATGGCATATCTTGAAGAGGAAAAGAAAGTCTATAAGAAAGTGACGACAAGTGTTCTTCAAAAGATGAAGAATGATGGAGAGAAAATATCAATGTTGACAGCATACGATTATTCTATGGCGACGATTATTGATAGAGCTGGAATGGACGTTATTTTGGTGGGTGATTCAGCGTCAAATGTGATGGCTGGCAATCCAACTACGTTGTTGTTGACGATTGATCAGATTATTTATCATGCTCAGTGTGTTGTTCGTGCGGCGCAGCGTGCGCATGTCGTTGTGGATATGCCCTTTGGTTCTTATCAAGTTAGTCCTGAGGATGGTATACGTTCTGCTGTTAGAATTATGAAAGAAACTGGAGCAGGGTCTGTTAAATTGGAAGGTGGAGAAGAGATGTTGCCAACTATTAAGCGAATTATTGATGCAGGAGTGCCGGTTATGGGCCACTTAGGACTAATGCCACAATCCATTAACAAATATGGATCTTATAAATTGCGTGCGTCGGGAGATGCTGAGGCAGAAAAGTTGTTAAATGATGCGAAATTGTTGGAGAAAGCAGGATGTTATGCTATTGTATTAGAAAAGATTCCTGCTTTATTGGCGGAGAAAGTTGCACAAATGCTTACCATCCCCGTGATTGGTATTGGTGCTGGAGAGAAAGTAGATGGGCAAGTTCTCGTTATGCATGATATGTTGGGGCTTTTTGATGGTTTTCATCCGAAATTTGCACGTGTTTACGCTAATCTATATGATGAGATAACAAAAGCAGTAAAGAAATACATATCGGATGTGAAATCCTTAGATTTTCCTAATAAGGACGAACAATATTAATCTATTGATAAAAGTAAAGAACTTTATATCGTAAAAGCGAGGCGTTTTGATTCTATCAATAACGCCTCGCTTTTTCCTTTTTTTATATAATATTCTCAGGTTGACAAATCATTTTTATTCGTCCATCCAAAATAAAGTTTCGCCAATACCGTTTTGTATACTTGGCAGGTATGAGATAGTTCTAATTTTCATACTACTTTGGTCAAAATAGAGAACAGCCGTGTATGCATATTCACTTTCGTAGTCTTCTGACACTGCAAAATAACCATTTGTGTTTTGTACCAGAACAGGCGCTGCTTTTGTTAAAACTACAATATTGCCCTCTTCTCCATCTATTTTAAGTTGCACGCTGTTAGCGGTTACATTTTGTATCTTAAAATGGTTGATGTAGCTTCGGTCGTTAGCAGAGCAGAGAAATGATTTGTCTTGTATGGCGTCAACGTATTCGAATGCTTTTTCCGGACTCATATTAGCGGTCTTCGCAAAACGAATTTCTTTTTTCACGTTTTTCCCATTTTCGTCAATTTTGGAATATTCCAAACTAAGACTGGTTGCAGAATGAAAAGTCGCTAAAGCATTGTGCAAAGGAAATTTTTCAAGGTCTTCTATCTGTAGTGTGTCTCCGGAGACCTCGTATTTTCCCTTATATTTGATGATATGTCCATCTTCTTCTTTATATTCAATATAGTAAACACGGTCGAAACGAAAAGTGTATGGAACTTCCAACCAGTCTCCTTGCGTCTCCGAATTTTTTTCATTATACTTCCAATTTGAACCTTCTTGAAGTTCGTAATCAATGGTTTTCAAGGAAATCCAAGTTCCAGGAATATTCTGTGCTAAGTCTATCTTTTTTTCTTCTTCTTCTTTGCAAGAAGATATGGTTATCGCAAGAAATATACTTACCACCCCTAATGCCTTAGACAATATTTTCTTTTCCATATTTTTAAAGTTCTATGTTCAGTTAATTTTTTAATGGCATTAAGGTCGAATAGAGGTTTTCCTCTACATCTCGACCCGAGAGAATGGAGGTAGTGAAATATCACAGAAATCTCCATCCAAGTATTTGAAGTAGCCTGCAATAGCAACCATTGCACCATTGTCTGTTGTATAGGAAAATTTCGGAATGAAAATATCCCATTTATATCGATTGGCGTGGTCTTCAAAGGCTGCACGGAGCGCAGAATTTGCGGACACTCCTCCAGCTACGGCTACTCGATTGATTCCTAAGTCTTTAACTGCCTTCCGCAGTTTAGACATCAAAATATCAACAACTGTATATTGTAAGGATGCACAAAGATCCTCTTTATTATCTTCAATAAAATTAGGATTCTCCTTTAATTTATCTCTCAACAAATACAAAAAAGAAGTCTTTAAACCACTAAAACTATAGTCATAGTTGCCAATTTGAGGCTTATGGAGTTGAAAAGCCAATGGATTCCCCAATTTTGCCAACTTATCAATGATTGGTCCTCCTGGGTATGGCAGCCCCATTACTTTCGCACACTTGTCGAAAGCTTCTCCGGCTGCATCATCAATAGTCTGACCGATGATTTCCATATCTTTATGGCTTTTTACTAATACAATTTGAGAGTTTCCTCCCGAAACTAATAAGCAAAGAAATGGAAATTGGGGTAATCTTTTTTCTTCTCCTTCCGTTTGGATAAAGTGAGCGAGAATATGCGCTTGTAAGTGGTTTACCTCTATTAAAGGAACATTTAAGGAGATGGCAAGCCCTTTGGCGAACGATGTTCCGACTAATAGAGAACCCATCAACCCTGGTCCGCGAGTAAAAGCAATCGCGCTAATCATTTCTTTAGAAACGCCCGATTGCCGGAGGGCTTCCGAAATGGTCGGTACTATATTTTGCTGATGAGCGCGAGATGCAAGTTCAGGCACGACTCCTCCGTACGCTTCATGCACTTTTTGGCTCGCAATCACGTTTGATAGAAGGAAACCATCACGCAAAACGGCGGCAGACGTGTCGTCACAAGATGATTCTATTGACAAAATATAAACTTGCTTTTCCATTCTCATACACCACACTTTAATAATGTATATGCGAAAATACAAAATACGTTTGACAAAAGTACATTTTCTCGTAAAGTATTTTTTAATTTTGCGTACAGAGTTTTGAAAAATTTGTAATTAACTGATATTAAGAGATTTACCTATATATTACTTTCCATAGTTGCATTAATTGCATTGGTGCTAATTATTGGTTTTTTTGTGTTGCAGAATAAAGAATTGCAACACTCGGTTGTTGATGCTGTAACGGAGAGCCTATCAAAACAGGTAGGAAGCAAGGTGTCAATAGATCAGATAGAGTGGAATTTTCCGAATAGTTTTGTTTTAAAGGATGTCTATGTTGAAGACAGGCAGTGTGACACATTGCTTTTTATGAGTCGTACGAAGGTATCTATAAATTTGTTGAAATTGTTCTCTTCTCAAGTGTCTTTTCGTACCATCCAGTTCACTGGATTAGAAGCTAATTTGTCCGTTGATTCTACCAATACTTCAAATTTTGGATTTTTCATTGATGCGTTTAAGCCGGACCCCAATGACACGGTACGCATAACTTGGTCTATGGACATAGAGTCTGCTGCGTTTGAAAATTGCCAGATTTCATATAAAAATTCAAAAAAGTCGAATTGGATTGGACGAATGAATCCGAATGACTTGCATATATACGATTTTAATGGATTTGTCTACTTCAGGTCTTTTGTTAAAGACTCTGTGAACATTATTGTCGAAGATGTATCTTTTAAAGAAAAGTCTGGTTTGGTTGTAGATGAGATAACTACTTCCCTTTTGGCAAATAAGGAGACATTGTCTGTTAAAAATTTTCTTTTCAAAATGCCTAATAGTCACTTGAGACTGAAAGAATTAACTGCGTACCACGATAATTATACGGCTTTTAAAGACCCGATTAACAAACTGAGGCTAAGATTTGAATTTGGCGAAACTCATATCCGTCCATCTGATTTCTCTGTTTTCCGTCCTGCTTTAGATATGATAACAGCACCTATTGAGATTCAAGGATCTGCGTATGGTTTGTTACGAGAGTTTCAAGTGAGAAAATTGCTGATAAAGTATGGCGATGCAACCTGCTTATCTGGTAATATGTATGTGAAAGATTTATTGCCTAATGCGCAGAATGTTCAGTTGGACGGAATGGTTGAACGTCTTTCCTCTAATGCGTCTGATCTGTCTGATATACTTTGGATTGCCATAAAAAGAGATGTTCAACTCTCGAAAAGATTCAACGATATAGGTACGTTTGCTTATAGTGGATCATTGAATGGCAACCTGAAGAATATGTTGACTGATGGTTCAATCACAACCAATTTAGGTGAGCTGGATTTGTCTGTGTTGTTTACTGCGCCAGACATCCAATTAAACTCGTACGAAGTGAAGGGGCAAATTAAGTCGAAGGATTGTCATTTGGATCGTTTCTTAGGAAAGGAGTCGGGTTTAGGTAATGTGGCTTTCAACTTGGATATAGTTTTAGATAAAATATCAGACCAGAATTTCAAATTGGTTGCAAAGGGAAATGTAGATTCCTTTTATTATAAAAATTATTGCTACCAAAATCTGTCGATGAATGGTTCGTTTGACAAAAAAGGATTTGATGGCACATTGGTAATGAGTGACAAAAATGCTGAATTCAACTTTGAGGGTAAGATTGATTTGCGTACAGAAAAACCGCTTTTCCATTTCAATGCCAATGTGATGAACTTAAATCTTTATGAGACGCATTTGTTAGACATCAATGAAGACTCTCAGACATCATTCAACATAGAGACTAATTTCACGGGGCGTAATATAGATGATTTGGAGGGTGCTTTTTCTGTGGACAATTTTCTTTTTTCAAAAGGAGAACGTGAGTTTGGAATGAACAATTTTAGTTTGTCCGTTGTAACCAAACCAAATAAACAAAAGAAAATGTCTGTTTTTTCAGATTATGTGAATGGAACGGTGGTTGGAACATATTCTTTTGCGACACTTCCAATGTGTGTATATAATTTAGCGCATAAATATTTTCCTGCTTTGATAAAAGACAGTAAAACTATACCAGAGGGAAATAAGAAAAATGATTTTGTTTTTGATTTGACTGTCGAAAATATGGAGTCCATTCAGGATATAGTAGACCTTCCGTTCATTATCCAGGAGGAGTCGAAACTGAAAGGATTCTATAGCGAGAATGATCAACAATTCCGTGTTCGTTTGGAAGTCCCTCTAATGAAGAAAGGAAATTCATC
This sequence comes from Bacteroidaceae bacterium, assembly GCA_963619325.1. Lineage (GTDB taxonomy): Bacteria > Bacteroidota > Bacteroidia > Bacteroidales > Paludibacteraceae > UBA1181. The sequence goes on along the minus strand of CAVEVQ010000007.1, from coordinate 11,962 downwards.
GTGGTCTGATTTACTTTTTTTGTGTGAGAATCCGAGAGAGCAACTGAAATTGTTATGTCGCACAACCATACTACCTAAAAATAAACGACGTTTCCCTTATTATATGTCTATCAGCACGTTGACAAATGAAAATGACGTTGATTTAAAGGTGTCATTTAATAATTCGTCTGAGACTACCTACAGTGGGAAACTTGATCTGAAGGCTTTGATCAAGGATTATGAAAAGGGCAAAGGATTAACAGCAGATTTCTTGATAAATCCATCTCATGTTTATTTGAATGATACTGTATGGACTATCCATGAAAGTAAGATTTCGATTGATAAGAAGAGGGTTGAGGTGGATAGTTTTCTTTTTAAACATGACACACAGTTTTTGTGCATTGACGGTACTAATACAGAAGAAGTTACAGACAGCCTTAACATTCATTTTAATGATTTGAGTTTAGGCTATTTTAGTGATATAATTGGTAATCCTAATATTTCTTTTGACGGAGTTTCGGTAGGAGACGTTTACTTGTTTCGACTTTTCAACCAGCCTTTTTTCAAAGGAGGGTTGTACATATACGATGGAGCGATTAATGAATGTGTGTTGGGAGACATGTCTGTCAACACATCCTGGGTGGAAAAGGAAAAATGTATAGGTTTTGATGTTGATATTTTATCGCCTTCAAAGGGTAATTCTGTGTTGTCAAAGTCTGTTGTTCATGGAGGGGTTTTCTTAGGCAATGATTCTTTGTATATAGGTGGCGATTTGAAAGATATAGATATGCGCTTTTTGAGGAAATATTTAAAGAATGTTTTGCAAAATAACACGGGAACCGTTAGTGGACATGTGGCAGCATACGGAAAATTTGGAAATATAGGATTAGAGGGAATGACGTATGTGAAGGATATGGCTTTTGACGTTGATTTCTTGAAGACGTCGTATGTGTTTTCTGATTCAGTAAAATTGACGCCGCACACGATTGAATTAAATCAGGTGCAGGTATATGATACAGAAGGAAATTACGCGGTCGTATCGGGTATGATGTTGCATGATGCATTTCGAAATTTCAAGTTTGCTTTTGACCTTGAATGTGATAATCTTTTGGTGATGGACACAAAGGAGGAAGACAATGAGACATTTTACGGAAAAGCGTATGCTCAAGGTGTCGGACATTTCTCTGGTACCACAGATGTTGTGAATATCAATTTGGCTATGCGAACCATGCCTAACACGTTGATGACAATACCAATTGAAAGCACGTCCTCTGCAAAGGAGAGTAGTTTTGTTACTTTTGTGGCAGCAGAAGAAAAGAAAACAATGGCAGAGAAACGAAGGCAAAGACGTGAAAAATTAAAAAAGATCTCTCAGCAAAAGTCGATTTCATCTACAGTCGTTAACTTGGATATGGATTTGGAAGCTACCACGGATGCTCAGATTCACTTGATAATGGATGCTCAACAGGGTGATATTATCAAAACTAATGGTAATGGTTCTCTTCACCTAACATATAATACAAAGGACAATGCGTTCAAAATCTATGGAGGGTATGAGATTGAAAGGGGGGATTATCTATTTACGATTCAAAGTATCATTTCACGAAAATTTGAAATTGAAAAGGGCAGTATGGTTCAATGGACGGGAAACCCTACGAATGCTGCCTTGAACATACAAGCAAAATATGCTTTAAATGCCTCATTGAACGATATCGTTGACGATCCCAACCTTCGTACGAATACGACATTGGTAAATTGTTTATTGGGATTGACAGGAACAATATCTTCTCCTATAATTAAATTTGATATTGAATTGCCGAATTCTGATGACGATGTAAAAAGTAAGTTGCGTAGTGTAATCAATACGGATGAGGCTATGAATAGAAATATTGCGTCTTTGTTGGCTCTTGGTCATTTCTATAATATGGATAGGAGTGCTTCGTCGGTGGCGACGACAGAACTTTCGTCTGTAGGGTTTTCAACGCTGTCATCTCAGTTGACGAATTGGATATCAAAGATGAACCAAGATGTAAGTATCGGACTCAATTATCGTCCAACGTCCACTAATATGGATGGAACAACAACGTCCAGTGAGTTTGATGTGGCACTTTCAACGCAATTGTTAAATGATCGTCTTCTCTTGAATGGTAATTTTGGATATCGAGATGAAGTTACTGATGCTGAGAATATTTCTAACAGTATCATTGATTTTGATATAGAATATAAACTAAATCAGTCGGGTAAGCTGCGAACTAAAGGTTTTAATCGGTCGAACAACAGTTATTTCAAACAAGCTCCTAACACGCAAGGATTGGGTATTGTATATCGTGAGGATTTTGACACGTTTTCTGATTTGTTCAAATCTTATTTAAAATCAATCAAGGGTGCGTTTAAACGTAAAGAGCGTAATGTTGTTGATATTGAGAAAAAGGAGGAAGACGAAACTCAATAAAAGGTGATTTTGTCGTTGAATCACCTTTTGTTGAGTCTATTTGTATCGCTTTTCTCGTGGTCTTTATTTTTGTGAAGACTGTTTTGGCTTGCGTCTTCTATCCCTATTGTTGTTGTGTCTGTTTGTGATTGGTTCGCATATCACATTATTTCTTTGAATAGATTTCCCTTTAGAAATCTCTTTTCCCCTTTGTTTTTGTGTTCTTTCTGGAACTGCTGGTTCTGAGGAAGAAAAAAGTTGAGCGATTAAGTCTGCTCTCCCCATTTTACGAAGATCGTTGATGATATCCCTTTGGTTCTCTTTTTTGTACCAAAAAAAGAATTTACGCTGTTCTAATTTGTCTTCTTTGCTATGTGGTGTCCATACTTTCTCTAACGTATAAGGATGTATTCCTGTGTAGTATATTTCAGTGGACAATGTCATCGGTGTTGGCGTAAAGTCTTGTATCTGTTCTAATTTGAAATCTAAATTTTTAGTAAGACAAGCCAATTCTGCCATGTCTTCTTCTCTACATCCTGGATGACTTGAGATAAAGTATGGTATTAATTGTTGTTTTAGACCATTTTCGTTGTTAATGCGGTCAAAACATTTTTTAAACTTGTAAAAAAGTTGGAAGGAAGGTTTCCTCATTAGGTTCAATACATTGTCGGAAGTATGTTCTGGAGCCACTTTTAGACGGCCAGAAACATGGTTTTTAATGAGTTCTTCCATATATTCGACCTGACTTTCATGAGTTTTCACGTCTGTGTTTTCCTGTAGCAAAAGATCATAACGGACACCGCTTCCAATAAATGATTTCTTGATGCTTGGTATAGAATCGACTTTTTTATATAGTTCTATTAGATTGCTATGGTCTGTGTCCATATTCCTACAGATGGATGGAAATAAGCAAGAATATCGTCTGCATTTCTCACAAAGATTAGAGTTTTTCCCTTTCATTCTGTACATATTGGCAGATGGTCCGCCTAGGTCGCTGAGGTATCCTTTAAATTCAGGGTGTTGTGTCAGTCCTTTTACTTCTTTCAAGATGGATTCTTCCGATCGAGACATTATGAATTTGCCTTGATGAGAAGAAATTGCGCAAAAAGAACACCCTCCGAAGCATCCTCTGTGGATGTTTACGGAGAATTTAATCATATCGTACGCAGGAATATTCTTACCCTTGTACTTTGGATGAGGAAGACGAGTGAAGGGTAGGTCGTATGTCGAATCTAACTCTTCTGTCGTCATAGGAGGGAATGGAGGATTGATAACGACCGTATGTTTGTCGTCTATCTGTTGTAGCAATCGAGCAGCGTGAAGTTTGTTTGACTCTTCTTCGGCAATACGGAAATTTTTTGCTTGTTTGACTTTGTCTTTCAAACATTCATTATGAGAGAATAGTGTAATTGTTTCTATATTAGTTTTTGGAATACATTGATTGTCAGTGATGTATACGGTTTGTGGTATGTCTGTAAGTTCAGATATGTTTTTTCCGCTTTTCATCTCTCTACATATCATTTTCAGTGGCAATTCTCCCATACCGTAAATTAGCAAATCTGCTTTTGTGTCTTTCAAAACACAAGGTTTTAATTCATCGTCCCAATAGTCGTAATGGGTGATTCTACGAAGTGAAACTTCTATGCCGCCCACTATGATTGGGACATCAGGATAAAGATTTTTCAGAATATTGCAATAAACAATGGATGCGCGGTCTGGACGAAATCCAGCCTTGCCATTAGGAGAGTATGCGTCGTCAGATCGAAGTCGTTTATTAGCGGTGTAATGGTTCACCATAGAGTCCATGCAACCTGCGCAAACAGCGAAAAACATACGAGGTTTTCCCAATTTCTTAAAATCTCGTAGGTCGTCTCTCCAGTTGGGCTGTGGCACCAAGGCGACCCGAAGTCCTTCGTGTTCCAATATTCTACCTACAACTGCGCCTGCAAAAGAGGGGTGGTCAATGTAAGCGTCTCCGTAGAAAAGAACCACATCCACCTCATCCCAACCACGAAGTTCAACCTCTTTTTTGGTAGTTGGAAGAAAATCAGAAAGTCTATATTCTTTTTCCATTGTCTATGAGCAAGGTCTAATTAATCAAATTGCCGAGACAGAAAAACTGCCTCGGCTTATTTATCCATATATGTGGGTTTTAATACAGCTTCACATTTAAGTTGTCAGAAACAACTATTGTGCCTGCTTCTCCTGTTTCTACAATGGCTCCTTCTGCGTATGTAGGACCTTTTGAAGATAATTCGGAAACGGCATAGACATAGTACTTTGTTTTAGGCTCTAATTTAGGGAAGGAGAACATTCCAGTGTCATCTGTTCTAGTGTCTGAAACAACTTCCGTACCATCGTACTCTTTTATATATACTCGTTCTCCCACTGCATCAACCGCTTCTGTATCTTCGCTCTTCATATATTGTGCCGTTAGTTTTCCTACGACGCCGGATTTCCCGCTGTTTTTACCATCTGTAATGTAGAACGCACCTGCATCAACACTATTTCCGTCGCTGATTTTAACGGTTTGCGAAACCGGTGTTTTTTCACCCGAAGCCAAATCAGAGAATGTATAGACGGTATAATTTCCATCCGTCAGATACTTGAATTTGAAAGTGCCGTTATCAGCGGTGCCGGTTTTGTCGTCATAGCCTGTTTGATTACTTCCATAATGAATGTATACATTCTCGTTTCTTGCAATGACGGTGTCTACCGCAAAAACATAGGAATCACCACTTTTGATGATTTTCCCGTCATCGATTATCTTGTAAACCGTTCCATAAACGGAACCTTTACCTCCTTCTCCTTCGTCTTTCTGACAAGATGATAAAAGTCCAACAGCAAGTGTTAGGGAAGATAGAAGAATAGTCAAATTTTTCTTGTTCATTTTTTTTCGTCGTGTTTTTAGTCAATTGAATTATCGCTAATTTACAAAGCATATTCTTGAATGAAATTTCTTTCAATGAAAGTTCAATCTTTGTATGTTTTTTATTCAACGAATTTATCGTGGAAAATTAAATAGCCAATATTCAGACCGAAGTTAAAATTTTTTTTCGGATAACTATAATAGTTTGCGTAAATACTTGCTGAAATATACTTTAATTGTGCGACGACTGATATTTCTCCCAACCAATAGATTTTTGAGAATGGTTTGTCGTATGTGGCATTGAAGGTGGCATTTGGAGAAATAGCTTTATGAGGAACGTAACCATAATTTTCTAATCTGATATGTAGCAGATCATTGATTCTAATAATAGGCTTGATGCCTGCTGCAATATAGGCGTTGGCGGAAAATGCCGTGTTAAACACCATTTTTGAGTGTGTGGTTGGGGTAAAAGAGGGGGCAATGAGGAGTGTCTCCATATAATTACTTTCCAATCCGTGAGTAGAGTAAACACCTTCGGCCATCAGTCCCAACGAGAAATGCCTTGCAATCGGAACGTAATGGTCTATCATAGCGGAAACTTGTATCCATTGTAATCTGTCATGTAAGGTGCTGATGGCATCCGTGCTGTCAATCATAATATTTTCTTTTTTTATTTTCTTTCCAAAAATATAGGAGACAGCGATTTTAGCTTTGGTTCCGGATGTTGCAAACTGTTTGTTTGATAATGAATTATGGCGATATGAAATTGATACATTTCCTAAGTTGTAGGTTGATATATCGTAGGTGTCATCATCATTGGAAAATAGTCCGTGGTATTTGTTCTTTATTTTTGCAATGCCTGCTCCTGCGTCTATTTCCCCTTTGAGAAGAAATGGAATGCACAATTTTCCCTTTGAAAAGAATTCTGTGTTGAATCCTTCCATTGGAATGTCCGTTTCGTAGAAAGTGTTCTGTTTGACAGATACGCTATTGTGTGTAATGTCTCCTATGAATTTCAAACAGAACGGGAATTGATATGGAAAGTCAAATCGAGCTTGAAAATGTGCGTTCTTATACTGGATGCCAACTTGTCCATCTAAACAATAGTCGTATGATAAACGTTTGATACCCATATATTTTGCACTAATATACAATTGATTGGATGTTGTGGACGAAATATTTCCTCCTATTGCGAATTTGAGATGATCATTTAGCCTTACGTCTAATATCAAGTCGTATGCGTTGATTTCTGGATTCCATGAGGCATGTGGAATGATTTCTGCTATTTTCTTGTCTGATAGCAGTTTAAAGTAGTTTCTGCGAAAACTGTTATAACTAAAATAATTGTTTTTTGCATGGAATGTTTTGGAGATAAACCGCTGCTGTAGTGGTTTCACACCTCGAATGATAACGTTCTTAAAGAGTAGCTGTGGTTTCCTTTGGTTGAAAGCAAAACGTTTTGAGTTAAGCGAGTCTTCACTGATAGTCCTATTTATTTTTGCTTTTATTTCGCTGATATGAGCTATGGTGCTGTCGTATCCAATCTGAATTAACTCTTTTGCTCTGTCAAAGTCTAATAGACGGACGTCTTTGTAATGAAAATCAATTATCGTTGCTTTGTTTTTAGGTAATTGATATTTTGAGTCTTGAATGATAAGATTCTCAAGCAGGGCAATGGGATCGCCGTCTTCTGCGTCCGAAACGCCTTCGCTGACATTACTTCCAATGATGTAGTCTGCCTTTAGTTCTTCATTCATCACATCTAATGGGAAATTATTATAGATTCCACCATCTACCATCAAATGTGTGTTCACTCGTATTGGCTTGAATACAAAAGGAAAAGACATGGAGGTTCGAACAGCATCTCCCAAATCTCCGTTCCTATGCACATACTCACCCTTTTGTGTAACATCGGTTGCAATGCACCTGAAAGGAACAAACAAACTGTCAAAATCACCCTTGCATACAGTATTCGCTTGCGAGAAAAGATACATACATGCTTGGTTTAACTGGTCGGGGGAGAGTAAGCTGTTCGGGATGTCTGGTTTTATAATTAAAGAGTCGCTAATGTTTAGTTTGAAACTGATAAATTCTGGAGATTCTTCCTCTTCTTTGAAATAAAATTTGCTTTTCTCGTCAATGTTACCTTTTAGCCATGTTGTAAAATCGTTTGAGGTTAGTAGATCTTCCATTTCTCTGGGGGTATAGCCCATTGCATAGAGTGCGCCAACGATAGAACCCATGGACGTTCCTGCGATATAGTCTATTGGAATATTGTTCTCCTCAAGTGCTTTGATAACGCCAACGTGCGTGCATCCCTTTGCTCCACCACCGCTAAGTACTAAGCCAACACTTTGACCCCATATTTGAGAAAAAGTCAGAAGCAATAGCAAAACACCTAACAATATCCTTTTTTTTATCATTGAGTTACGAATAATTTTTTGATTAATTTTTAAATTATTTGACTATTAATGACAAATTTAAAGAAATGGAAGGTTTTATATTGTGTTTTCTTTTATACTTGTCTATAAATTTAGAATTTTTAACGAAAAAGGGGGTGAGATTTTGAAATCTCACCCCCTTTGTTTGTATTAATCATTTTTATAGAGGAATATTTCCATGTTTTTTAGCAGGATTGCTACGAATCTTTGTGTGTGTCATATCCAATGCCTGAATCAATTTCTCTCTTGTCTGTGAAGGAAGAATGATTTCATCAATGTAGCCCAATTCAGCTGCACGGTATGGATTTGAGAATTTTTCCTCATACTCTTTTCTTGCTTTTGCTTTTTCTTCTTCGCTAACTTTCTTGTAGAGAATGTTAACGGCACCGTCTTGTCCCATAACAGCAATTTCAGTGTCTGGATAAGCAAAATTTATGTCTGCGCCGGTATGCTTACTTGACATTACGATATATGCACCTCCGTATGCTTTACGAGTGATGATAGTGATCTTTGGAACTGTTGCTTCAACGTATGCGTAAACGATTTTTGCCCCGTGACGGATGATGCCTCCATGTTCTTGAACACGACCAGGCATAAAACCTGGTACATCAACAAACGAAACGATTGGAATACTGAAACAATCGCAGAAACGAATGAAGCGAGCGGCTTTTGTTGAAGCATCTATGTCTAAAACACCTGCTTGGAGCGCAGGTTGATTGGCTACGATACCAACTACCTTTCCTTCTATTCTTGCAAAACCAACTAAGATGTTTTGAGCGAAATTCTCTTGAACTTGGAAAAAATATCCATTGTCTACGACGCTCTCAATCAACTCTTTCATGTCGTATGGCTTGCTAGCATCTTTAGGGATAAAGCTATCCAAATCGGTGCTATTAGGTTCCATGCTAGTGGTGTAAGGAGAGCGAGGTGCATCGTCCATATTGTTAGATGGCAGGAATGAAAGTAACTCACGAACCATCATCAATGTATCTTCCTCATTTTCTCCAAGGAAATGAGCAACGCCACTTTTAGTGTTGTGTGTCATTGCTCCACCCAAACCTTCTTTGTCGATTTCCTCGTGTGTGACAGTCTTTACAACGTCGGGACCAGTTACGAACATGTGGCTATGGTCTTTCACCATAAAGATGAAATCCGTTAATGCTGGAGAGTAGCATGCTCCACCTGCGCACGGACCTAAAATCACAGAGATTTGTGGAATCACACCCGATGCAATTGTGTTTTGGTAGAAGATATCTCCATAGCCGGCAAGACTTGAAACACCTTCTTGTATTCTGGCACCTCCCGAATCATTCAAAGCAATGATTGGCGCACCCATTTTCAGTGCCAATCTTTGAAGTTTCACTATTTTATCTGCGTTTGTGCGACTCAAAGAACCTCCAAACACAGTGAAATCGTATGCGTAAACATACACTAAACGTCCATCAATTTTACCATAACCTCCGACAACACCATCCCCAGGATATTGTTGTTTCTCTAATCCGAAATTATGGCAACGATGTATTACGAATTTGTCAAGTTCAACAAACGAACCCTTGTCAAGCAGGATAGCAATACGCTCTCTGGCAGTTAATTTGCCAGCTTGATGTTGCTTCTCTATACGGACTGGATCACCTGTCTCTGCAAGTTTATTCAGTTCGAAAAACTTGTTCATATTGTTAGACTCCATATATTCTTTATTTTTTTTCGATCTCTTTATTATACTTATTCTTTCGTGCTTTCCTCTAATACTGGGGCTTCGGACAATTCAATCAAAGTTTGGTTGCCGGCTACATTGTCACCTTCATTCACCAAAATCTTCTTTATGATACAATCTTCTTTCACCTTGTATTCACTCTGCATTTTCATTGCTTCAATGACGATGGCAGGATCTCCTGCCTTTACTAAATCGCCCTCTTTCACCATGACACGAACTACCTTTCCTGGAATCGGAGAGAATATCTTATCTTGTTTCTCGCTCGATTTAGCTTTCTTTGCACCATACTGATATGGACTGACAATCTCGACAGCGAAAGCGTTGAAAGCTACACTTACAGTGTATTCTTGGTTGTTATTGCTGGGTTTCAATTCAGCATTGTAGGAGTGTCCATCTTCTGTGATTATGGAACATAGTCCATTTTCAGCCATTACGATGTCCAAATTATATTTTTTATCGTCCACCAAAATCTCCACTTTATTGCCTTCCTGGCTGACAACGGAGATTTCTTTTAACTTGTTTCCGATTTTAATCTTCATGCTGTACGACTTAATTAAAAATTGTTTACTGGTCAGTTCAGAGTTTATCCTAAACTTCTCATATTGTTACGTTTCCCAAACTCCCTCCAACGGCTAAGAGGACGATTGTCGTTTGTGTTGCAAACGTTTGGTCGTTCTTCGTTGAGCAAGTAGTCAAAATATGCAGCGATAGCAGCAATGTCTTCCACTTTGTGAGTTTCTTCGGAATCCTCTTCCAATGTGATATGGTCTAATGTTTCTTTGTTCTCTTCAAGAAACGCTGTTGTGTAGTGTCCTTTCACAAAGTCAGGTACTTCCAAAATCTTGCGAAGATAAGAGAGGTTGGTCTTTGTTCCCGTGATTTTATATTCGTATAAAACACGACGCATACGCTCGATTGCATAGGTTCTATTGGCTGCCCAAACTACCAATTTACTTAACATAGAGTCGTAGTAGATTGGAATTTCGTATCCTTCGTAGCAGAAACTATCGACACGAACACCGATACCTGATGGCTCAGTCATTAGTTTTATGATACCTGGAGTGGGTGCGAAGTTGTTTTCTGCATCTTCTGCGCAAATACGGCACTCAATGGCATGTCCGCGTTGATATAAATCTTCTTGCTTGAAGCGTAATGGTTTCCCGTTTGCAACATTGATTTGTTCTTTCACCAAGTCGACTCCGAGAACCTCTTCCGTGATAGGGTGTTCTACTTGCAGACGAGTGTTCATCTCCAAGAAATAGAAATTTTGGTTTTCATCAACCATGAACTCGATTGTGCCTGCGCCTTCGTACTTAACTGCTTTGGCTGCGCGAACTGCGATTTCTCCCATTTTATGGCGAGTTTCGTCAGAAATAAATGGGGACGGAGTCTCCTCAATTACTTTTTGATGCTTGCGTTGGATAGAGCATTCACGTTCAAATAGGTGAACTACGTTCCCGTGTTTGTCAGCCAAGACTTGAAACTCGATATGATGAGGTTTCTCAATTAATTTCTCTATGTAGACGGTTCCGTTGGCGAAAGACGATTCTGCTTCTGAGATTGCACCCTCGTAAGCGTTTTTCAGTTCTGCCAATTCTCGAACAATGCGAATGCCTTTTCCACCTCCTCCTGCAGAGGCTTTAATCATGATTGGAAATCCTATTTCTTGTGCTGTTTTAACAGCATCCGTATAAGAGCTGAGCGGTTCTTCTGTTCCTGGAACAACGGGAACACCCGCAGCAATCATCAGTTTGCGGGCAGTGATTTTGTCTCCCATTTGGCAGATTGCATCGTGCGGAGCGCCAATAAAGATGATTCCCTCTTTTTCACAACGTTTAGCAAATTCTGCGTTCTCCGATAGAAAACCATAGCCTGGATGTATAGCATCGGCGTTGAATTTTTTCGCTGCGGCGATAATCTTATCAATGTTCAAATAACTTTCTGACGACTGGGCTGGACCGATACATACAGCCTCATCTGCAAAAAACACATGTCTCGATGTGCGGTCGGCTTCAGAAAAAATAGCCAATGTCTTAATGCCCATTTCTTTACAAGAACGCATTACTCGCATTGCAATCTCGCCTCTGTTTGCAACCAGAATTTTAGATATCATACACAAAACAATTTTTCAGTTCAACGCTGTCGCTTGTCTAAAAATGTTTCTTTTTCAGTTTTTCCCATTTAGTTGACAGTCGCGCTTCTTTTGCGTTTCCCTTTCGATTTTCAACCTTAGGTTGATTAATTTAACCTTCGCTTTGGCTTGATTTTCATCTTTACCTCAGCAACTGCAAAGATATATTTGTTTTTTTATTTGTACAACACAGAACTTCTTAATCTTAAAAAAAGTAAAATGTATGTTGTAAAACATTGCAATACGACATTTCCTTTGTCTGTTTTTTCCTGTTAATTTCTCAAGACACAATGTCTTTTCTTTTTTTTATGTTTTTACCTTTGCATTGAGATAATAAAAATATAATGAATGAGTCCACTCGGAAAAGTGGCATTAAATTGATTCAATATTGCCTATT
>CAVEVQ010000006.1:0-83616 GCA_963619325.1 Bacteroidaceae bacterium | reverse complement strand
CTTTGTAGTACTCCTTTATATCAAAGTCCTTCTTCATCACGAAAGTCTTGTCGAGGATGGAGGCATGGGTGATGCGGTCAAGGCCGTAGAACAAAATTTCCTTATATGGCGTGTAACCGTCCTCACCTCGGTGACGCTTGTTCTTCTCCACATAGTAAGGATTGTTTGCGATGACGTACCAACGCCGCTTTACCACTTTGAGGCAATAAGGCTCTATCTCGAACGTGTTGGCATAGGGCTTTCCGAAACCTTGGTGTGTCTCCTCCATTACTTTGTTTTCACGCATGGCTTGCATGAAGACCGTCAGCCAAGTATGCCCCGAAGGAGTATGCCAATGATGATTTACGGCGTGGTGCAGGACGACAAGAATATCTCGTTGCAGGAGTTTTTCAACGACATAGACAAAGATTCTTGGGAGTAGTTCATGCCGAAAGGCTTTGATAAGAAACATCTCAAGAAGATAGGCAAGTTTTATCAATGCCTTCATCGCTTCCGTTGCCGACATTCTCAGCCATGCCAAGGATTGCGACCATCTGGGCGTGAAGGAACGTGTGGAGGCAGTGGCCCCCCCCTGTCCACGTTCCACTATCCCGATAAGGAGACGGTGTTGACACCGTGGCGTGTGATCAATCTGCACATGGTCAGTATGATTGGCGGCTACGACTTCTACGATGAGCAACACGCATCGGTTCTTGCCGAGCCTCGTCTTGTACGACAGGACGGCATTACCGACCGTGTGCTTGGTTCCCCAGACACTCGCATCCTCGAAATCAGCTCCAAGCCATTTACTTTCCGATGCAAAACTTAGAGAATATGTTTCCCAAGACCTCGTCTGTCGTGATTTCTCCTGTAATCTCGCCTAAATGATAAATACATTCACGGATATCTTGGCTTAAAAAATCGCCTGAGATATTATCATCCAATCCCTGCTGTACCCGAAGGATAGCAGAATATGCATTCTTCAATGCTTCATAATGACGTATATTCGTTACCATCACATCGCCATCTCGCACCACAGGTATCTGTGCAGACTGAACCAATACAGATTCTACTTCATCTGTGTTTTCTGCATTTTTTGCTGATATAAAAATCTGATTTTCAGAATATTGTTTATAATACTCACTTATTTCTTTTCTTTTTTCTCCATCAATCAAATCCATTTTATTGATGACAATTATCAACTTCTGATCTGACAGATGTTGTTTGATTTTCGCAGCCAACTCGCCCGAATGTTGTATAGACTGCGAAGCATCCACAACCCAAAGAACAACTACAGCCTTTTCTATTTCACGATAACTGCGTTCTATGCCTATTTTTTCTACTTTATCCGTTGTATCTCGCAAACCCGCCGTGTCTATGAAACGAAACTGCATTCCATTTATCGTTACCGTATCTTCAATGACATCACGCGTCGTACCATGAACATCTGAAACAATCGCTTTTTCTTCCTTCAACAACAGATTCAACAAGGTGGACTTACCGGCATTCGTTTCTCCCACTATCGACACTGGAATACCGTTTTTTATAGCATTACCAACGCTAAACGAATTTCTCAACCTACCGATTTTCTGCTCTATTTCACTCGCCAAAACCTTCAGTTCAGAACGATCTGCAAATTCCAACTCCTCGTGATCTGCAAAATCTAACTCCAACTCGACTAAAGATGTAAACGTAAGCAAACGATCGCGTAATATTTGCAGTTCTTTAGAAAAGCCGCCTCGCATCTGATTCATTGCCAGTCGATGGGAAGCGCGATTTTGAGAGGCAATCAAGTCGGCTACAGACTCCGCCTGACTCAAATCCATCCTTCCATTCGCAAAAGCACGTTGCGTAAACTCGCCAGCCATCGCCATACGACAGCCATGAGAAAGCAACAACTTCAATATCTCATATTGAATAAAAACAGAACCATGACAGGAAATCTCAACACTATCCTCCCCTGTGTAAGAATTTGGAGCAAAAAAAACAGTGGCCACCACCTCATCTAAGACACTGCCATCATCATAGAGCAACCGACCAAAATGAGCAGTGTGAGTCTTAGCCTCTTTCAAAGTAAAATTTCTCCTAACAGACTGGAATATATTGTCTACGATATCTATCGAATTATAACCAGAAACTCTTACCACGGCAATAGCACCCAAGCCAGGAGCTGTCGAAATCGCACAAATTGCATCTTTCATCTTTTTTCCTTATACTCTACAAACAATGCAAAAATAGTGCTTTTTCTTTTAATCTTCGTCCTCTTCACCTCATTTGAGACAAACAAAAACTATTATCTCTATTTATCAGAAACGACCTTCTTTTTATTAGTAACAACAATCAAAGTCACCGCTACCAATATCAAAAATATTCCGAAGAGGATGCGTTGCGTAAGGACCTCCCCAAAGAAAAAGACTCCAATACAAATGGCAGTTACAGGCTCTAAAGCACCAAAAATAGCCGTCTTCGTACTGCCTATATGCTTTACTGCCACTGCCATCAAGACAAGAGAAAGCAAACCCGGAAATATAGCCAGAACAAGGATATAGCCCCACGCCTCCATTGTCGTCGGCCACATAAGATGCGTCTGCTTCGTTGTCAACGAATGAAGAAGAACCACTATCGCACAGAAAAGAGACGAATAGAAAGTCAGTTTGAAGGCCGAGATATTTAGATTTGCACGATTCACTATTACCAAATAAAGCGCATACGAAAGAGCAGAGATTAACACTAAAGCAACGCCCATCGCACTCAGACTCACCTCTGCGCCATAATAGAGAACACAGACACCCAACAACGCCACCACAATGGAAAACATCATCGGATACGTCAATTTTTCATGGAAGAAGACCGCCATTATCACCGCAACCATAACGGGATAGATAAACAGCAACGTCGATGCTATCCCTGCATCCATGAAGACAAAACTCCCATAGTAGGTAAGAGATGACAAACCAAACACAAATCCCAATGCCGCAAGATAAATCAATTCTTTACGAGACAACCTAAAAGATTCTTTCCGCACCACCACTGCAACAGCTAAAAATATCGCAGCCAGCGCAAATCGATAGAATAATGCAGAGTCGGGATTAAAACCCATTTTATACAACGACAATGCCCCCAAAGGATTCATTCCATAGCAGATCGCCGAAAAAACGGCCGCTGCATAGCCCTTTAAGTTTGTATTCATAGCTTTATTTGAATTAACCAATGTTCAGAATTGACAGTGCAAAGGTAGAGAAATAAATGTTTAAGTAGTCGTCAACTGAAATCAAATTCACCCAAAATATCTGTACCAACAGCTTCTCCTTTATATTCTACCTTCTCAATTCTTCCAACCCTTGGAGTCGTCTCGCTATCATAAAGTTCATTCGGCACATTGTTAAAGAAATACAAAACATCCGTTTGTTCTCCACTCTTTGTATCAACATGATGAGAATGAATATTGCGGTAGATATGCAATTCATCTTTAGCACGAGTCAAGGCAACGTACAAGCAACGACGCTCTTCTTCTACTGCATCAATACCATTCTCCACCGCACGAGTTGTCGGGTATGATGCCGGAGAAGCCTTCAACAGATAACAAATAGAAGATTCCAATCCTTTGGCTGAATGAATAGTCGTCAGAATAACATTGTCCTTCTCTCCTGCTTCACCTTCCTTGACAGTCGTCTCCAATTTTGGGTCTAATACATACTCAGAAACAAACTCCATGATTCCTTTTGTCCCGACAGCCACTTTACAGAGTATATCAAAATCTTGCTTACGCCACTCCCACTCATCCTTATATATCTCTTTCAGACGTGCCTCCATCGTCTCTAAAGTCTTTGTGATAGCAAGGACAGGATCAAATTGCAGATTCTTTATATTATTGAGTGTAAGAGAAATTTCATCTTGCAAACCACTACCCGCCAATTTATCCAAACATTGGTCCAAAGTCTCTTCAACAATCACATCATTAATGATTTTCGTGGCTGTGACCTCTCCAATACCTTTCCATAGCAGCAAATAACGCATCCATGCCAACTCATCCTTAAAATTAGCGACAATGCGCATCGGTGCGACCAAATCACGAACATGCTTTGATTGCATCAAACTCAATCCACCATAGACAATGTAGGGTATATGCTTTGAGATACACATTGACTCCACAGTACGCAAACCATAGAGGGAACGACACATCACCATATTGTCAGAATAGTTCACACCTTTCTCTGAAATACTTCTCTTTATTTTTTCCGTTACATCATTCGCCTCATCCCATTCATCCTTGCAAGTCACGAAAACAGGCTTGCTACCAGCCCCCCGAACAGACATCAGGTTCTTATTGTACTGAAGATGGGAATTGTTCAAAATCCAATTTGAAAGATTCAGAATATTCTGGGTAGAACGATAGTTGATGGTTAGATTCATACGTTCAGCATCAGGAACCACTTTCGTGAAATTATGCATTGTCTTAAAATCCGCTCCACGAAACGCGTAGATACTCTGCGCATCATCTCCCACACAAAACAAATGACAGTTTTCATAAAAGGAACTTAAAAGTTGGTATTGCAACGGATTAGTATCTTGCATCTCATCCACCAAAATATGATCATATCGACCCGCAATAAACTTGCGAGCCTCATCATTTTTCTGCAATCCTTTCGCCACAATATTTAGAATATCATCATAGTCGATATATTTATGTACTGTTTTATAGGCAAAATAACGGCGTATAACCTCCTCATACACAGGCTTATTTAATTCTATACTCTTTATAATGGAAGCCTCGTCCGCAATCGAATTGCTATAGAGTTTCGTACGCATTGCATCCGTCAATGAACAACGAGCATTCACGGCATACGAATAGATATCCAACACATCAGCAGGTTTGATGACGTGCTTCTCCTTGTCTTTCAGACCTTTACCACACAATAACTTGATGCAACTCTCACGATCATCCTCATCAAGCAACGTATAGTCATGATAAGCAAACACCTTCGGGTTGTTGGTGATGATGTCCATACACCACGAGTGGAACGTTTGACCACGCAACCCCTCCAAAGGAATGCCACTCATCTCTAATCTGATGCGTTCCACAATTTCACGGGCAGATTTTCTCGTAAAACTCAGAATTAGGATGCGATAAGGAGCGACACCCGACTGAATAAGATATTGGGCCCGAGCAATAATCGTACGTGTTTTCCCTGTACCTGCTCCAGCCATCACCAATAGGTGTTTTCCTGCAAACTCCGCCGCTGCTCGCTGCTGTTCGTTCAATTCTGCCATGTTTGTCTGTTTTAAGCGCAAAGATAATGAAAATGAATAGAGTAAACACATTAATTAAGAGATACACAGAAGCAAATAATTCTATCCAATAGTGTAAATTTGCAGTGGAATGTAATAAGAAACATAAAGCAATATTAGACAATGAATAGAGAAGAATTGTTTGAGAACATCAAACGAAAAAAGTCATTCCTATGTGTAGGATTGGACACTGACGTAAATAAAATTCCTGAGTTTCTGTTTGATCGTGAGAGCGACGACTATGACCCTGTTTTTGAATTTAACAAGAGCATCGTTGATGCCACGGCAGACCTTTGCGTCGCCTATAAACCAAACTTAGCCTTCTACGAGAGTTTAGGCGTTGCAGGATGGATTTCCCTGGAGAAGACGATCGACTATATCCGCACAAACTACCCTGACCAGTTTATCATAGCCGACGCAAAACGTGGAGATATTGGCAACACTTCCGCTATGTATGCGCAGTCCTTCTTTGATGGATTAGGCGTAGATGCGGTAACTGTCGCTCCTTACATGGGCGAAGATTCCGTTACCCCTTTTTTGAAACATGAAGGCAAATGGGTGATTCTTTTGGCATTGACTTCTAACAAGGGCGCGTTTGATTTTCAATTCACTGAGAGCAAGGAAGACGGAGACAAACTCTACGAGAAAGTTTTGAAGACTTCTCAGAAATGGGCAAACGAAGATGCTATGATGTACGTCGTTGGTGCCACAAAAGCCGAGATGTTGAGCGATATTCGTAAAATCATACCTAACCATTTCCTTTTAGTACCAGGCATCGGCGCTCAAGGCGGAAGTTTAGAGGAAGTGGTAAAACACGGAATGAACAGCCAGTGCGGTTTGTTGGTCAACTCTTCTCGTGGAATCATCTACGCTTCGAACGGAGACGACTACGCAGAAAAGGCTCGTGAGGCTGCCAAGACAGTTCAACTTCAAATGGCAGAATACTTGAAGGATCTCAAATAAAGTCTATTTTTTTCTGAAATAAAAAAGACATCGTTGATGCCTCTGGCATTTTTAATTAGATAATGCTTAGCAGGTACGAGAATAAGTACTGCCTGGGTTAAGCGAGAGAAGTTTCAATCAACCATTAAGGGGAGTGCCGCACATGACGACACTCCCCTTACATTATAGAAATTTGGCAACAAAAATGTCGTCGCCAAACGATTCAATTCTAATGTCTTTTGAATAAACTATTTCACCTCTTCCAAACGAACTTTAGGAGATTGTTGCATTACACTTTTAGATACAATCACCATCGTATAGGGACGCATTGTATAACTGCACTCTTCCTGACGCATCGCTTCGTACGAAACTATCAAAGAATCTCCCTTTTGAACGACACTCTTCACATGCAAGTCGGTAGGACAATTTGTTTCAGGCAATGCAATGTTTATGACAGACTCCTTTGAAAAATCAATCTCCGTCGGAAGTCCTCCATCACCCATCACGGCAGCCATCCCTAACACACTGTCGCGTTCTGCCTCCGAATTCAAAACTAACGGAACTTCCTCTACATCATTTCTGACGAAATAGTTAGCTCCTTCCTTAAAATCCACATTCACAGACCCTTGACCGCATCCTGCCATCACAGAGACTCCTACAAAAGCTGTTATTAACTTCTTCATTTTTTATATTTTTTCACAAAAATAAGAGTTTCTCACAAAAAAGCAAATGTTAATTCAAACCATAGACACCACCTGGGAACGAACACACGACATCCTTCATTTCTAAGTCAAACAATATAGAAGACAATTCATTCATTGGCAGTTGTAATTTGCGTACCATTAGGTTCACCTGCATCCTTCCTTCTATCTCCAATGCTTGTACCACCAAACGTTCTCGCTCTGTCAAGTCCATAAACAATGAGAGTTGAACTGCTTCTTTCTTTCTCACATTCTGATCCCAATTCATCATCTGAATTATGTCATCGGCACTTTCTATCATAACGGCTCTATTCTTTTTTATAAGACCATTACAACCGACAGAATAAAGATCGCCCACCCTACCTGGCAAAGCACACACCTCACGACTATAGGAATCAGCAAAGTCGGCCGTCAGCAGAGCACCTCCTTTTTCGCCCGACTCTACAACCCAGATAACATCGCACAATCCCGCTATAATTCTGTTTCGAGACACGAAATTTTTACGATCAACCGAACTATGAGAATGAAATTCCGTCAACAAACCTCCGTTTGCAAACATTCGTTCTGCCAATCCTCTATGCTCAGCAGGATAAACCATATTTAATCCATGACCAACCACGCCAACTGTCTGCAGACCTAAATCTAAAGCACAACGATGGGCGGTGCCATCCACGCCATGCGCCAATCCACTAACTATCAGAAGCTCTGGAACTTTTTCCGATAACTCTTTTAAAATATTATTGATATGGGTCCTTCCATACGTTGTCATTTTTCGAGTACCGACTACTCCCATCACATGCTTCACCTCTAATTGAATATTCCCTTTTTTATAAAGCACAATTGGACAATCTTCGCACTCCTTCAGTCGCTTTGGATAGTCAACATCAATCTCACATACAGCTTTCCCTCCTACTTTCTCCAAAAAATCCATTTCTCGATTCGCACAATCAACCAGACCTGGTTGTTTGATGGCTTCCGCCAAGACCTTGCCAACACCTGGAACCATTTCTAATTTTCGTTGAGGAGTTTCTATCACATTTTTAGCACTCCCCAATGTTGATATTAACCGACGCGCCAATACGGGTCCAACCCCACGCGCCATCGTCAACGCAATGTAAGACACCAATTCATTCTCTGCAATCTTCACCGAGGAAATCGGCTCAAAAACACCATTATTTACATTTTCTTCTGAAGACATAACAAAACAAGCCTTATTTTCTATATCTGCGAAGATAACAATTTTAATTCACATTTATTTATTAAATTTGCGGTTAATTTTTCAAATCATAATACAAATGGAATCTACTAGACTTAACAAAATAGATCGCTTAGTACAGAAAGAATTAAGCGACATCTTCCAAAAATTCACAAAGTCATGCGGAGGAATACTTATCTCCGTGACATCCGTGTCCGTCTCTGCCGATTTAAGCGTTGCGCGTGTTCGCTTGTCTATTTTTCCCAATAACAAACAGGAGGAAATCATGAATATGGTAAAAAAAAGTGCAAAATCAATCCGATATGACCTCTCTCAACGCACTCGCCATCAGTTGAGAATCATCCCTGAACTCACCTTTTTCTTGGACGATTCACTCGACTATTTGGAACACATTGACCACCTTTTGGGACTTGACAAAAAGAAAACAGAGAATGGAGAAGCAGAAGAAAGCAAAGAATAAATAAGAGGATTGTATGCGCTTGCAGTTTTTCATTGCCCTCCGTTATCTTTTCTCTAAGAAAAGCCACAATATCATTAACATCATATCTATGATATGTGCGGGAGGTGTCTGCATCGCTACCATTGCACTTATTTGTACGCTTTCCGTCTATAATGGGTTTCAACAACTGATCTCTGGGGTAATATCTTCATTCGACCCAGACCTGAAAATAGAACTTGCAGAGGGGAAAAACTTTGATCCAACAGACGTGATTTCTAAAATTAGAAACATAGATGGAGTGAATATGTTTTCGGAAGTTTTAGAAGAAACAGCACTCATTCGTGGACAGGAAAAACAAACTTTTGCGACTATCAAAGGTGTTTCTCAGAATTACAATCAACTAATTGATGCTCAATCAATTACAGAAAGTGGATCATTTATACTTCAAGATTCTAAACGAGAATATACCGTTTTAGGCGTCGCATTGGCAAATCAAATAGAAGCCAACATAGGATTCACACCCGTCTCTTTCTACGCACCTAAATACGCAACAAAAGTAAATGTAGCCAATCCTTCAGGAGCATTTAATAGCATTGATGTTAATGTGAGAGGAATATACGCGACACATCAATATGACATTGACAGCAAATATGCTTTTTTCCCTATCCAACACACCCGCACACTATTCAACTATGGGAACGTCGTCTCTGCCGTCGAGGTAAAAACCGACAATGGAAAATCAAACGAAGTACAGAAGGCCATTCAAAAGGCTTTAGGAAATAGATACACCATACAGAACAAAGAGGAACAACACGAGGATTTTTACAAGATGATGAGAATTGAAAAATGGATAACATTTCTCATCCTGTTTTTTATATTATTGATTTCTATTATCAATATAGTAGGTTCTCTTTCTATGCTCATTTTGGAAAAGAAGAATGATATTCAGACACTTCGTAATTTAGGGGGAACAACCACATTCATCCGCCAAATTTTCTTGTTGGAAGGTTGGCTTATTAGTGCCTTGGGAGCCATCTTTGGATTAGTCATAGGTTTAATACTCTGCCTCCTACAGCAACATTTTGGAATCATCAAATTAGGAGCAGATGCAGATGACGGAACATTTTTAGTCAACGCATATCCCATTTGCGTTCATTGGACGGATGTCGCACTTGTACTATTTTCCGTATTATTTGTGGGACTTGTCGTAGCATGGTGGCCAACACGCTACATTAAACACAACTAAAAGACTATCAAAAGACAAGAGAGGGTTTTGTAAGTAAAGCTGCTTTCAATTTACTACGGATGAATATGTCGTTCACCTAACATTTTATCAAAATCCCGCTGAACATCTTTCAAATTTTTTATCTCTGTCATCAACTCAAACAATCTATCCATATCGTTCTCAGTCAACGATTTAAGTTTTTCCATTCGGTCATCAATCTCGTGTTGCAGCCAAGTACTTTTGAAATTATTCAAAGCATACAACACCTCTTTGCAATACATTTCAGGATCGTTCATAGAAAGAGCCTTTGCCTTGATACGGCTTTCAGCGTTCCTATCAAAAATACGACTCAATGGATATGGATCAGACATCACCGAATTTGCCACCTCAACAAAATCTGAATTCACATTTTTTTGAAAATAGTCTTCTGAAGAAATTCCACTTTCTTGATAACTTATCCAATAATCTTGTAACATCTGCTGATAAACATCGTTGTTCAGCACAAAACCATCGGCATCCAGATCCTCCTTGATATACTGAACAACCGAGACTTCAACATTCGTCTCCTCTCCTGACTCATTCTCTACTTTCATCACAATGGGCATACTTCCGAAACGCACCAAACACTGAATAAGGTCTCGCTCAACATTTTCGCTCCATGATTTAGGTTTAAAATTAGTAGAAGATGGAACAGGTTCATTAGATTGAGACTTAGAAATTCTATCTGCCAGATTAGGTCCAACAGCAGACTCCATTCGTTTACGGTTCAGTGTGTTTACTCTATCCAACAACACACCTTCTCCTATGCCTAACATACCCGCAGCCATCTTGGCATATATGGATCGCTTCACCGCTTCTGGTATCACCTCTATTGTAGAGGCAACATCTTCTGTCAACTGAGCCATTTTGATGGGGTCTTTCACCGCCTCATCCCAATAATGTTTTATTTTAAAGACGATATAATCTTGTTCGTTTTCTTCCAAATAGCGAATCACTTCTGAGGATTCATGACCCTGTGCAAAGGAATCAGGGTCTTCTGTTTCTGGTAGGACTACCACACGCACATTCAGTCCCTCCTCCAACAATAGTTTGCCATTTTTTAATGCCGCATGCATACCCGCCGCATCGCCATCGTAGAGAAGCGTCACATATTTATCTTCAGAACGTTCAGCATCTGCGGAAGGCAAAATTCTCCTTAGCTGCTGTATTTGCTGTGTCGTCAAAGCAGTTCCACACGGAGCGACAACATTCTCGACCCCCGCCTGCATCATTGAGATGACATCGCAATACCCCTCCACTATGTAACATTTTTTCTTTTGTGTAATTGCTTTCTTGGCAAAAAAAAGTCCAAACAAAACCGTACTCTTGTGGTAAATATCAGACTCGGGAGAATTTTGATATTTTGCCACTTCATCCTTCTTGATGGATCTTCCTCCAAAAGCAACGACCCGACCAGAAATGGAGTGAATCGGGAAGATGGCACGTCCAAAAAAACGATCTATCTGATAATTATTATCTTTTACAATCGTCAAACCTGTTTTTACCAAAAAATCAAGTTTATAGCCCTTCGACAAAGCCGCCTTCGTATATTCGTCTCGACGTTCCATTGCATACCCTAACTGGAACTTCTTTATCGTGTCTTCCCTAAAACCACGATGCGCAAAATAGGACATTCCCACGGCTTGACCCTCTGGAGTATCCAAATTCTCGATAAAATGTCTATGCGCCCATTCCGAGAGCGACATCAATGATTCTCGTTCGTTCTGTTGTTCCTTTTGTTCTTGTGTCAATTCCCTCTCTACTATCTCAACATTGAACTTTTTTGCCAAAAACTTCAACGCTTCGTAATAAGAGAGATTCTCGACTCCCATGATGAAATTGACCGCATTTCCGCCCTTTCCACAACCGAAACACTTGTAGATATTTTTCGCTGGCGATACGCTAAACGACGGAGTCTTCTCATCATGGAAGGGGCAGTTTCCCCAATAATTGGCTCCCCTCCTTTTCAGAGACACATAGTCCGACACTACGGTTACAATGTCCGCCGCATCAAAAATTCTATCTACTGTCTGCTGATCAATCATTTACTTAACCACATACGAATCCAAAAATTCGATAATTTGATTTGTACAAGTCTCAGACGCTTCACCACTACTCAACCAAGTACTGAACAGCGATTTAAGCTCGTCTAATTCGCCAACATACTCTGAAACTTTCTCTAAATCATTCGTCAAATCATACTTTTTAGCCGCCATTCCTGTAAAAAAGCCCGTCTGGAAATCTTCCGACTTCCCATTATAAGAAGACAAATACACTACCAAAAGCGATGCCTTTGTCATTTCACCCTTTCCATTTCTCACAGCACCAGCATAATATTGGTAGAAAGACTCGCCAGTTGAAACGCCACCTTCTTTTGTGTCTTGGATTTCCGATGTCTCTGTCGTCTCCTCATCTTCATCACCACACGATACAAAACCAAGGTTTAAACCAAGAAACATCATCATAAGGAATGTTAAAAATCTCAATTGCCTCATACTACTATTTCTTCAACGATTACACGCAAAGTTACAAAATTCAACAATGTCTTCTGCAAAAGAAAAAGGAAATCGCTTCCGAGGACACCCTCAGAAGCGATTCTTAAAATTTTCGTTTGAGACCCTAATCAAGAGTTTTTAGAAACATAGGCGTTCAATATATCCAAAATAGAACTTGAAATATTCTCTTTTGTCAATCCACCTTCAAACATTTTTTTGATTTCATCCAACTCTCCAACATGCTCTGCAGCCTTGTCTAAGTTGTCCGTGTAACCATATTTTTGAGCGGCAACACCAACCCAGAAACCAGACTGATAAGAAGCGTCATCCTTCTTACTGGTGTAAGTCAAAGCATACGTTGCCAAAACAAGAGATTTTTCACTAGTAGTTCCTGCTGCTTCGTATGCCTTGTAAAAAGCCTCTCCGTCGGCAACCGCCGACGCATTATAGTTCCCTGAAATTGTAGTATCGCCTGTAGATGAGCTATCGTCATCATCGTCATCGCCACAAGATGTGAAACCTAAACCCAAACCAGCAACCATCATCATGAGGAATGCCAAAAATTTAAAATGCTTCATTTTTCTTTTTTAGTTTTAATTATTAATTGATTAGTTTTCTTTTTTATCCAACCACAGCCAACGTAGCCACACTTACCTTCACTCCATCAACCTTTGCAATGGGCAAGATACAAGCCTCAACAGTCGAACCTGTCGTCATCACATCATCAACCACGAGCAACCGCTTACCTATGATTTTTGATTCGTCCTTTAACCGAAAAATGTCTTTCACATTTTCCCAACGTTCATAAGCTCCTTTGCGAGTTTGCGTATCATTCTCCACCGTTCTTTCCAAAACGTCTGTCCAAACAGGGATGTCCAATGCAGCACCAATTCCCTTCGCTATCCACTCACTTTGGTTATACCCTCGTAGTTTCTGCTTATTCGGATGCAGAGGAACGGGTATCAAGGCATCTATTTCTTGGAACTGCGTGTCTCGCAATCGTCCACCTAACATTCGTCCCATCCGATAGCCTAACGACATTCCTCCCTTATATTTGATGTGATGCAAGATATGTTGGGAGACCGTCTCCTTCTCATACCTCAAGAGTGCCGTCGCCCTCTCCACTTCCACTCGTCCATAGAAACGCTCCGCAATGGGTTGTCCGCTCGTCATAATTGACATTGGAACAAAGGGAAGTTCCACCTCACAAGCCACACACAAGTCTTCCTCATTTCGTTTTAAAGCACATCCACAACAAACGCATGTTCGAGGATAAAACATTGATAGAAAGTCTGACATCAACTCCCCAATAAATGCTTTCACTCGACAAAGACGTAAACGCCGTCTTTCCGCACCGTCAGGATAATTCTTCATAGCAAAACAAAAAAACTTAATATGACTTAACTGCGCAAAAATAAGATTTATCTTCTATTTTCACACAAAAAAAGGAAGGCATTTCCATTTATTTCAACAAAAACGCCTTCCTAAAAATATATTTTCTGTTTTCCCTTTTTGTCAGAATTTGAGAATCAAAACTCATTCTCAAAATAATTATCAATACTCTTTTTTATCAGTTTTTTCTTTCCATTTTCTAAATACAGACAGAGCTTTATCCCTCATCATCTGTACTCTTGGCATACTTCGATATTCAGGTGCTTTTGCTATCTCATCATAGATAAATTGATCATCAAAATCAATTGCTTTCGCATCTTCTTTTTGGTTCGCATAATAGTACTTGTCAATATGAGCCCAATACATAGAAGACAGACACATAGGACAAGGTTCGCACGAAGCGTATAATTCGCAACCCGACAAATCAAACGTACCCAATTTTTGGCACGCTTCGCGGATTGCCATCACCTCAGCATGAGCAGTAGGATCATTGTTCAACGTAACTTTGTTGTGCGACTTCGCTATAATCTCACCATCCTTCACAATCACTGCTCCAAACGGACCTCCTCCTTTTTTTACACTTTCGTCGGAAAGGTCTATCGCCATCTGCATATAATATTCTTCCTTATTTTCTTGCATAAAAAATAACTTTTGGATTTCTATTTTTCTGGTTTTACGTCTGTCTCATCCAAATACTTTCCATCTTCAGCATTTTTCTTGATTTTAGTCAACGCGTCAATAGTGTATTCAACATCATCCAACGTATGCATCGGAGTCGGAATCAGGCGAATCATCAATTTCCCCATCGCAATATAAGGATAGAGTATATTCATACAGAATATTCCATAATTTTCTCTCAAGTCTGTCATCATATGAACTGCCTCATGGACGTTAGACATAGACATATAGACAGGAGTAACCGTTGAAACAGTGTTTCCAATATTTAATCCAGCAGCCCGTAGTCCACTTTGCAGTGCTTCTTTGATGACATTGAGTTTCTCCAACTGCTCTGGGTGAGCTATGATATAGTCCAAACGATTAATCGCGCTAGCCGTAAGTGCTGCAGGCAATGCCTCCGAAAATGTTTGCGAACGCATATTATAGCGTAAGTAGTTAACCAATTCTTCATCTCCAACGACGAAACCTCCTGTAATACTCATCGCCTTTCCGAATGTTCCCACCATCAAGTCAACTCCATCCTGCACACCATAATAGTCTGCTACCCCTATTCGATTTGGACCAACCGTACCAAAGCCATGAGCATCCTCCACAATCAAGAGAAAATCATATTTTTCTTTTAAAGCAACAATTTTATCCAATGGAGCGAACTCACCCGTTACACCAATCACGCCCTCTGTTACAAACAACACACCACCATCTTTTTCCTTAGCCAATTCACAAGCCTTAGCAACCTGTTCTTCAATGGCATCTATGTCATTTTTCACATAAATGAAACGACGATTGGCATGCAGACGTATTCCATCCTGTATGCTTGAATGAACGTCGTGACTATAAACAACAGTATCATTCTTGCAACACAACGAATCTATCACCGAAATCATGCCTTGATAGAAGGAGTTGAGGACAAAACAATCTTGTTTCTGCGTAAACTCTGCCAATTTCGCTTCCAATTCCTCATGCAGTGTCGTCTCGCCCGTCATTAGTCGAGAACCCATAGGCATAGAGAAACCATATTGAGCCGCCAAATCAGCTTCCTTTGCCTTAATTTCCGGATTGTTTGCCAATCCATAGTAATTATTTATGCTCCAATTTAAGATATTTTTGCCACGAAATTGCATATGAGGACCTAAGTCGCCCTCTAATTTCGGGAACATAAAATAGCCATGAGCCAATTTGCTCCACTGACCCAAAACACCGAGATTATTCAATACTCTCTCTCTTATTTTCATCCTCTGTAAAGTTTAGTCCGTTATAGCATCAATCGAACAAGTCTGTATCAAGAGACACCTCTTCGATAGCAGCTCCCGTATCACCTGTCTTTTTGCAATCGTATGTTTGCGTTGTAATAAATGGTTCTGTACGAGAGTAACCGATTGTAGTATCATCGTAGACTCCATTCATATAATACCCCCAGATAGGCAAAGCAGTAGCCGAACCTTGACCATTTCTGATATTATCGAAATGGATATCGCGATCCTCTCCACCAACCCATACGCCTGTAATCAGATTTGGCACAACACCCATAAACCATCCATCAGAGTTGTTTTGCGTGGTTCCAGTCTTCCCTGCAACGGGAGTCTCCCAACCGATGCTATAGTCATAGCGTTTCGTGTGAAGACGCATACCGGTACCACCACTGATAACTCCTTTCAACAGCGCTATCATCTTCTCGGAGGTCTCAGCACTGAAGACCTCACGCATACGAGGGACAAAAGTTGCAATGATATTTCCATTATTGTCCTCAATACGAGTCACATAAAGAGGGTCTGTTTGGATTCCTTTGTTCGCAAATGCCGTATATGCAGCAACCATTTCACTAACCGAGACATCCGCAATGCCCAAACAAAGGGACGGTACAGCATCTATATGATTTTTCAGTCCCAAAGAATGAAGCAATGCCACAAAACGCTCAGGTCCGAGCTGCTTTATCAAATAGGCAGAAATCCAATTGTTAGATGTCTGCAAACCTCTCTTCAATGTAATCATCTTCCCTTCTTCTTCCTTGCCCTCTTTCCCGTATGGAACATTTCTCGGCTCCCAAATCTCACCACTCGGCAACAACACCTGAGGCTGAATATTAGGGACTTCATCGCAAGGAGACATTCCATCCTCCATCGCTAACGCATACAGATACGGTTTTATTGTGGAACCCACCTGACGACGACCCACACTCGCCATATCGTATTGGAAGAAATTATAGTTGGGTCCCCCAACATACGCTTTCACATGCCCATTCATAGGATCAATAGACATCAAACCACATCGTAGAAAAGCCTTCGTATAACGAATAGAGTCATAAGGCGACATCACCGTATCTTTCGTTCCTTCCTTCCAATCAAAAACCGTCACTTGCGTCGGAGTCTTGAAATTTTCCATTATCTCCTTTTCAGAGAGACCGTCTCGCTTCAAACCATAATATCTTTCGCTTTGACGTACAGATCTAATCAAAATAGAATCCACCTGCGCCTGAGTCGACGTTGTTGAGAAAGGGGCTTTTTTATTTTTTGCCAGATTATTTTCTTTAAAGAAAAGAGGCTGCAAATATTCGCCCAAATACTTTTCACAAGCATTTTCAGCGTATTGCTGCATACGAGAATCTATTGTCGTATAGATTTTCAAACCATCCGTATAAAGGTTGTACGGAGTACCGTCTTGCTTCAAGTTTTTATCACACCAACCATATAGCGGATCTTCAGCCCAAGACAACGAATCTTCATAGTATTTTTGGTGCATCCATTTTGGATACTTCGTCGGATCCGGTTTCTTTGCTGTCATCATGACACGAAGCCGCTCACGAAAATAAGGAGCAAGCCCCAACTTATGATCTACTTTTTGATAATTCAAAGTAATTTCCAATGCAGAAAGAGAATCATATTCTGCCTTTGTTATTTTATCATTCACCATCATCTGAGAGAGAACGACGTTGCGACGCTCCCATCCTGCCTTCTTCGTACGTTCTCTGACAGGATTATACTTCGTAGGATTCTGTAACATCCCGACTAAAAGTGCAGCCTCCTCTCTATTCAAATCCTTCGGCGTTTTATTGAAATAGATTTGCGCAGCAGACTTGATACCGACGGCATTGTTTAGGAAATCAAACTTATTAAAATACATGGTGATTATTTCCTCTTTTGTATAGTATTTCTCCAATTTAACGGCAATCACCCACTCCGTCAATTTTTGGTACGCACGCTCAAACTTACTTTTCGCAGAACTTTCCGTGAACAACAACTTCGCCAATTGTTGGGAGATAGTACTTCCTCCACCCTTCCCCTGACCCAACAAAAGAGTCTTGAAACCTACGCGAAACAATGCTCGTCCATCAATGCCGGAATGTTCATAAAAACGCACATCCTCGGTAGAAACCAAAGCCTCGACCAAATAAGGCGACAAATCTTCATAGCTCGTATAGACACGGTTTTCCTGACTTTTAAAAAAACGGCCTATCACCTTCATGTCAGAAGAGTAAATCTCCGTGGCATACTTATTACGTGGATTTTGAAGCTCCTCAATCGGAGGTAGATAGCCAATCTTTCCATCACTGATCATTCTGAACAAAACAAAAACAGACACCACTCCAACAAAGAACAGTATCCAAAGACCTATCAATATCTTTACTCCTATACTTAACTTGCCACTACTACTATTCACCATCTTAATAACACCTTAATTTTATTACCACCAGAGTACACCTCTTGCTAAAGTCAAACATTTAAAGTTCACAAAAGTAAGAAAAATATCATACTTTTGCCAACCGAAAAGTGTCAAAATGAGTTCAGACTATTTATCAGCCTATACCAACGTCATAAAGGCGATTCTTCGTCTTGTACACTCTCCACGTGAAGAGTGGGAAGCGATTGTGGAAAGAAGCAAAGACATAGACGACGTCCGTCGAGATTTTTTCTTTCCCTGCTTGACAATTGTCATAATCATTTCGATAGTTTCATCAATCATTCACTATCATTGGTCTGAGATGGTCAATTTTGCCCATTTTATGCAGTTTATGGGAAGAAATCTACTGATTCTTTTTGCGACTCTTCTTATGGGTATCTTCGCAACTTCGTATTTTCTGAGTAAGACGCTGAACTCAAGATGGGCTAACGTAGAGGAAGATGCGTACCCCCGATGCTTCACATTAGCCGTCTATGCTTCGTCAATTATGTGGATGCTTATGCTGATAGAGAATCTTATACCTTCCCTGTTTTTTCTTCCCATACTCAACCTCTATGTTGTTTATGTGGTGTGGACTGGGCTTCCTATCCTCTTCCCCTCTATTTCAATGGACGAGACAAAACGGTATTGGCTAACTTTAGTTGCAATTGCATCATTGATTCTTATTCCCATGGGGGTTGATAAAACAATGAGGATTTTGATTAGCTAACAGCCAATAAGACTACTAATAATAGAATATATTTATTATGGAAAAACAAAAATTAAAAAACGATATACTCATTCGTAATAAAAGGGCCACATTTGACTATGAGTTGATAGACACCTATCAAGCAGGCATCGTCTTAGTTGGTACAGAAATCAAATCTATTCGTCTCGGTAAAGCGAGCCTGGTGGACACGTTCTGCTTCTTCATCGACGGCGAACTTTGGGTGAAGAATATGAATATTTCCGAATATTTCTACGGAACATACAACAATCACTTGCCTCGTCGCGACCGTAAGTTACTGCTCACAAAACGCGAATTGGAGAAAATCCGCAGACAAACGAAAGACACAGGTTTCACCATCGTTCCAACGAAACTCTATATCAATGCCAAAGGACTGGCAAAAGTAGAAGTCGCTGTTGCAAAGGGTAAGAAACAATATGACAAACGAGAGTCACTCAAAGAGAAAGACGACAAACGCCAGATGGATCGTGCCATGAAATTTTGACGCCATGCTATAAAACACCGTTTTTTATACATCCTACAGATGCATTTTCAATAGGAATTATTCATATCAGAATGGAAAACATTGAAATTCAACTCTCTAACGTAACACCAAGAATTTATGGTGTTGACTTTCCACAGCCTATCAATTGGACAATCCGAAAAGGCGAACAATGGTGTGTCATCGGACCGAACGGAGCGGGAAAGACTATGTTGGCAGACCTTCTATGCGGCAAATATGCGGTGAAGAGCGGTACCGTCGACTACGCCTTTTGGACAGATGAGTATCGAAAGGGAACCACAAAAACATACGCATCCGCAGCAATTCGCAAAGTGTGTTTTGAATCTGCTTACTTACTGTCCGACTATAAAAACATGTACTATCAGCAACGTTTCAGTTCAACCGAGAACGAAGATAGTCCGACAGTACAAAAAATGGTTGAGGACGAGAAAGACCAAGAATACATACAGTGGCTCTGCAAAAAGATGCATGTAGACAAGTTGTTTCACAAACACCTCATCATGCTCTCATCTGGCGAATTGCGTCGTCTGCTTATTGTTTTAGCTCTCGCTTCTCGCCCCCGTATCATCATTTTCGACAATCCATTCATCGGATTGGACGTTGAAATGCGCACAGAGTTGGAGACTTTTTTCCTGGAATTGGCAAAAATCCAGCAAATGATTTTTCTTGTGCCTGCAATCAATGAGATTCCACAGGTAGTCAACCGAATTATGAAAGCGGACGGTCTCAAATATGAGGATGCGGGAAGTCCATCTGATTTTATAGAGAAGTACGAAAATTGGCTAAAACCAAGCGACCACTACAATATTGAAGCGTTTCCTTCTGCAATTGCCGATGTTATAAAGCCATGCGATTATGTGTTGAGAATGAAGAACTTGAATGTATCATACAACGTGTCTGGAAAAATTGTACAACTCTACCGCAACCTAAACTGGGAGATTCGCAGAGGTGAGAAATGGGCTTTGATAGGCAAAAACGGTTCTGGCAAATCAACCCTCCTCAGTCTGTTAGCCGCCGACAATCCTAAAGCATATTCTCTTGACATCACGATTTTCGACAAGAAACGTGGCACGGGAGAGAGCATTTGGGACATCAAAAAACCGATTGGTTATATATCGTCAGAGATGCATCTTTACTTTCAAGAGAATCAAAACTGCTTGAAAATCGTCAGTTCAGGTTTGTTTGACACAATTGGTTTGTTCAGAGATTGCACTGAAGAACAAGAAAGTCTCGCTTTCTCTTGGATGAAACTATTAGGAATTGAATATTTGAAAGACAAATCCTATATGAAAATCTCTAATGGGGAACAACGTCTCATCTTGTTAGCACGCACTTTGGTGAAGAATCCAGACCTTCTAATTTTAGATGAACCCTTACACGGATTAGACCTCGACCATAAGAGAAAATGCAGAGCCATCATTGAAAGATTTTGCGAACAACCAGGGAAAACAATGATCTATGTAACGCACAGAAGAGAGGAAATTCCAAGTTGTGTAGACAAGTTTTTCGAATTAAAAAAGAATGAATAACACACTCTATTCATCAAAGCAATCAGATGGGTCAACAAGATTGCGATTGTGTACAGACTGAATATGCTCGGCAGAGGTCTCTTCAATCGCATCTTCATGACCTGTTAACGCAGCAAAAGACGAAAACTGCGCAGCCCTCGCCTCCATTGTCATTCGAGGATGGCGTACTGAAACATGATGAGGAAGATTAATAATATCACTGTAAAGTATCTCCGACTCTGTTTTTTTCTCTATTTCGCTCATATTATTTTTATGCTTTATGGCCTCCAATCTGCCGATTACGATCTTTTGCCGTTGCACCATCCATGAAATTCAAACCTTTCAAAATGGAATTTTTCCCGTACTTGTGCTTTATGTCTATAATCGTTTGTTGTATTCTTCGCTCTTTCTCATTTTCCTTTTTCCGTTGCTCCTCTACCTCCCTTTGCTTGTCGTAGTCCACAAAAAGTTCTAATTGAACAGCTTCCCTTTTCCTTTTCTTCAAGCAAAATTCGGGAATAACATGATTCGTCGCCAAATTAATTCTCCTGACCAATAATGAACGATCTATTATTTTCTCAAACAACCTTTCAACAGCCTGCAAGATAGTTTTAGATGACGATGAAAAATCTTCTAAGTTGACCGTTCCTTGAGCTGGTTTAGGCACTTTTCTACCATAATGATCAAGATAGACATCGCCATGATACTGCTCTGCAATTGACGGGTTTGTCAAACTTTCCGTATCATAACCGATACTCAAGACTAACTGGTTGGTTAACAACCCTTTCTCTAATAAAGTCAACGCGGCCGCATCCGCCATCTCCAACACCACAACCCTCGTCTTCTTATAATCATACGGACAATGCAAGACCTGACCACTGCTTAATGAGTTGGTTTCAGGTCGGTACGCCTTTATCTTATCAATCGTACAAGGTTCCCATCCCCATGCGTGGTCAATCAACAACTCTGCATTAACTCCAAATATTTTGTATAAGATATCTTCGTGAGACACAGAACATCTCGCTATTTCTCCCATCGTTGTGATGCCAATCGATGCCAATCGACGAGCTGTACCTGCACCCAATCTCCAAAAGTCCGTTAACGGAGTGTGATTCCACAAACTTTTTCGATACGACATTTCATCTAATTCGGCAATTCTGACTCCATCTTTGTCCGCAGGAATATGTTTTGCGACAATATCCATAGCCACCTTACATAGAAATAAATTCGTGCCTATGCCCGCCGTTGCCGTGATTCCCGTCTGTTTCAAAACATCCTGAATCATCTTCATAGCCAATTCGTGCGCTGTCATCTTATAGGTTTTCAAATAGTTTGTCGCATCTATGAAAACCTCATCTATAGAATAGACATGCATATCCTCTGCAGAAACATAGTTTAAATAGATGCCATAGATACGTGTGCTGTAATCTATATAATATGACATCCGGGGAGGCGCAATAATAAAATCTACAGCATATTCAGGATGCTCATTCAACTCCTCATCATAAAAAGATTTTCCCCGTAATCCTCCTAACGGACGACCTCGCTGATTGTTTATATCACGAACTTTCTGTTTTACCTCAAACAATCTTGGTCTCCCTGGAACCCCTCGCACTTTTAATGCCGGAGTAACCGCCAAACAGATCGTTTTATCCGTTCTACTCTCATCTGCCACTACCAAGTTGGTCGTCAGCGGATTTAATCCTCTTTCAACACACTCAACAGAAGCAAAAAAAGATTTTAAGTCTATGGCGATATACGAGCGTTCCATGTTCCAACTTTCCCTTTCACAAAATTACATGTTTTCATAAAAAAGAAAGACGATGATGCCTAAGAAAGAACATCACCGTCTAAAATCAACAAATTAAATCAATCGTAAGAATTTAGCCATAGACTATTCAATTGACAACTAATGGTGGAACAATCTGACACCAGTAAATGTCATTGCGATACCATACTTATCGCACGTCTCAATAACATTGTCATCACGAACAGAGCCTCCCGGCTGAGCAATAAACTTCACACCACTCTTATGAGCACGCTCGATATTGTCGCCAAATGGGAAAAACGCATCTGAGCCTAAAGCCACGTTATCCAAATTCTTCAACCATTCCTTTTTCTCCTCACGAGTGATAGGTTCTGGCTTCTCAGTGAAAAATTGCTCCCATGTGCCATCTGCCAAAACATCCATGTAATCGTCAGAAATGTAAACATCTATGGTGTTGTCCCGATCAGCACGACGAATTCCTGGCTTAAATGGAAGACTCATCACCTTCGGATTCTGACGTAAGAACCAAATATCTGCCTTGCTTCCTGCCAAGCGAGTACAATGTATTCGAGATTGCTGTCCTGCACCGATACCAATAGCCTGTCCATCTTTTGCATAGCAAACAGAATTTGACTGTGTATATTTCAAAGTAATGAGTGCTATCAACAAATCACGCTTCGCATCTGCAGTAAGTTCCTTATTTTTCGTAGGGAACTCCTTGAACAATGACTCGTCAATTTTAATTTCATTGCGGCCTTGTTCAAAAGTAATGCCATAAACCTGCTTACGTTCAACAGGATCTGGCTTATAAGATGGATCAATTTGAATCACATTGTAAGTTCCTTTACGCTTGCTCTTCAAGATCTCTAGCGCCTTCTCCGTGTAGCCTGGAGCGATGACACCATCGGAAACCTCGCGATGAATCAAAGTTGCAGTCTCCTCATCACAAATCTCTGAAAGTGCTATGAAATCACCATACGAAGACATACGATCTGCACCTCTGGCACGAGCGTATGCAGTAGCCAACGGAGAAAGTTTCACATCGTCCACGAAATAAATCTTTTTCAACGTGTCAGACATTTCTACCGCAACAGCAGCACCCGCAGGACTGACATGTTTGAAAGATGTTGCAGCAGGAAGTCCTGTCGCCTCCTTTAGTTCGCGAACCAACTGCCAACTATTGAAAGCATCCAAGAAATTGATATAACCAGGACGTCCATTCAACACTTGAATAGGAAGCTCACTTCCATCCTGCATAAAGATACGGGACGGTTTTTGATTGGGATTACACCCATACTTTAAAGCTAATTCGTTTGCCATATATAAAAAACAAATATAATCTATCGAGAATAATACTCCTCTACAAGGTACAAACCATATTCATCCTCGGCTTCATACTGTAGAATCATATTCCAATGAGAATAAGAATAAATGGTATAAAAAAAGTCTCCATCTTCTGTGGATATACAAAGTTCATTGTAATTACTGTGCCAACGGCCAGAAAACCAATCTTCATAGACTCTTCCAAAACGACCTAACGTTGTCGTTCTGATAGAAACATCACCATTATAGTAGAACTTCATAGATGATTCATCATACCTTACCGTCGTCTCTTGGGACCTATCCCATCTACTTGTTCCATCATAAGTTACTATTTTCTCCAACCTCCACGGATTTCCTACAAGACAGTCTTCAAAGTCATCTTCACACCAATCGCAACCGCAAAAAAAGACTATTGCGAGAAGCAGCATAACATAATTCCTAAATTTTATGCTTTTCATATCCAAGTGTGTTAATAATTAATCAGTGGAGACAAAAATATAAAATAAAGAATAAAAAAAGGAGGAACCGAAGGCTCCTCCTTTTAATTTATCTGAAAAAAGATTACTCTTGATTCAAAGTAACACGTTTGAAAGATGTTGCTGTCAAACCTTTTGCTACGCTCTCTAAGTATTGAGAAACAGAAATCTTCTGGTCTTTAACGAATGGTTGCTCCAAAAGAGTAGACTCTTTGAAGAACTTAGCAATACGTCCTTTGACAATGTTCTCTATCATTTGAGCTGGAAGATTTGCAGACTTCTCAGCTGCAACCTGCTCTTTAATCTGACGAGCCTTAGCCGCATCCTCTGCTGTAAGCCATCCCTTCGCCATGTTAGACTCAATGTGATCTTCAGAATCAACATGAGCAGGATTGATTCCTGCCTTTTTCAAAGCCACCTCAACAGCCTTAGCAACTTGATCTTGCTTAGTCTTATCAATAGCAACTTCCTTCTCTCTTTCAATCACTTCGGCAGGAACACTCGCCTCATCTACTGCGACAGGAGCCATAGCAGCCACCTGCATAGCGACATCCTTATAAACCTGAACGTCTAATCCACTCTTATTGAAAGCAACAATAGAGGCTAAACGATTTCCTGGGTGAATGTATGCGTAGGTAGACTCGCCATTTACAAACTCGTACATACCCAACTCCATCTTCTCTCCAGTGATTCCAGAACGGTCGGTTATGAGTTGCTGAATAGTAGAGTCACCAATCTTTGCATTTAACAATTCGTCAATGTTCGCAGGTTTCAATTCCACTGCCTTATCCAAAATTTGTTGAGTAAGAGCAATGAAATCCGCATTTGAAGCAACGAAGTCTGTTTCACACTTCAAAGCGAGAGCGGCAGCGAAACCATCCTTCGCAGCAGCGAGTACGCATCCCTCCGAAGCCTCACGGTCACTTCTCTTAGCAGCAATTGCCTGTCCTTTCTTGCGGATAATCTCAACTGCCTTTTCAAAATCGCCCTCTGATTCAGTAAGAGCCTTCTTGCAGTCCATCATACCAGCACCAGTCATTGTACGCAACTTGCTGATATCAGCCATTGTAACAGCCATATTATGAGAAAATTTAATCGTTAATAATTAGGGGTTGAGAATTAATCTTCTGTAGTTTCAAACTTGCTAGCAACTTTGGCGTTAACAGATTCACTGTCTACAACAGATTTCTCTTTCTTAGCTGCCGATTTCTGAGACTTTTTCTCTTCTACAGCCTCATTTTCTTCTTTCTCCACCTTTCTCTCGTCCAAACCTTCCTTGATAGCACCGAAGATGGCAGACAAAATCACGTCTACAGACTTTGTTGCATCATCATTTGCTGGAATAACGAAATCAACGTCATTAGGGTTAGAGTTAGTATCAACGATACCGTATACAGGAATACCTAACTTCTTAGCTTCTTTAACGGCAATGTTCTCTTTTGTCACATCAACCACGAAAAGAGCTGCTGGAAGACGGGTCATATCTGCGATGCTACCCAAGTTCTTCTCCAACTTAGCACGTTGGCGAGAAACCTGAAGTTTCTCCCTCTTTGAAAGATTATCGTAAGTACCATCATTAGTCAATCTATCAATAAGAGCCATCTTTTTAACAGCCTTACGGATAGTTGGGAAATTAGTCAACATTCCACCAGCCCAACGCTCTGTAACGAAAGGCATAGCAGCTTCAGAAGCCTTATCTGCGACAACTTGCTTTGCTTGTTTCTTAGTTGCAACAAAAAGAATCTTTTTGCCCGATTTTGCAACTTGTTTCAAAGCAGCAGCAGCTTCATCTATTTTAACTACAGTCTTGTGAAGATCAATAATGTGAATACCATTACGCTCCATAAAAATGTATGGAGCCATAGCAGGATTCCACTTTCTTTTCAAGTGGCCAAAGTGACAACCAGCCTCTAATAATTCATCAAAATTAGTTCTTGACATTGTTTTTCTTTTTTTTCGTTTACATTCTTGTTTTAATCAATCATTCAGTAGTTCGACACAACGGTTTTCGTACGTTTTCCTAATAGAAGTCTGAATGATTTAGATACTAAACGTTCTCCTAAACAGTCTGCACAACACGTTATGCAACCATTCCAAGAACTAACGTTTACTAAATTGGAATCTCTTTCTTGCTTTTGGACGTCCTGGTTTCTTACGCTCAACCTCTCTGGCATCACGAGTCAAGAATCCTTCCTTCTTCAAAGAAGGCTTATTCTCTGCGTCAACCTTTACAAGCGCACGAGCAATTGCAAGTCTAAGAGCCTCTGCTTGACCCGTGTATCCTCCACCATCAAGATTTGCCTTAATGTTGAACTTGTCAACAACACTCAAGTGTGCCAAAGGCTGTTTTACAACATACTGTAAGATATCGGAAGGGAAGTAAGTTTTCAAATCCTTACCATTGATGACGATTTCGCCATTTCCTTCGCTCAAGTACACGCGTGCTACAGCGGACTTTCTTCTACCGATTGCATTAAATACTTCCATGGCCATTACTTAATTGAGTTTAAATCGAGTTTCTTAGGTTGTTGAGCCTCTTGCTTGTGTTCTGCACCTTCGTAAACATAGAGGTTTTTCAAGATAGCGTTTCCAAGGCGATTCTTAGGCAACATTCCTTTTACCACCTTCTTAATCAATCTTTCTGCACCATCCTTCTTCGCCAACAAATCAGCAGGAGTGTATTGTCTTTGACCTCCTGGGTAACCAGTGAATCTCAAATAAATACGATCCGTTGCCTTGTTGCCTGTGATTTTAACCTTAGATGCATTGATAATAACAACATTATCACCACAATCAACATGAGGAGTGAAGTTTGGCTTGTACTTACCCCTTAATAACTTAGCGACCTTAGAACCCAAACGTCCTAATGGCTGATCAGTAGCGTCTACTACGACCCACTCTTTGGTCACCGTAGCAGCATTCGCTGAAACTGTTTTGAAACTTAAAGTATCCACTTTAAACGTTTTTAATTGTTAATTAATCTTCACTGCCGTTCCAGTTTCGGGCAAACCTTTCCGACAAAATTTATTTTGACTACTTATTTGGATAATAAATCGGTTGCAAATTTACATAAAACTTCACAAACAAAAAAGTGTTTTTTCACGCTTATATTGTTAAAAAATATTTTTTCACACGATATTATTAGGTTCTTTCGCCATTCTTAAACTCCACATTTTTGCAAATATGATTACTTTATCATCCATTTTTTGTAAATTCGCATTATGTTTTCTGAATAAAAACACCATCACAATGAAGATCATCGCTGTAGGTTGGAACTATATGGAGCATAATCGGGAGTTGAATAGAGTTAACATCCCTACTCACCCAGTCATTTTTATGAAGCCAGAAACGGCTTTGTTGAAGGATAACAAGCCGTTCTTCCTGCCTTCATTCTCTAATCAGATTGAATACGAAACGGAAATCGTGCTTCGTATTTCTAAAATGGGTAAAAACATTTCCGAAAAATTTGCCGACCGCTATTTCGACGCTGTCGGATTGGGAATTGACTTCACTGCCCGCGACCTTCAGAATGAGTTCAAGCAAAAAGGTATTCCTTGGGAAATATGCAAAGCATTCGACAACTCGGCTCCCATCAGCCAGTTTATTCCGAAAGAGGAACTTGACATAGCCAATTTGAATTTCTCACTGAACCTGAACGAGAAAACAGTTCAGAGAGGAAACTCTGCAGATATGATTTTCAAACCCAACCAGATTATCTCCTACATAAGTCAATTTTTCACGCTGAAGACTGGCGACCTAATCTTCACTGGCACACCCGTCGGTGTCGGATCGGTGAAGATAGGCGATCACTTAGAAGGATTTATTGAGAGCAATAAAATGTTGGATTTCAACGTTTGTTAAATGGGTGTTGAACATTTTTGACGTACATATTTTAAGGTATAGTATGAGTATTTCTGTTGTACGAACATATTTCTTTCTTTTGTTGGCTCTGCTCCCATTCGGAGCAAAAATGCGAGCAGGAACGTTTGAGTTTGCAGAGAATTCTGTGCTTGCGCAAGGTCATTGGGTGAAAATATCCGTTGCTGAAAGTGGAATTTGCAGGCTGACCTACACACAAATCTCCGACATGGGATTCAGCAATCCGGCAGAAATTCGTGTTTTCGGGTATGGAGGCGCAGTGTTGAGCGAACACTTTTCTAATTCACACATAGACGATTTGCAAGAAGTAGCCCTTTACGCAGGAGACGATTACTACCTTTTCTACGCACAGGGTCCCATAAAATGGAACGACAACCATAGTTCATCTACACTTCCTTACAACTTCACCACCAACATCTATTCCGACTACGGCTACTATTTCGTAACCGATGATGCAGGCGTGAAAAAGAGAATTGCAGAAAGAGATGAGACTGCAATAGACAGTCTTCCCTACATAGACATTCGCAAATATATCGACCTATACAAATACAAAGAGGATGAATTCAACTATCTTTCGTCAGGAAAATCTTGGTTTGGAGACAAAATAGCAAACGGGGAAACCTCAAATTACACGTTCAGTTTCAAAGATATAGACACAACGGAACAAGCAACAATTTTCGTCAAATTAGCAGGCTATTCCACGAACAGTTCCAACTCCGCAGTAACATTGACAAACGGAGACAGCGTTTTCAAAAAGACAATCTCGTATGCGTTGTGCAACCATTACGTCAGAGCGAGAGTAGGCAGCGCAAGTTTTTCATTCAAACCTACCGACACCTATTTCAGCTTAAAAGCAAAATTCAACGGGAACTTCAACACCGACAATGCGTCAACAGAAAGGATTGTGGCATGTGTCTACCGTCCCTTGCAGATGGATGGTGGAACGACTTTTTTCAGGAACTACGAGGCAAGCGGAACAAAAATTAACGCACGCTTTGTGATGAAGAACTGCAATGCCAATGTACAGGTATGGGATTTAAGCGATTATAACAATCCTCAACGTGTCAAGACTACCCTTGCAGGGGATTCAATCGTATTCACAGACCATAAAGAAGGAGTTTCAAGGGAATTTGTCGCCGTCAATGTGCAATCGCCAGAATATATTGACGCCACTGTCGTTGGTGATGTATCCAACCAGAATTTGCACGGAGAACAACCAGTAGACCTCATCATCGTAACCCACCCCGACTTCATCGATGGAGCAAAAACGATAGCTAATCTTCATGAAGATTTCGATGAGATGAATACACTCATTGTAACGCCGGAGCAGATTTACAACGAGTTTTCTTCTGGCACTCCAGACGCGACCGCCTTCCGTTGGTTTTTCAAAAAAATGTATGAAGACAACAACCAAAACAGCTACTTCGTCCTGCTCATAGGAGACGGATGTTACGACAATCGTGGTCACCTGAACTCATCTTCCACAAAAATAAACAACTACATCATTACCTATCAAGGAGGAAGTGAAACCGACGAAACCGCCTCTTATGTCACCGATGATTATTTCGGATTCTTAGACGATGATGCGTTGGTGAAAGGAAATGCCAATGCAACACAACGCATTTCAATCGGTAGGATTCCATGCTCAACCTCAGCCGAATTAAATGGCTACATAAGTAAAATGCAGACACACCTTGAAAATAAGAACTACGGAAAATGGAAAAACAAAGTTATTCTTTTAGCAGATGACAACGAACAATCCTCTTCATATCACAGATTTGAACAATATTCTGACAACCTTGCCACCAAAGTAAAGCAATATAATAACGCAATGGAGGTGAAAAAAGTTTACCTTGATGCCTATACCCGGACATCGGGATCCAACGGTAACCGATTCTACGAAGTGGAAAGTTTATTAGATGAGGAGATTGGCAATGGCGTTATGATTTTCAATTATGTGGGACATAGTAGTAAAATCGGATTTTCGGCAGAACATGTTTTCACGCAAGCAAAAGCAAAATCTATCTACAACAAGAACTGCGGATTTTGGTTTACCGCAAGCTGTAATTTCGCACAATTTGACGATGTAGACATTTCTGGTGGAGAAGATCTTATTTTGAATCCGAATGGGGGAGCCATTGGACTTGTCAGCTCCGCAAGAACCGCATTTGACAACAAAAACGACAATCTAAATCAAAATTTCTTCGTTCATCTTTTTGACCGAGAGAAAAAGACAGGCATGCCCCCACGAATCGGAGATGCCATACGTCTGGCAAAGCAGACACTAAAAAATGACTCTAACAAATTGTCTTTTATGATGTTAGGAGACCCTGCCTTGCGTTTACACTATCCCAACAATATTGTTTGGACAGACTCTCTCGTGGAAATAGGAGGGGAAAAGACAGACTCCATCAAAGCACTCTCAGAAATTCAAGTTTACGGACATATTGCGCAAGCAGACTCTACCCTCATAGATGATTTCAATGGCACACTACACATCACTCTGTATGACAAAGAGATGACCCTCTACACAAAGGCTAACATTTACAGCACGGAAGAAGACATTATCAAATACAGACATGAATACAAAGACCGTCCGAATGTATTGTTCTCGGGTCTTACGGAAGTAGTAGATGGCAAATTCAATTTCTGCTTCAAAGTACCGAAAGACATCAACTACAACTATGGTTCAGGCAGATTAGCCTACTACGCCTACGATGAGGAGAACTCATACGAGGCGCAAGGAGTCTACGAAAAATTCATAGTGGGTGGCACAAGCGACAACGAAAGTTACGAAGAAGACGGACCAGAGGTTACCCTCTACATCAATTCAACCAATTTTAAATCAGGAGACAGAGTGAATGCATCACCCGTATTCTACGCATTAGTGTCAGACGAGAACGGTATCAACACATCTGGCGCAGGTATTGGTCATGACATCACTCTCACGCTCAACGACGCAAAAACACCTATCACACTCAATAATTACTTCACCTATAGTAAAAACAGCTACAAGAGCGGAATCGTCCAATATCAGTTGACCAACTTAGAGGAAGGAACCTACACACTGACGTTCAAAGTTTGGGATTTGTTGAATAACTCAACAACCCAAAGCATCACCTTTAAGGTAGACAACGACGCAGAAATTGAAATCGAAGACTACATCGTCTACCCTAACCCAGCAAAAGAATCAATAACGATGCAAGTGATACATGACCGTCCTCAGACATTGCAATCATTCCGTTTCCTCCTTTATGACAT
The DNA here is from genome assembly GCA_963619325.1 of Bacteroidaceae bacterium. Classification (GTDB taxonomy): domain Bacteria; phylum Bacteroidota; class Bacteroidia; order Bacteroidales; family Paludibacteraceae; genus UBA1181. The sequence continues at coordinate 52,102 of CAVEVQ010000006.1, read as the reverse complement.
GGCAGGTTCGCTACTCTATCGTTCGGAGGATATCACGTCAAAAGTCGACGGAACGCTCACTCTGACATGGGATTTAACAATGAAAAACGGCAAAAGAGTAAGTCCAGGTTGCTACGTTGGAAGAATAGAAGTTAAGGGAGAAGAGGGCGATTTTATCGGCAAGTCGAAAAAAATTATTGTTTTACCACAATAAAAAAGACCAATAATAGTTTTGATTTATGTAAATTTGCAACCGCTCTTATTTTCAGTCAAAAGTTTTTAAGTTAGATAAGGGCGAAAAGGAAAGATAATAAGTTTAGTGATGAGAAAAAATAAAATCAACGCATTATTAATCGCAGCATTGTTGTCTGCCTCAGTAAGCAATCTGTTCGCAGCGGGGGCGTCAACAATTAAAGACGGTTCTGGTGCAGACTACAATCCACTTCAGACAGCAATTCCATCTTTGTCAATCGCGCCAGACGCTAAGGGAGGTGGTATGGGAGATGTGGGTGCGGCGACAGCGCCAGATTGTAATTCGCAACACTGGAACCCATCTAAGTATGCACTTTCTGAAAGTCGTGGTGGTGTTGCCATCTCTTATACTCCATGGTTGAGAAAAATCGTTGATGACATTGATATGGTCTACCTCGCAGGATACTACAAGCCAACCGATCGTACAGCCGTAGCAGCATCATTCCGCTATTTCAGTATGGGTTCAATCACGTTGACGGGGATGCCAGATGCAAGTGGCAACCCAACTGACTACGGAACCGCAAAGCCCTACGAAATGGCAATTGACGCCAGTTTCTCCATGAAACTTTCAGAGTATTGGTCGGGCGGTGTTGCTCTCCGTTTTATTTTCTCAGACCTTTTCAATGGAGTTAGCGATGAAGAAGACTACTCTAAAGCCAAGGCATTCGGAGCCGACATTTCATTCGCCTACAGAAAACCTATAATGGTGGGTGTACATAGTGCGACAGCAGGTTTTGGTGTGGCTATCACCAACATCGGAAACAAAGTGTCATACGATAATGGTACGACATACCAATACATTCCTACCAATTTCCGTATCGGAGGTAACTTTGAATATGATTTCGATGACTACAACCGATTAGGAATTGCATTAGACATCAATAAGTTGTTGGTGCCAACACCTTACGGAGATGTTTCACAATACAGCGATTCAACGGAATACATAGACGCAAGAGACAAGTACAATGACGGAAGTTCAATCGGTGGAATCTTCAGATCCTTGGGCGACGCTCCTGGCGGATTCAAAGAAGAATTGAAAGAGTTCAATTTCTCTGTAGGATTGGAATACTCGTATGCTCGCAAATTCATGGTCCGTGGAGGTTACTACAACGAAAACGCACAAAAAGGAAATAGAAAATATTTCTCAGTGGGAGCAGGATTTCACTTGATGATATTCGAGTTGAACGCCGCCTACTTGATTTCCGTAGCACAAACAAATCCATTGGACAGAACGCTACGTTTCTCTTTAGGATTTGACTTAGGAGGCATCAAATCTGTCTTCGGTTCAAACGACGTGAACGTAGAGGAGGAGTAATCCCCATAAAGAAAAAGATGAAAAGAAGATGGATATTCGAGTAGGACAAGGATATGATGTTCACCAGCTTGTCGAAAATAGAGAACTTTGGTTAGGAGGTATTAAGATACCATATACCAAAGGTTTATTGGGACATTCTGATGCGGACGTATTAATACATGCCATTTGCGACGCGCTCTTAGGTGCGGCGCATTTGGGCGATATAGGCTATCACTTCCCAGACAATTCAGACAAATTCGAGAATATTGACAGCAAAATATTGTTGAGGAAGTCCGTTGAGTTGATAACAGAGAAAGGATATCACGTCGGTAACATAGATGCTGTGGTGATGGCTCAAAAGCCTAAACTCAGACCATACGTTCAGGCTATGGAAGAATGTATAGCACGAATTATAGGAATAGACGCAGATAGAGTCAGCATCAAAGCGACGACCACGGAGAAATTAGGATTCGTAGGACGAGAGGAAGGAATAGCTGCAACGGCTACTGTCCTCATAATGAAGGATTAACCATAGAAGAAAACACCGCTGCCCCCTATGCTCACAATGTTCATAAAAGGATTGCTCATCGGTATTGTGGTTTCCGCCCCTGTTGGACCGATTGGTATTTTATGTATTCAGAGAACATTGAGTGGAGGCAAGAAAGCAGGAATAGCAACTGCTTTGGGAGCCTCTTCATCTGATTTGTTATATGCGCTCATTGCGGTGTTCAGCATGTCTATCGTGGTTGATTTCATAGAAGAGCACCAATCCATTCTGCAGATTATAGGAACAATTGTCATCTTTGGATTCGGATTGCACACTTTCTACGATGATCCACGACAAAAACTTAAAAAATTTGATGGCAAAAATATGAAAGTAGGATTCCTGCCATCCTATTTTTCAGCTATGGGTTTGACAATCACCAATCCTTTGGTAATATTTCTATTTATCTTTTTGTTTGCGAAATTTCACTATGTTGGTGATGGAATCACGTTCGGTAAAAGCATGCTGAGTGTAGCCTTTATAATGATTGGGGCAGCTTTTTGGTGGACACTGATGATTTATGCGATAGACCAGTTTAGAACGAGATTTTTCAATGTCAGACAGCTGTACATTGTCAACAAAGTAGCAGGAATACTCTTGATGATTATCGCACCGATTAGCTTAATCATCTTCTATACGGGAGCCTCCCCCATACACTAACAAGCAAGTCTACAAACATCCAAGTCAGCCTCATCATTGAAGAAAGGCACGTTATTATAGCACGAATAGCCCTCAAAAAATAAATATATACTACCTTTGCACGAATAAAACTTGAACTTATAGAGATGAAGAGAATCCTCACCATACAAGACGTATCATGCGTGGGAAAGACCTCATTGACAGTGGCGTTGCCCATCATTTCGGCTATGGGTGTGGAAACATGTATTTTGCCCACAGCAGTGTTGTCTACACACACCATGTACACAGAGTTCACTTTCCGCGACCTCACATCGGACATCATTCCGATATGCGAAGACTGGAAAAAGAAGAAATTCACCTTTGATGCTATATACACCGGCTACCTCGGTTCGTTCGAGCAGTTGGAGTTAATGAAGACAATCATTCGTGAATTTGGGTCTGGCAGTCTGATTATCATAGACCCTTGCATGGGCGATAGTGGTCAACTATATCAAGGATTCTCAAAAGAATTTCCTGCGGCAATGGCGGTTTTATGTGGTTTTGCAGACATCATCACGCCAAACATGACCGAAGCCTCACTCCTACTAGACATTCCATACATAGAAAAAGGATATACCATAGACTATGTCAAGGACATTTTAGTGAAATTAACTCAAACAGGTGCAAAAAAAGTTGTTTTAAAGGGTCTTCAATTCACAGACGTTCAACCGGAAATCGGAGATCAAAAAGACAAATTAGGAATCATGGCGTACGACAAAGAAACGGGAAAGTTTAGTTGGTACTTCCATGAAAAAATGCCTGAAAGTTTTCATGGGACAGGGGACATTTTCGCAAGCGTTCTAACAGGCGCAATGATGCGAAAAAAGACTTTCCAAGAATCCTATACACTGGCGGGAAATTTCGTTGTAGAAGCAATCAAAGCAACCCTTTCACACGCAGACCACAATATCTATGGAGTTGATTTTGAAACTGTTATTCCATATCTTATTTCAAAAATATCCTAACTCTTTTCACATAAAAAGTATCTTACAATGGAAGGAACAGAGAGCAGTACAGGAATAAAGAACAGAACAGATAACAATTATGATCTCCCAAAAATGTACAAAGTCATCTTCTACAACGATGACTTCACAACCTTTGAATTTGTCATTTTAGTGCTTACCAAAATTTTCCACAAGAGTACAGAAGAAGCAGAAACGTTAGCCCAAGTAGTAGACAAAGAGGGAGAGGCTATTATCGGATCATACTCGCTTGATATGGCAAAAACGAAAACAAAGCGTACATTAGAAATGGCGAGAGAGAAGGGGTTTCCTCTCGTCGTCAAGTATATGCAAGAGTAAAAACTGAAAAGAAAATCACTACATGGAAGAAGAAAAATTTGATTTTGACCCATACGTAACCATCATATTCACTGCTGCTCACGTGATTGCCAGGATTCACGAAAATGAATACCTGCAGCCCGAGCATATCCTTTCGGCAGTGTTTTCAAGAGCAGAAAACATACAGGTTTTCAAGAATATTTTTGACATGAAGAAGGCCAACAAAGAGTTGGAAAACTATATCAATAAAAACATTGAGAAAGTCAAAAGCCAAACAATAGAAATAGAAAAAGAAAGCACAATTGCTTCATTCATAGCTAACCTGACACAAGACACACCCTACTCGGAACAAACCAACGAAGTAATTGAGATTGCGGAACAACAAGCAAAGTGTGCCAAACAATCCGTTATCGACTTTCCGAGACTTATTCATGCAATCTTTCTATTGGAAGATTCGTTCGCCAGCTACATACTACACAAATATCTCACGACAGACTATGGCAATTTTCTGTCAAAACTCATAGCAGAATCAAAAAACCAGGCAAATAACGCCGCTAACGAAATCTTCAACCTTCTGCAGGATGAATCGGAAGAACCATTCGAAGAATATGACATGGATAGCAAATCGTCGCTGGACAAAAGCTGGAAAAATCAAGTTTTATGCATCAGCAATCATCTCAAAGGACATAATCCACTCATAGGAAGAGAGGAAGAGTTAGAACGCACGATACAAATATTGTGCAGAAAAGACAAAAACAATCCACTGCATGTTGGGGAGCCAGGAGTAGGTAAGACTGCTCTTGTGTATGGTCTTGCAGACCTGATAAACAAAGGAAAAGTCCCTGAAAAACTGAAAGGATTCAAAATTTATGAGATGAACATCGGTGGACTCATCGCAGGAACACAATACCGAGGAGACTTTGAGAAACGATTGAAAAGCATCTTGGATGCGCTTCAAAATGACGGGAAAGCTATCATCTACATCGACGAGATACATAATTTAGTTGGTGCAGGAAAAGGAGGAGACGGTTCGTTAGACGCATGTAACATTCTGAAACCCTACTTAGAAATCGGAACGCTACGCTTTATAGGAAGCACTACTTACGATGAGTACAATCGTTACTTCTCAAAAGACAAAGGGCTTGTAAGAAGATTTCAACAAATAGACATCAACGAGCCCTCCGTTGACGAAACAATCAGAATAATAAAGCAGTTGAAGAGTCGTTATGAGAAGTTTCATCAAGTGAAATATAAGGCAGATGCCATTGAATATGCCGTTCGAGCCAGCGCAGAATTTATCTCCGATCGATTTCTCCCCGACAAGGCCATTGACATCATTGATGAAGCAGGAGCATACGCTGAAACCCATAAAGACGAATACACAGACGTTCCAGTCATAAATAAAGCAATGATAAACACACTATTACAAAAAGTGTGCAAAATCAATGCAGAAGTATTGAAGCAACAAGAAGATACTTCCGTAGTATTACAAAATTTAGAAAAAGACATTCGCGACAATATCTACGGACAAGACAAAGCCATCAATCAGGTAGTCGAGACTGTACAGATGGCAAAAGCAGGGCTAATTGACGAAACAAAGCCATTGGCAAATCTGCTGTTTGTCGGTCCGACAGGTGTTGGAAAAACAGAACTTTGCAAGGTATTGGCAGACAAGTTAGGCATACCGCTCGTGCGTTTTGACATGAGCGAATTTGCAGAAAAGCACACTGTAGCTAAATTGATTGGTTCGCCAGCAGGCTATGTCGGCTATGAGGATGGCGGACTACTCACTGATGCCATCGTAAAGACTCCCAACTGTGTACTTTTGTTAGATGAAATAGAAAAAGCGCATCCAGATATTTTCAACATACTTTTACAGGTGATGGACTATGCCCGACTCACGGACAACAAAGGCAAAAAGGCAGATTTCCGACACGTCATTCTCGTTATGACCTCCAATGCCGGCGCACAATATGCCCATCTCTCCAACATTGGATATGGAGCGACAACAAGTACCGGCACAGTCATGCTCTCTCAAATCAAAAAGACTTTCAAACCAGAGTTTGTCAATAGACTCACAGAGATCGTTATTTTCAACGATATGGACAAAACGATGGCATCGCTTATTTTACAAAAAAAATTAAAAGTCCTTGAAGCAAAATTGATGAAGAAAAAGGTAAGTTTAACCCTTTCGAAGGAAGCATCAGATTTCCTTTTAGAAAAAGGATATTCAAAAGAATATGGAGCCAGAGAAATGGACAGAACCATAAGAACATTACTTGCCACCCCCCTATCAAAAGAAATAATCTTTGGAAGTCTGAAAAAAGGAGGACATGCGAACATCGTTCTTTCGGAGGGTAAACTAACTTTTACAAAGAAAGAAAGGATAAACGCCAAAGGGAACACGGAACAGCAACCCATATCTAAGAAAACAGAATAGCAACCGATTATAAACATCTAAAATCATTCACAATGAAACAACTATTCACAATCCTCTTAATGGCATTTTCATTGGCTTCTTTTGCCGCTGAAAATACCCAGACCATAACGGTCGACAATGTTGAGCGTAGTTTCATCTACTACACGCCTACAAGTTACGACAACACGAAAGATTACAACACGCTCATGTTGCTACACCCTGTCGGAACATCAGCAAGTGCGTTCTCTGCCAACTGCAGACCCCAAACAATCGCTGACAACAACGACTGTATCGTGGTTTTTCCACAAGCTTTGGACGAACAAGACAATGAAGTGAAAACAGCAATCTCCTCTTTAGAAAATTATGGCGTTTCCACAAGCGAGATTTCATTTTTGAAGACTCAATATGTTTGGGGAGCAGGTGTGAGACTAAGCATTAACTACATCATGCCTTACGTTCCTGCTAGCTATCAGAGCCTATTGCCAATGATTTTGCCGAACATCTACAAGCAAGGCTACTTAGAGCTTAACAAAAATGTAGATGACGTGAAATACCTCAACGCCGTATTCGACTATTTAGAAGAGAACGCAGCTGCAAACGGAACAAACTACATTGCTGGAGCCTCGATTGGTGGAGCTATGACCTACAAATACATCTACAGCGAAGAAAGTCAGGCATCAAAAGCGGCCATCATCCACGGATTCGTCAGTTTAGGCACAGACACAACAGGAATTGCCCTCAACATTCCTTTATGTGTGTTCCACAGCCAAGCAGACTCCATCGCAAAGTATGAGGGGGGTGCCTTCAATGGTTCCATACTCGAGACCATTGAGAACATAGCCAACGCCAACGGTTGCAGTCCTGCCGTTACTGACTCCTTAGAGGATTTACAAGATGACAATATGAGAGTCGTTCGTAAAACATACGAAAACGCAAACCAAAACACAGTCTACTTCTACATCGTAGACAATGCCTCTCACTTCGATTTCTTGACAATAGAGAATAACGACATCGACTACATCACCAAAATGGAGGAGTTCTTCTTCTTTAAAGACAAAACAGACGTTGAGACTGTAGTTAACACGAAAAGCACAGTTTATCCAAACCCAGCAAAGAGTGAACTTTACACAAGTGAAGCTGGATACTACAAAATCGTTGACCTATCAGGAAAAACCGTTCAACAAGGCAATGCCTCAAGCGGAACCGCAATCAACGTATCCAATTTATCAAAAGGAAATTACTTGCTGAAACAAGAAAGAAACACGACAATATTCTTGAAAGAATAGGAACTATGAGAAAGAGGGCGAATACGAATTCGCCCTCTTTCTTTTCTTTGTATAACGTTACATTAGAACTCGCAAAAATTCTTATATTTGCAATAAGAAAAATTGAAAAGACAAAAATTCTTTTAAAAAAATAGTACTATGCAACTAATTGACAATTTCAATTTTGCCGGAAAGAAGGCAATTGTTCGCGTGGACTTCAACGTTCCATTGAACAAGGAGACAGGAGAAGTTAGTGATGACACTCGTATCCGCGGAGCACTTCCAACAATCAAAAAAATCATCGCTGATGGTGGAGCTGCAATTTTGATGTCTCACATGGGTCGTCCAAAGCAAAATCCAGATCCAAAATTCTCTTTGAAGCAAATCGTTCCTGCAATTGAGAAATACTTAGGAAAGATTCAATTTTGCGACGACTGCATGAAAGCAGACGAACAAGCAAAGAACCTCAAGCCAGGTGAAATTCTTCTCTTAGAGAACCTCCGTTTCTACGCAGAAGAAGAAGGAAAACCACGTATGGAAAAGGAAGATCCTAAGTACGATGAGGCTAAAAAGGCTCTTAAGGCTGCACAGAAAGATTTCGCTAAGAAACTCGCTTCATACGCTGATGTATATGTAAACGATGCATTCGGAACAGCTCACCGTAAACATGGTTCAACAGCCGTTATCGCCGACTACTTCGACGAGCATAACAAGATGTTCGGTTTCTTGATCAATAACGAGTTGAAGGCTATGGACAAGGTATTGAACGAGGCTCAGAGACCATTCACCGCAATCATGGGTGGAGCAAAGGTATCGGACAAAATCATGATTATAGAGAACTTGCTCGACCGTGTAGACAACCTCATCATCGGTGGCGGTATGACTTACACATTCGTTAAGGCTCAAGGAGGTAAGATTGGAAACTCACTTTGCGAGGAGGACAAGTTGGATGTTGCATTAGAAGTATTGAACAAGGCAAAGGCTAAGGGTGTTAAGGTATTCTTGCCTATCGACGCTGTGAACGCAGACAAGTTCGACGCTAACGCTAACACTAACGTGTCTAAGACTAACGAAACCCCAGACGGTTGGATGGGATTGGATATCGCAGAAGAGTCTATCAAGGTATTCTCTGACGTTATCTCTAACTCTAAGACAGTTCTTTGGAATGGTCCTATGGGAGTGTTCGAGATGGACAAGTTCGCTAAAGGAACTTCTGCTGTAGCACAGGCAGTTGCTGCCGCAACTCAAAAGAATGGTGCCTTCACTTTGATTGGAGGTGGAGACTCAGTTGCAGCTATCAACAAGAACAAGTTGGCTGACAAAGTTAGCTACGTTTCAACTGGTGGTGGTGCAATGTTGGAGTACATGGAGGGTAAGGTTCTTCCAGGTATCGAAGCTATCCGTGGAAAATAATTTTTCATAGTATAGAATTTGAATGGGTACGTTTTCAACGTACCCATTTTTTTACTTTATGTTCAATGTATTATACAAAAAAAGCCTATGTAATACCATAGGCTTATAGTCTTTACCAAAGGAGCAACTTAAAGGGTTATCTCGCCACTTCCTAAGCAAAGGTGGTGGTTTTCATCGTAAACCACACAAAATTGTCCAGGAGCAATTCCTTGCAACATTTCATCCGCATGAATGAGATAACGTTCACCTTGTTTAGTTATCTTGGCTTTCGTGAACTCTGGTGTATGTCGGATTTTTATAGTTATATCAGTCTCTCTACATTCGCCCAACAAGTCTTTTGTGATGTAATGCATATCCTTTATAAGGAAAGTGTCTCCATATTGCATCGCAGTGTCATAACCACATGAAACATAAACGACATTCTCTTGCGTGTCTTTCTTCACCACATACCACGGACCACCACTCAAACCTAAACCTTTTCGCTGTCCTATGGTATGAAACCAAAAGCCCTTATGCTTTCCTAACACTTTTCCCGTCTCCAACTCAACGATTTTTCCCTCCTTTTCACCTAAATATTTACGAATGAAGTCGTTGTAGTTGATTTTTCCTAAGAAACAGATTCCCTGACTATCCTTTCGATAGGCTGTTGGAATCTTTGCATCCTTCGCAATATCACGAACCTCATGCTTCATCAGATTACCGATAGGAAACATCAATTTGGAAACCTGTACATTGGTGATTTGCCCCAAGAAATCAGTCTGATCTTTCACAGGATCAACGGCAGTCGACAAATAAGTCAAGTTATCAATAATAGATGTTGTCGCATAATGTCCAGTAGCAGTTTTATCAAAAAGATGACCCACTTTCTCTTCAAAGCAGCCAAATTTAATCAACTTATTGCACATCACATCAGGGTTAGGCGTCAGTCCGACTTTCACCTTATCTATCGTATATTGCACCACATTACTCCAATACTCGTCATGCAAAGGAATGATATCCAACGGCGCACCATACTTAGCGGCAATCATTTGACACAATTCAATGTCGTCATCCACCGAGCAATCCGTGAATCCATCGGCATTCATACCAATCTTGATATAGAACAAATGGATATCGTATCCCTGTTCTTTTAGCAAGTGAACAACAACCGAACTATCCACTCCACCAGACACTAATACTGCAACTTCCATAAAATTATTGTGTAACAGTCATATATAAAATGAGCCCTACTCATTAATGCCCAACAGACGATAAGCATTTTTATAGAGAATAAGATCTCGCTCCTCCTCTGTCAAAGGCAGTTTATTAAAACGATTGTATAGCTCGTCCTCGTGATCCCACATAGGATAGTCCGAACCGAACAAAAATTTATCCGCCCCATGAGCGTGTATCATCTCCATCGCCTGTTCAATAGGCAACTGCCAAAGGCTACTGGAAGTGTCAAAATAAACATTCTGACCCACCAAATACTTTTGCGATTCACTCCATTGAGTGTAGCCACCAAAATGAGCGGCAACGACAATTAGATCAGGATGTTTCTGCAAAACATGCAACACACGCTTTGGACCAGAATAGTCGTAGCGATAATCACCCGCATGAACCAGAATTGGCATTTTTAAATTCGCAATAACATCATAAATATCGTCCATAGCCGGAGTGTCAACAGCAAACTTCTGAAAGTCAGGATGCAGTTTGATTCCACGCAAACCTGCTTCCTTTATGCGTATCAACTCCGCTTCATAATTCTCATAATCGGGATGGATAGTTCCAAAACCAACAAATTCAGGATGTTGGTTCGTCTCTCCGATAATGTAATTATTGATAGACTCTACCTGAGACGCCTTGGTTGCCGTAGAGTGAACTATGTAATATTTCACACCGATTTTTCGTCCACTCTCCAACAATAACTCAGGACTACCACAATACCGCATTTTTATATCGTAGAAATCGCCAATAGCACAACTCGCCTTGTCCGCTATTTTAGCTGGATAAATGTGAGCATGGAAGTCTACGATTATCTTCTCTTTACTCATTGCTCCTTTACCAAAAACTTGTTTATCTTACTTTATCATAGAATATTAATCCACATGACCACTTATCTCAATATCTTGCTTTTTTAATTGATTTTTAGTAAGCTCTTCATATTCTTTTCTACATTTCCATACGTCGCAAGCCAAATACAAAGCATTTCTAAACGACTCTTCAGAAGCTTCTCCAACCCCTACTAAATCATAGGCTGTTCCATGAACAGGAGACGTACGAATAATAGGCAAATTAGCAGTATAGTTGACACCACTTTCCATTGCGATGCATTTAAAAGCCACCTGACCCTGATCGTGATACATTGCCAAGACCGCATCAAAGTTTTTGAAACTACCAGAACCAAAGAAACTATCGGCAGGATATGGTCCAAAACAAGTGATTCCTTGTTCCGTTGCCTTTTTCAGCGCAGGAATGATAATCTCCTCTTCCTCCTCTCCCATTACATTACCATCGCCAGCATGAGGATTCAGACCCAAAACAGCGATACGAGGACGTTGAACGGCAAAATCTTGCTTAAGAACATGATTCAAATCAGATAACTTGCTAATAATGGAATCTTGCGTTATGTAAGAAGCTACCTGACGAAGCGGAACATGCCCAGTAACAACCGCCACCTTAAGCACATCGCTCACCAACATAGATAAGCCCCGCTCGCCATTCTTTGAAAAACGATCTTGCAAGAACTCAGCATGACCTGGAAAATGGAACTCCTGCGACCTAATATTTTTCTTATTGATAGGTGCAGTAACAAGCACATCTATCAAGCCCTCCTTCAAATCAGACGCTGCTCTCTCCAAAGCCAAACAGGCAGCCTTTCCAGCCTCTTCTGTCGACTTCGCCAATTCTACCTTTATATTCTCATCACCACAATTAATGATGTTAGAACGCTTCAAGTTGGCCTCTTCCGGCGTGTTAATCACATTTAAATTGAAATTTTCTATATTCAACATTTTTCTGTGATACGCCGCAGCTTTCGAAGATCCATAGACAATCGGCACACAAAACTCATTCACACGCAAATCTGCCAAAGTCTTGATAATCACCTCATAACCAATTCCATTTATATCACCTTGTGTGATACCAACTCTTATTTTATACGCTTCTTCCATATCATTCTTATTTTCGCAAAAGTACAATAAAAATAGGACAAATCCGTCCATTAAATGCAACTCTCCTACTCAAATTGTGCAGTAGCTACAATCGCTTCCATCAACCTCATTTTGTTTCTCTTGTTATGCTGTGGCGCATACACAAATGCTTCTATTGTTACAATATCATTATTTTTTCCATCATAATAAGATCTTGATACAAACGGTCCACCCATCATATCGCCCTCAACTCTCCATAACCCACGTATCTCTACACAATAACGATTATCAACCATCAACTCTCTACTTATAGGTTCATAGTTTTTCACCTCAGTTGTCATATAAGAACCTTCAGATGGTCCTGCTATATATTGTTTCATAACAGAGTCTCTTACAGCAATCAATTTTTGCTTTGAAAAATCCGTCTGATTGTGATAAGGAACACGATAAGCTACAATATCCTGACGAGAATCAAGACTTCCATTAGACAACCATACAAAATTGTGTTGACCCATACTTTTGTTCAAGAAATCTGGGATAGACAGTAAAACACCTACGCTGTCCTTCACCAACTGACGAGTCTTTCCATTGAAATAACGTTTGTAAAAAACTAATGTCCGCTCATATTCAATATTAACGAAGAAGTCTATTATCTCTTGCCTCTTCTCTTCCAAAACTTTTGCCATTTCATTCTGATCTGGAGCCGTTATCTGAACGATTGCCTGAATTTTTGCCCAACGATTTCTTTTGTAGGTTACCTTACCTTGCGTATACATCGCAGGATCTATATTATACATCAATATGTTTCTTGCAGGTTTCAATACTCTATCAAACTGACTCTCAGGAATAAATGACAGATTAAAAAGAGGTTCAGACTGTGGCAATCCCGGCGTATCATCGTCTAAGACATCATACAACTTATGACCCGCGGTGTCTTTCCAAACGGTAGGGTCTCCTACAACTAATAAGTCGAACGAAGCCCCCGTAACTGTTGGCAACAAAACCCCTCCTCCTCCTTTGTTATCGCACGAAACCAACAAAAGCAGTAAACTTAAAAATAAAAATATTTTTTTCATAACCATTTCTATTTATTATTTTGATCTTCTATTTTTTTTGTGGAAAGAAGTCCACAAGCAGCCAAGATATCCTCTCCTCGTGACCTTCTGATTGTCGTTGTCAATCCTTTAGCATTCAAAGCATCTCTAAACCATTCCATCTGTTTCATGTCAGAGCCTTCCAAAGGCACTTCTGGCACTTTATGGAAACGTATCAAATTAATGCGACATTCTAAACCACTTAACAAAGAAAGTAATGCTCTGACATGTTTTGCTTGATCATTGACTCCCTTGAACATCGTATATTCAAAAGAGACACGACGTTGACCTGAAAAATCGTACCTTTTTAGTTCTTCAATCACCTTTTCAATTGGGAAGGCTTTCTGTATAGGCATTATTTGAACACGTTCTTCTGGAATTGGATTATGAAGGCTTACCGCTAAATGGCATTTCGATTCATCCAAGAAACGTTTCATTCCAGAGAGAATGCCCACTGTTGAAACCGTAATTCTTTTCGGACTCCATGCCATCCCATATTCTTCCGTCATTATCTCTAAGGTACGCAAAACATTGTCTGTGTTATCAAAAGGCTCTCCCATCCCCATAAAAACGACATTCGTAAGACTTTCACTTTCAGGAATGGAAAATATTTGATTTAAAATCTGCGCAACCGTCAGATGCGACGAAAAACCTTGTTTTCCCGTTGCACAAAATTGGCAATTCATCTTACATCCCACCTGTGTGGACACACAAAGAGTAGCTCTCTCTCCTTCTGGAATATAAACTGTCTCCACAAAATGCGGCCCGACCCGAAAAAGATATTTTTTCGTACCGTCCCCCGACACACACATGTCAACAGGAGCTTGCCTTCCGACCTCAAAAGACTGGAACAACAACTGACGATTTTTTTGAGAAATATTCTTCATCGCATCAAAATCATTGACACGCTTTTTATACATCCATTCCGCTATCTGCGTCCCAACAAACGAAGGCATACCTAAAGTCTTAGCAATCTCCTTCAGTTCGTTTAAGGTCTTACCTAACAAAACTTCCATACTCACACCTTCTTATAATTCAAAAAAGGGCATAGAGAATACAATCCCTATGCCCTTCTTTTCTAATATCTTTTATTAATAAAATCTTGAACGAGTATCCTCTACTTCCGCATCGTTCATTAAGGATCCAACCAAATTGCTGATAACGTACTGACGAACATTTTCCTTGGTACGATCCGCTTTAGCGGCACTTAAAGAAGACTCGTTAGACTCTAACACCTGAATCGCAAAAACAGATCTGTCTCCTTTCACAACAGTAATCTTTCCAGCCTCCGCATTTACAGCATTACCAATGAAAGAAGCATCAGGGCCAATACCACTAACACCTTTCAAATCCAATGAAACAGTAGCAGTATCGACTCTACCAACAGATGCTAAATCTGAAACATTAGACAAATCGCTTTTAATTTTTTCTGCTTTCATGTCCTTGATAACCGCAACAGACAACTGATCCTGCACACGTTTGTTGTTTTCTGGAACATACCCTTTCTCTACAATCTCACTAACGTATGCCACAAGATATTTGTCTTTTGAATCAAAAGGTTTTGTGCAAACATCTCCTAAATTAGCTTCGTATGCCCACTTTACAATCGGACGTCCGTTTTCAATTACATAAAGATTAGATTGGTTCTCCGTGAACGGACCAAGTTCTCTAACCAACAGACCTTCCGCAGCTGCTGCTGTATCAAACTTCGCTGCTGTATTATTCTTAGCAATAAAAGAGTTGGCTTTCTCAAACACTGAACGATAAGTGTCGCCACTTGGCAAAACTTGATTTGCAATTTCCGCCAATCTAACTTTCTTTACAGGAGCAGTAGCAGCATTAATCTTAACCAAGAAGATAGCCTGTTCATTCTGCACCTTCACAACATCACCAACTTTCGCATTGAACACTATGCTGTCAAAAGAAGCAGATCCAGAAAGGCCCTCTCTCAACCAACCCCATTCACCACCATTTTGACGGCCATTGGGATCCGCAGAGTGCTTAGCAGCCACTTCCTTGAAATCTGAACCGCTCTTCAACGCAGTCAACAAACTATCTGCGGTCTTAGTTGCGGCATCAACTGAAGTGCCACCTATCAAAATCACACTGACATCAACAGAGTCTGGACGTGAAACCACCGATGATAAAACTTTCGCTGTTTTAAAAATATTACCATCAAAAATCGTTTGAGCTACAGAATCTTTCGCAGCAGTGAATGCGAATGTTCTGAATGACATATCAATATCATTCTCCGTACGGTAGAATGGATTGAATGGGAACTCTGCATCAGACTCTTGAGCCACATAGTAAGGAAGTTCCTCGTCTGAAATATTCTTCAAGTATTGCTCTGCAGCCTTTACCTTTTCAGAAGTTTGATTATAGTCTTCTTGAGATGCACGAACATCAAAAACAACACATTTTACCACTCTATAGCCATCTGTCTTGTAGCTCTCCTTCTTTTCTGCATATTTTGCTTTCAAAGCCTCAGCAGACGGAGTAAAGAGAGAGTCAGCCAACTCACTATAAGGTTTAGCAGCATAAGCAACCTTCTTCTCTGTAGAATATACCTTTGAGAGGAAATCCACCTCAGCCTTAGGAGCAGTCATTGCCTTCTCTACGAGACGAGTGAATTTTTCTGACAAAATCGTCTCAGAGATTCTCTTCTCCCAAAACATCCAATAATCTTTCAGTTCCTCATTTCCCTCTTGATCCATTTGGCTCAACACCTGCACTAATCGGCTTTTGTCAAATTGTCCATTTTCGTTGGTAAAAAGAGAAATCTGACGAAGCATAGGGTGCACATGCTCCCCTAAAGTTGCATCCTTTAACTCAGCAGCAGTTACAGACATACCGATTTCCTCTGCTTCCTCACCTAAAACAACAGACTGAATGTAGGTATTCCAAACAGCATCTCTAACATTACCGTCGTCTACTGACTGCCCTGCCATTTTAAAAACGTTTGACATGACAGACACCTGTTTTTGAAACTCACCCGTAGTCATAGACTTTCCGTTGACCTCACCAACAGAGTTTCTTGAATTGTTAAACAAAGTAGACGAGTTATTCAAAGCATCGCCAACAACGAAGCACAAAAGGGCAATTGCAATAGACGCAATCAACAAACCCGAACGGCTTCTAATCTTCTCTAATGTAGCCATTTATGTTTATTTTTTGTTTTTTTCTTATAAAATAATCCAACATTCAAAAAATCAGCGTGCTAAAATACAAAAAAATGTTGAATTAAATGAAGTTTGATGATACCAAAATTTCAACAATAATAGAATGTCCTTTAAGCCATTCATATACTTTCACACATCTTCTAATGTATCCTCAACTTTTGCCCGATATAAATGTTATCCGACCTGAGATTATTCCATTTCTTTATTTGCGAAACGGAAACCTTTCTTCTCTTTGCAATCGTAGAAAGGGTATCGCCTTTCTTTACAACGTACGTCCCTTTTGTTATGGCTCCGTTTTTCACGCCCCTAAAATAGGGATCAGCGTTGGCAGGCAAGACTACAACACGAGTCAAAACATTGAAAGAGTCCGCTTTATACTTGACAATGGAATCTTTCATCTCTATAAATGCCCCTACGTTCTTCTGTGGCAAACATAAAGTATACGACTGCCCATTACCCGGTATAATGTCCTTACGATACTGAGGATTCATATTACGGAGCGTCTCAATGTCGATTTCCAAAACATCCGCGACTTGCTGCAAATGCATCTTTTCTGAAAGCATAACCGTATCACATACATACGGCATCTCAACTCTTGCAGGACAAATATTGTGTTCTTTGTAATAGGTCATGGCATAGGTAGCAGCAATGAACGCAGGCACATATCCTCTCGTTTCTTTTGGAAGATATGGATAAATAGCCCAGTAATCCTTTTTCCCTCCTGCACGTCTCATCGCCTTATTAACATTTCCAGGACCGCAGTTGTAAGCGGCAATTACAAGAGACCAATCCCCATACATTTTATACAAATCACGAAGAAATCTCGCCGCCGCATTCGTTGACTTGATGGGATCTCTTCTCTCATCAATCAGACTATTTCCTTGCAACCCATAGATTTTTCCTGTTCCATACATAAACTGCCAAAGTCCAGACGCTCCCACACAAGAATATGCTCTTGGATTCAAAGCAGACTCTATAACCGGCAAATATTTCAGTTCTATTGGTAGTCCCAAAGCATCCAACGCATGTTCGAAAATTGGATAGTAATAATTACCTATCCCCAACATATAGGACAATTGCTTTCTTCTTTTCTGTGTGTATAACTCAATATAGCGCTTTACAATCGGATTGTAGACCAGTTCAAAAAGGGATGGTATCTTTTGCAAACGATCTATGTAGACAGAGTCCGAAAAGACGGGTCCAACGCTATCGGTTAGACAATCCGAACTCAAAATCGCTCCTTGATAAATATTCAATAAAGAAAGCAATTTACTGTCAAAATCCGAAGGTAAGTCATCCGTCTGTGCAAGAACTGTAGTGTCTACTTCCGACATCAAAAGAGAGTCTAATACCAACTCCTCCTCTAAAGCCTCAATTTCAACAGAGTCTACCTCCTCTCTCATCACTTCTTGTTCTTTTTCCGAAATTTTCTGTTCCTCTACTCTCCTTTCAGATTTTGCAGAACATATACTCAACAAAAAAAAAGATAAAAAGAACACTCCAACAAAACGTTTCATCTCTAATTATTTAAAGCGGAAACTGCACTGCAAGCCAACCATCGCTCTCTGCTCTGTTTGACCAGTAACACCCTCCATACCATATAAATTGATAACAGGTTCCACCTTCATTGAAAGATCATCCGTTACCGTAAAATCATACAAATGTGCATCTACAAATGCATCCACCACGCTCACCATGTACAATGCGACCAACCCGAAAGTACTTAGATCCCTATAACGCCTATATCTGTTCGTCTTTGATTTCAATGTCTGCTGTAACCACGATTGCGTTCCATTATAACTATTATTGATAAGATTCTCGTAACTTTTGGTTGTTGGATCATTATCCAATATATCACGATACGCATTGTGATACTCGTTATACATACGATTATTCCATCCCAAGAAATAGGTAAAAGTGAGAATGCCTCCATACAAAATAGGAAGTTTCCAATAACTACGATTATAAATCTGTCCTAATCCAGGGCACACCAAAGCATACCATGTAGCTCGTTTGGGGTCTGGCTTAAAATACAAATCATTCTTGCTTAATCGACGATCTTTCTTAGAAACACTCTTCGCTGAATCTGCATCCGACACAAATTCAAACTGAATGTGCGTCGTATCAGGAAAGTTTTCCACGTCAGATTCAACCGGGCTTGCCATTTCATTTTTCTGTATCGATTCAGACTCTTTAGAAGGACTCTCATTACTACCTTCTTCCGTATTTCCCAACATTACAGGAATTGTCGGTGCAGCTATTGTTTCAGACGTAACAGAAAAAGCTTTGATTGAAATAAACCAAAGCGCAAAAAACAAATATATCCAAATCCTATTTTTCAAGAAATTGATATTATTTTTCTTACAGAAGTAACATATAAATGACCTTCACTAAGAGACACCTTCATTATTGTTGGGATGAAGAGAATCAAAGATTTCCATAATTTTAGTTAGCTCTTCATCATTTTTAAACGGAATAGAGATATTTCCTTTCCCTTTCGCATTGACTGACAATTTAACTTCCGAAGAAAACATTTGGGACAATCTGTTTTTCAACAATGAATACTCCTCTGAAATGGCAGGCTTAGCGGGTTTTTCAGTCTCTACAGCGTCTTTTCCGATATTTCGAACAAGTTCTTCCACCTTTCTTACGGTTAGACCTTGTTTAAGAATTTCATTATAAATAGATAACTGATCCACCATATTCTCTGCCCCTAGCAATGCTCTCGCATGTCCCATATCAATTTTTTTCTCCTTCAAACCCATCTGAATCTCAGCGGGAAGACGAAGCAAACGAACATAATTGGCAACTGTAGCACGGTTTTTCCCGATTCTATCGCTCAACTGATCCTGCGTATAATGACATTGCTCCATTAAACTCTGGTATGATATAGCTACTTCTATAGGGTTCAAGTCGACACGCTGGATATTCTCCACTAAAGCCATCTCCAGAACCTGATCATCAGAAACATCTCGAACGTAAGCCGGAATTGCCTCCATTCCACAAAGTTGAGAAGCTCTGAAACGACGTTCTCCAGCGATAATCTGATATTTATGATCAGCAACCTTTCGCAATGTTATCGGCTGAATCACACCAATTTGACGTATTGACTCAGACAACTCCAATAGAGCTTCTTCATCAAACTCACGCCTTGGCTGATCTGGATTCGCCTCAATTTCAGAAAGCGGTATCTCATTGATAGAAGATGCTCCTTCTACTTTCACCTCCTCTTCACTGATACCAAACAAAGCATTGACTCCGCCACCCTTTCCTTTTTTTAAAGCGGACATATCAAGATCCATATCATCCAAGCCACTACTTAAGCCACCAAAACCTTTCTTAGCCATCTTAAATCCTTTGTTTCTTTGTTTCTAAAGTCTTACTACTCAACAGTTTTTTCTTCTGGTTGATTGTTCTCAATCAATTCTTGAGCCAACTGCATATAACAAATAGCACCTTTTGACTCAGCATCATAAGTGATGACTGGCTTATGGAAACTTGGAGACTCGCTCAACTTGATATTTCTTTGTATAATAGTCTTAAACACCATATCTCCAAAGTGAGAACGAACATCGTCAACAACCTGATTATTCAGTCGAGTACGTGCATCATACATCGTCAATAAGAATCCTTCTATTTCCAATTCAGGGTTTAACTTGCTTTGAACTAACTTAATCGTACTCAATAATTTAGAGATTCCCTCCAATGCAAAAAACTCACACTGTACAGGAATAATTACAGAGTCTGTCGCTGTCAATGCATTCAACGTTATCAAACCTAAAGATGGAGAACAATCAATCAAAATATAATCATACTCATCTTTTAAAGGAGTCAACGCTCTTTTGAAATACATCTCTCGATTCTCCAAAGAGACAAGCTCTACCTCCGCTCCAACAAGGTTAATGTGAGAAGGTATTATCTGCAAATTATCTAATTCTGTATTTAATATGGCTTCGTGTGGATCAATCGTGCCAAGCAAACATTCATAAACCGTCTTGTCGGGATGTTCCAAACGACGAACATCATATCCGTATGTAGACGACGCATTTGCCTGCGGATCAGCGTCTACTATCAAAACTTTCTTTTCTAAAACAGCCAATGATGCAGCAAGATTGACTGTCGTAGTCGTTTTTCCGACACCTCCCTTTTGGTTTGCTAACGATATAATCTTTCCCATATCTAATCTTTTAAAAACTTGCGCAAATATAGCACTTTTTTATGACTGAAAAATAACGGATATACGCATTTGAAATGAGACTCTTTTCTAATCGTTTGATACTCACTTAATGCAATAGTTATTAACAACCTTTTTGTTAATAACTACCATATTTTTGTTAATTAATCGTCTTTCTAAACTAATCTATATACCTTTTTAGGATATCATCATATTGGTCAATGCGACGATCGCGTAAGAAAGGCCAAATGCGTCGCACATCCTCGGAACGCTTCATTGAAACCTCAACGACACGCACCTCCTCCTCTGTATTTGAAAGTTTTGACAAAACCTCTCCTTGTGGACCAGAGACAAAGCTATTGCCCCAAAACATAATGCCATTCGTTGCGCCCGAAGGATCTTCTTCCCACCCAACGCGATTAACCGCAACTACGGGCAAACCATTTGCGACAGCATGTCCTCTCTGAGATACCATCCAAGCCTCTGTTTGTCTTTCTTTCTCGTCTTCTGAGTCTGAACTTTCCCAACCGATAGCCGTCGGATATATCAAAATTTCTGCTCCCGCTAACGCCATCAACCGGGCAGCCTCAGGATACCACTGATCCCAGCACACCAGAACTCCCAACGTACCTACAGAAGTACGGATAGGTTTGAACCCTATATCTCCTGGTGTAAAATAGAATTTTTCATAATATGCCGGATCATCTGGAATATGCATTTTTCTATATTTTCCCACAATTGTTCCATCTTTTTCAAGGACAACCGCCGTGTTGTGGTATAAGCCAACCGCCCTTTTTTCAAACAACGACAAGACAATCACAACACCTAACTCTTTTGCCAACGCACCGAAAGCCTCCGTAGAGGGTCCGGGTATTGTCTCTGCTTGATCAAACTGATCTACATCCTCCGTTTGGCAGAAATAGAGTCCATTATGCAATTCTTGTAAAACAACCAACTCAGCTCCTTGTGCGGCACATTGTCTTATTTTATCTTGCAGACGACGTTGATTATCCGTTCTGTCCGCATTATTATGTTGCTGTATTAAACCGATTTTCATCTCTTTTCTTATTTTAAAACTCCTTTTGGAAATTGCATCGTTATACAATGGAGGGATCCGTGTTGACGAATCAAGACAGAACAATCAACTCCTACTATTTCTCTATCAGTGAACACTTGTTGCAGTCTTTCTATTGCAATTTTGTCTTCTTTAACTCCGTAGGTGGGAACCAACACTGCGCTATTGATTATTAGAAAATTAGCATAAGTCGCAGGTAACCTAGAACCATCTTCATACTTAGCAGATGGTAATGGCAGAGCAACCAGATTATAGGGTTCTCCATCCACCTTCTTGAATGTTTTCAGCTCCTCCTCCATCTGCTTTAACTCGTCATAATGCTCGTCATCTTTATCTTCGCACTGCACATACGCAATCGTATTTTCATTGCAAAATCGAGCCAAAGTATCCACATGACTGTCAGTATCATCTCCAGATAAATAACCATGGTCAATCCATAGAACTCGCCGTAAACCAAACACTTGCTTCAAAAAATCTTCCACCTCCTCTTTTGAAAGGCTTTCATTTCTATTACAAGACAAAAGGCATTCTGAAGTCGTCAACATGGTTCCTTTCCCGTCCGACTCAATACTTCCGCCCTCCAAAACATAGTGAAGCAAAGAATAATAGCCTGTCTCAGATGTAAAAGTTTCTTTTTCAAATAGTTGCCTACTGATTTGATTATCCTTATTTGCAGCGAATTTCAATCCCCAACCATTGAATTGGAAATCATAAAGCATAGGAACAGCATCCACAAAAACCGTTATTGGTCCATGGTCTCTCGCCCATGTGTCATTACTATCAATCACTTTGAAGGTGATATTATCTTGAATATCAGACAACAAGCTCCTAACCTTCTCCTCTTCTCGACAAACGACGAGCAAACGTTCTCTCTTTGCTATCTCCCTGGCAACATTGACATAACACGATGTTACCTCATCCAATATATAATTCCAATCACTATCCTCATGAGGCCAAGTCAACATCACCCCACTTTGCTCCGTCCATTCTGAAGGTAAAACAATTGATGGATCTTCCATAACAATCACATTCATAAAAAGGAAAAAAGGTGCGAAAGCCATTAAATCTGGCTTCTGCACCCTATTCCCTTATAAATAGTTAACAAAACTAAATGACCTTTATTCTATTTGATATACTCAAAGCCGGTATAAGGAACCAAAGCCTTAGGAATTCTGATTCCTTCTGGAGTTTGGTTATTCTCCAATATAGCAGCCACGATACGAGGCAAAGCCAAAGCACTTCCATTCAAAGTATGGCATAGCTGGGTTTTCTTATCCGCCCCTTTATAACGACATTTCAATCGATTTGCTTGGTAAGAGTCAAAATTAGAAACAGAGGAAACCTCCAACCACCGTTTTTGAGCCTCCGAATAAACTTCAAAGTCATAGCATGTTGCCGCCGTAAAGCTCATGTCTCCACCGCAAAGATGAAGGATACGGTATGGCAACTCTAACTTTTGAACCAGGCTCTCAACGTGTGCCAACATTTCCTTGTGAGATTCTTTTGAATGTTCTGGAGTATCAATTCTGACAATTTCTATCTTAGAAAACTCATGTAAACGATTCAAACCACGAACATCCTTTCCATAAGAACCCGCCTCACGACGAAAACATTGTGTGTACGCGCAATTCTTGATAGGAAGATCTTTTTCATCCAAGATAACATCACGATATATATTCGTAACAGGCACTTCCGCCGTCGGAATCAAATAAAGATCATCTACCTCACAATGATACATCTGACCTTCCTTATCTGGCAATTGTCCAGTTCCGAATCCGGAAGCCTGATTAACAACCGTTGGTGGCATGATCTCGGTATAACCAGCCGCACGAGCCTCATCTAAGAAGAAATTAATCAACGCACGTTGTAGTCGAGCTCCTTGTCCCTTGTAAACAGGAAATCCTGCACCAGTGATTTTCACGCCCAATTCAAAATCAATCAAATCATATTTCTTAGCCAACTCCCAATGTGGAAGAGCATCTGCGGGCAACTCCACTACCTGGTTACCCATCTTGACTACTTCATTATCTTCTGCCGTCTTTCCGTCAGGCACATCATCGTATGGCACATTAGGCACAGTGCAAAGGATGGCGGTAATCTGAGACTGAGCATCGTCCATACCTGCTTGCAAATCCTTCGTCTGCTCTTTAAGAGCTGCGACCTTATCCTTAGCAGACTGGGCTTCATCTTTCTTTCCTTCTTTCATCAGTTGGCCTACGCTCTTTGACAAAGCGTTAATCTCTGCTAAAATTGAATCCAAGGAGGCTTGGGATGTCCTGCGGACCTTGTCTAATTCCAAAACTTTCGCAATCGGCTCCTTCGCGTCGAACTGCTTTCTCGCCAACTTGCGGACTACCTCGTCCGGATTCTCTGTGATAACCTTTAACGTCAACATAACTCTAAGTATATAGTTAGTTATTTATATTCTTACTATTTCAACACATCTACGGTTCATACCTTTTACTTTACAAAAATAATAGAATCTAACCTCATTTCATACATAAGGGCAGAATATTCTGTTATAGTAATTGTATTTCCGTCATAAACGGTCGATGCTTTGGACGTACCATACATCAAATAATAGGGAACATAAAGATTGTATGTCGCACCTTCATTCATATGTCTTAATCCAATGTGCAGACCTTTCTCCAAATCCTCCATCGCAATAGTATCATTTTTTGCAATAAACTGAGAACCATCTACTTGAAATCCATTATAATGTATACAAACCGTGTCCTTTGCACCTGGCTTTGTCCCATTAGTCGCCGTGACCACCTGATAAAGCAACCCGGAAGGGTCCTTTTTTACTCCCGACATACTTTCTATCTCCTTCAGATATGCTTCACCTTTCTCTTTATTGGCGCGTATCTCTTCGATTGTATCTTCAGAAGAATCACTGTCGTTGCACGATACAACAAAAACGGATAATGGCAAGGTTATCAGAAAAAGAAATTTTACAACATTCTCTCTTGAAAAAAATTTATCTATCGCACTAAGTCTCATTCGTTTTTATTTTTTATTTCACTTTACGAATTAAAGTCATTCCATCTCTAACCGGAACTATCACTTTTTCAACTCTATCATCTTCATAAATCGAATCATTGAACCGTTGTATTCCTAAAGTCTGAGCATCTTTTGAATTCTCTATAACATGACCATCCCACAAGGTATTATCGGCAATAATCAAACCGCCTAATCTCAACTTCGGGTAGACGACCTCAAAATACTGTTCATAATGACGTTTATTACCATCCATAAAGACAACGTCAAACAAACCATCCAATTGTGGCACGATTTCTATAGCATCTCCAATATGAAGATGAATTTTATCGGCATATTCACTTTCTGAAAATCTTTTTTCCAAAAACTCCTCCAATTCATCAAATATTTCAATGGTATGTAGTTCGCCATCTTTGGACAGAGCCTCTGCCATACACAATGCTGAGTAGCCAGTGAAAGTACCAATCTCCAAGATTCTCTCTGCAGACATCATTTCACAAAACATCTTCAACATACGTCCCTGAAGGTGTCCTGACAACATTCTCGGTTTCAAAGTATAAAGGTTAGTGTCGCGCACCAACCTTCTCAAATATTCTGGCTCATTGTCGATATGAGCCAGAATGTACTTTTCTAAGAATTCGTTCTCCAAATCCATACACCACGAACTATTACCAGTAGACAACCGGACATGGATACTTCTCGTGTTTACGTATAATATAAACCAAGTTCAACTCATGAGACCACGAACCATTTTTGTTCTTGTAACCCGTGAACAAATCGTAAGTGTAAGTGAATTGGAAACTACCGAACTGAAGACCCGCCATAAAAGATGGTGTATACACATCGCGGAAATCCGATTTGAAGGCGACACCCACAATCAACGGACTGTATAGCAAGCCGATGCCAGAATAGAAGTTCTGGTCTTGACCCTGAATTTGATAGTATACGTTGAAAAACAAATAGTTACTTGACAAATCAGAACGGCCAAACAAACCATTTTTTGTCAGCAAATCCTTATAATAACTCGCATGAACTGTCAGTTTACGATTCAACACATTCTCGCTTTTATCCAAGAAACCGTTCTTAGGCTGACCGATATGATAGATAGATACGCCAAAAGTGAGCATATTCTCAATCACAAAAGAACCACCAGCGGAGAAATCCGGATAAACACGAGAATCTCTATCTCCTATATTTTCACTAGTATTTTTCACTACCCTACGATAGTAGTCAGACCACTGATCTTCAAAAACCTGACCATCGCCTAAGAAGTTCGCAAACAAAGCAGCCTGAACACCGAGACGTATGAAATAGTGCGGTTTAAGACGAATTGTGTGTGAATATATTAAGTCAAACTCATGCGTCTGCATACAACCACCCGCCAAGTTATCGTACATATACGCAAAACCGACGGAACACATTTGCTTGTAAAAATTCTGGTCGTATGATGCACGGACGGTATGGAACTTATTTCCCAAAGCAGGCCAATGCTGACGATAATTTAAACCAAAACGAACCGAGTTTGCGGCACCCGCCAAGGAAGGGTTCAACGCAAAAGGCATCGTATTATGGCTCGTTAAACCATAGTCTTGACCCATCGCACTGAATGAGAATACACTTAATCCCAATAATATTCCTAGTAAAAATTTCCTCATCACTTTGCAGTTATCTTTCTTCTCTAATCTATCTAATAACACTCACAAATCCTTTATATTCGCCTGATTTGTCTATTCCCTTATAATTGCTTTTATAAGTAACAGACCAACCATAGACTCCCATCGGACATTGTTCTCCATTAGGGTAATTTCCATCCCATCCGTCTTTTACATCATTGCCCACGAAAACAACCTTTCCGTGACGGTTATAAATAACATAGTGGAAATCTTCTATGAAATCACCTCCTCTGAAACGGAACACATCATTCATGCCATCTCCATTCGGAGAAAAAGCCGTCGGTGCCCAAACGTCCTTCCATACATACACATACGAACTACGACTGTACTGACAACCGTTTTCATCCTTCACTTTCACCACAACCTTGAACGAATCTTCAATTGCAAGCTCATCTTTATCGAACTCATACTTGACGAACATTCCATCCAAATTAGCTACTTCATGAGGCTCTGTATTCGCCTTTAATCTCCAAGACCACTCCGCCTCTATAGGATTCACTCCCGACAGATGTACGACTGGATCGCTCTCCTCTATAATTGAAGGAACAATATTAAACCTCATTCCTTCACTCGTTTTAGGCTCAATTCGTATCGTATCGTAACCCTTACATCCATTAATGTCAGTACCGATAACATAAACCTCCGTCGATTCATCTATCAATGCCTCCAAATCATAAGATGTTGTACCACTGATAGTTGCGTTGTATGGTTCGCTACTATATGTGTAATTTAAGGCCCCTTCCGCCCCCAAAACAACCGTAGTTGGAGCATCAGGACATCCACTCTTACTAATTTCCTCCAAAGATACATTTAAATCGGGATATACTTCCACAAGAACACTTTTTTTTGCGTTACATCCACTTTTTGTTATTCCATTGACAATATACGATGTTGTAACTGAGATAGGACGAGTGATTGTGGCAGTTGTGTCGCCAGTACTCCACTCGTATCTATCGGCTCCTGTTGCTGTCAAATCGACTTGCTCGTTCTTACAAACTCCTGTCGGACCAACAATCGCCACATTTGGAATCTGGTTGACCTTCAGATAAATACTCTTTGTTGAAGAACAATTATTCTGAGTTCCAACCATTTGAACCGCTATGCTTCGCTTAGGGACATAAGACAATCTTGATCCTTGACCAATTATAGATCCATTTGCCAACCAAGAAAAATTAGATGCTCCATGCCCGTCCAAGACAATAGTTCCACCATCACAAACCACGGTATCTCCAGTGAACGAAATAGAAGGAGGATCTATCGTATAAACCGTATATTGCGCAGTATTTGTACAACCTAAGGTATCCCAGGCCTGGACTTCAAAAGTCTTCGTTTCTGATAGAGTAGTCTCTATTGACTGAGCTGATTCACCTGTTGACCAGGCAAACTGAACAAGTCCTCTACCTGTAGCAGAAAGACTCACAGTACCATTTTTACAGATAGTCTCAAATCCAGAAATTCCAACCGTTGGTTTAGAACGGACTGTGAAGGGTATTGACAACTTTGACGTACATCCATTCTCACCCGTACCAATCAAAGAAACGTAAGAAGAGACATTCGGCTTCGACCTGTAATTTTGACCTTCAACGGAGGCATTCCATTGGTAGCTTTCCGCACCGCGAGCCGTCAGATACAACGAATCTCCAAAACATATCGTAGTGATCCCATCAAACCAAACATACGGAGCAGGAAGAACCGTAATCGGCACTTCTTTTTTCGTAGTACAGCCGTTAATCGTTCCTTCAACCCACAAAACAGTGTTTGCAGAGGCCTTCTGAATGAGCGTATTCGTCGTAGAGCTATCGCTCCACAGATAACTGGCCGCACCCGAAGCAGACAATTGCATAGTAACGCCATTGCAAACCGTGGTTTTACCATCTACTTTCACTTCCGGATAAGGCAAAGTGTTAACCGTATGTTTCTTTAAAGAGGAACACCCATAGGCCGTGTCTGTCGCCAACACTTGAATAGTTGTAGTGTCAGAGACAAACATTTCGTAAGTTTTTCCTAAATATCCATTATCCCACTGGTAAGTACAGTCATCATTCTCGTTAGAAATCGCCAAGGAGACCGATTTATCTTTGCAAACAGCCGTTGGTCCTTGAATAGAAAAGACAGGAAGAGGGTGAACATTCACAGGGAAAGAAGCTGTACCCACACAATTCTTATCCGAATAACCCGTCACATAGAACGTTTGGCTTGTCGCCAATATTTTCTCTATAGTTACAGTAGTTTCGCCTGTCGCCCATTTATAGGTTTCACCACCTTGCACCATAAGCGTTATTTTTTCACCTTCACAAACCTCCTCCTGACCTTGAACGAAAATCGTTGGGACTGGATTCACAACTATTGGAATCACCGTATCCGTAACACAACCATTTGTCAATCCTTGAACCTTATAAGAGGTAGTGTTCAATGTCGGCGTACGAGTAACCATTGATTTCGAAACACCATCATCCCAAAGATACGACTGCGCTCCCTCCAACCAAAGCGTCAGAGCCTCCCCTTCGCATACATCTTTATTACCATGAACCACTAATGTCGGTGAGTTGTTCACCACCAATTTATGCATATAACTATTAGAGCATCCATTAGTATCAGTTCCTAAAATGGTGTAAGTTGAAGTTTCTGTAGGAGAAACTACCATCGAATCACCAAAATAAACATTCTGCCACAAATATTCCTTTGCGCCGGCAGCGTAGAGCGTCGTCTGAGTACCTGAACAAATAGAAGACGCACCTTCTATTTTAACATCTGGCAATGGTTTAATCTTCAGGTTCACACATTTTGATGCTTTACACCCCGTTTGTGTATACACACCTGTAACACAATAATCAGATGACTTCTGAGGGGTAATTTTCAATGTGTCCCCAACATACGCAGTGTTCCAAACATAAGAATCAGCATCACCCCAAACCCATAATTTAGCAGGAGAACTAAAGCAAACAGAAGTGTCTCCTTTAATGAAAACAGTTGGAGCCGCTGAGACAGAAACATTCACCATCTTACTGTAGGCACAACTATATTCATCAACGATATAAACGCTGTAAGTCTGACTCACGGTAGCTTTTTCCTGTAACGAAATATCTTTTGAAACCGTGTCTCCTTTTTGATTCAACCAAAAGAAACGACTGCCGATCTGAGAAGAAAGACAAGAGAGAGCGATCATATCTCCCTCACACACATTCTGATCACCATCAATTGTCAAGATTGGCAGGGGGCGAACAGAAACAGGTTTTGAAATCGTGTTGGAACACCCATTTCCGGAGACAATCGTCAGAGATACATCATAAGTACCCGCAGACTGATATTCGTGGGTCGGATTTGGAGATGCAGACGAATATCCGTCTCCGAAATCCCAACGATATTTCTGAATAGTATCTCTTTCTGCCTTGCTTTTATCTATGAAATTCACTTTCATATCACAATCGTTCTCATAATCGAAATCAGCCAACAAGTCAATCGTCGAGAGAACCGTATCTATATTAATTTTCGTGCAAGCCTCGTTGGAACCCACCATCTCGCAACAATAATGCGCACCATCCACAATTTCATCCGCAGGAATTGTAATTTTATTTCCGTCAGACTCCAACAAGATACCACTCTCATCGCAACGATACCAATTATAATTCACGAATCCGGTCGGAGCAACAACGACAGCATCATCATTTCCACAATTCTTAGGTGTCAGTTTCAGAGGCTCCGTTTTTCCCCAAAAATAACCATACGCCTTATGGCTACCACCACCTGCGTTCGTTGAACCATATTTCTTTTCAACCAAGCAGTCATGATTGATGATTTCTATTGTAACCTTGTAGCCGATGTAGGAGGTCAAATCATAACTGACGGTCGTCCAAGGTTGGTAGACATAATCCTCAGGAGACTGTCCATTTTCCACCTTTGACTCACGGCAAGTAGACGGATTTCGTATCAATGAATTGTTGAAACTGGCATTTCCGGAAAAACTTTCGCAGGGAAGTGTGATTTTTTGTCCAGACGGAGACTCTAACAACACAGAAACCAAAAATGCAGGCATCATATAAGAGCTATGCAAATCATTGTCCGGAACATGCAAGACACATGCATATTTATAAGTGAAAAGTGTACTCTCTTCAGTCACATCAAAACTATATTTTATTCGTTCAGCGTAAGCATAGAGTGCATTTACGTCTTTTACAGCCTCTGCCTTTCCACTGTTTTTTCCTACCTGAATAACGATTTCCTTATCTGGATTTACATAAAACCCACTACACGCAATGATGGGATCCACTGCGCCAATATCGCTACACAGGAGGATACGCCCCTCTTCCCGTGCATCCGCCTCGGAAACATTTGTCCACTCATAGGCATAATCGTATCCTTCATCGCCCTCGCTATCCGTATACTTACTAAGCGAGTAACGTCCCGTGTACAATTCCCAACCATCTAAAGAGCCACCTATCTTCAACCCTGTCGGAGCAATCGACTGCGCGACAAGAGAAACCGGCAACACCAACAAAAAGTAAATAATCAAACAAAAATCGTGTATGAAGTGCTTCATGGTAATAATGTATCTCTTTTATCGGCTTTTCAACCGAATCACAAAAAAGATAGAACAAATAAAGCACACAGACATATTTTTTCAACGAAATGCAAACTTAATTTATCAAAAGTTAATTTTTGTAAAAAAAACACTAATTAGTAAAAACCAATTCCGATATTTTATCTTCCATAAATGTCTCTGATGCAACATCAAGCAACATTTCTGGCGTTATTTTTTCCAATTGGTCATTAATATCACTTAAAGATTCAAAAGCATTGTAACGCAGGAAACTTTTTGCCAATGAAAGAATGAACGACTCTCTATTCTCTTGAGAAATTGCAAGTTGTCCCATCAACTGTTTCTTATAGCGGTCTAATTGTAATTTCGAGAATGGTTGCATACAAACACGTTTCAATTCAGTTCGCACCAATTCACTGCATTTCTCACGATTTTTTTCTTCTGTTCCGTAATAGATAGCAAAAACGCCACAATCAGAGTATGAGTTATAGGAAGATTCAATAGTGTATGCCATTCCGTACTTCTCGCGGACCACCAGATTCAACTTACTATTCATAGACGGACCACCCAAAACGTTGTTGAGCAAAGCCAATGGGAGGCGATTATCAGAAGAGAGGTCATAGCCCAATCCTCCCATCATAACATGAGCCTGCGTAGTTCTTTTTTTCTTCACGAGTTGGAACGGACGATAATCTACAACCAATTTAGGCTGAACAATACCTTTTTTTTCAGGTACATCACCAAAATATTTTTCTGCCAATCGGACAACCCTCTTAAAAGTTATTTTTCCTAAAGAGAAAAACAAAATTCTATCCGTACAATAGGTTCGTTGGACAAAATCTACGGCATCCTGCGTTTTGTATTTTTTTAGTTTTTTCGCCTCACCTAAGACACTTCGTCCCATCGCAGTACCTTGGAAAAGCATCCCTTCAAAATCATCGTAAATCTGTTCAGATGGAGTATCCTTGCAGGACTGAATCTCCTCTATAATCACATCCACCTCTTTTTCTATTTCCTTCTGAGGGAAAGTCGAATGGAAAAGGATATCGGAACACAATTCCATTGCACACTCATAGTCATCACACAACATTGTCGCATGAATGAAAGTCTCTTCTTTCGCCGTGTATGCGTTCAGCTCTCCACCAAGAGACTCTAAACGATTGATGATATGCCAAGATTTCCGTTTTTGCGTTCCCTTAAAGAGAGTATGTTCGATGAAATGCGCCATACCCGATTCGTGTTCCAACTCGTCACGAGTTCCCACGTTGATGGCGAAACCACAATAAGCCACCGGAGAGTCATCGTAAACGTGCACCACACGAATGCCGTTTTTCATCTCATAAAAAGAAATATCAGTCTCTAAATTCATCGCAAAGCACTTGTTTTCCCAACTACAGGACTATCCTTTGATTTTCTTCAACTCTTCAGCCGCAATACAAACCTCGTCATACCACTCCCGACCAAAACGTCGGATCAAAGGCTCTTTCAAAAACTTATATATGGGAAGATTTTCTTTTTTACCTAACCTAAAAGCGCATTCACAAATCTTCCATCTGTGAATGTTCACCCCTATATCGCCACTCCTGAAATTTTCCAACCTTACAGGATAAAGATGACACGAAACAGGCTTATAGAAATCAATCTTACCCTCTCTATATGCTTTCTCAATAGCACATTTACAAGAGCCATCCTTTTCAAAACACGTAAAGACGCACTTACCTCCTCTCACTATCGGAGTAACCTTATCGCCCTCCTCATCGATGTAAAAAACACCTTGCTGTCCAATCACTTCTTTAGAATCCTCGGAGAGGTCATCCCAAATTATTGGCAGAATCCTCTCCAAAACAGGAATCTCCTCCTCCTCCAAAGGAGCCCCTGCATCTCCCTCAATGCAACAGACACCCTTACACACCGACAAATCACAACAGAAATGCTTATCAAACAAATCCATTGAAATGATGGTATTTTCTATTTGAATCATCATAAAGCAGCACGGTTAATTCTCTCCGCAAATATACAAAATTCCTTATTGTATTTCTTGCTCAATCCTCTGTACAATCTCTCGGGCATCATTCTCTGACACCCACGGTCCTGAAGGCAAACAAAGTCCACTTTTGAAAGTCTGTTCTGAAACTCCGTTTGTCAAAGCATCAGCCCCTTTGTATATTGGCTGCAAATGCAACGGCTTCCATAATGGACGAGTCTCTATTTTCGTAGCCGCCAACATTCTGCGGAGCAATTCAACATTTCTGTTCGGAGAAAACTCTTCTTCCTCAACAATGTCATCCGATTTCACATCCAATTTTTCGTCTATCAAGATCGTACTTAACCAGAAATTGGAATTACTTGACACAGAATAATTTCCGTGATAAACAATGCCATCAATTTTAGAGAACGATTTTTGATAAAAATCGGATAAGTTCCGATGATGAGCAATGTGTTCGTCCAACACAGTCATTTGACCACGACCAATTCCTGCACAGACATTCGACATTCGATAATTAAATCCTATCTTCTCATGTTGATAATAGGGGTAATGTTCTCTCGCCTGCGTAGCATAAAACAACACTTTTTGCTTCAACTCCTCATTTGGACAAATCAACGCCCCACCTCCCGACGTTGTAATCATCTTATTGCCATTGAACGACAAAACGCCAAAATCACCCCATGTGCCGCACTTTCGACCATTATAAGAAGATCCCATAGCCTCCGCTGCATCTTCAACAACGGGGATCTCGTATGCATTCGCCACATCCATAATTTCATTCATCTTAGCCGGCATACCATAGAGATGAACAACAACAATCGCTTTCGGCTTTTTACTTTTTTCCCTAATAATTTTCTCTATTGTCTTCTTCAGCAATAGAGGGTCCATATTCCAAGAATCACGCTCTGAATCGACAAAAACAGGCGTTGCCCCTTGATACAAAATCGGGTTGCACGATGCACAAAAAGTGAAACTTTGACAGATAACAAAGTCGTCTTTCTCCACTCCTAAAGCCACCAAAGCCAAATGCACCGCCGCCGTACCCGACGATAAGGCAGCAACAGGTTTTCTCCCTACATTATTATCTTCGAAATAATCTGTCAAAGACTCCTCAAAGGCATTCACATTCGGACCTAAAGGAACAACCCAATTCGTATCAAAAGCCTCTTGGACATACCTTTGTTCTGCGCCGGTCTCACTCATTTTAGCAAGACAGAGGTAGATAGGTTCTCTCTTCTCTCGTGTTTCCATTTTTTTATATGATTTCATCCGCATATCTCATTTTTCTACCGAATATCGTACAAAATATCATTTGGATATCTTTAACAAAAGAGTAGTTATTGAGATAATACAAGTTTAATCTCGTTTTATCTGGGAAAATCACTTCATCGTTATAGCGTTGCGGATATTCAACCGTTGCCAATAATTCCTCTTCATTACGATATTTCAAGCTAGCAGGACCAGTAATGCCTGGCTTTAACCTCAACACATCTCTATCTGCCCCCTCTAACTTGTCTGCATAACCAGGCACATCAGGACGAGGTCCGACAAAACTCATATCACCTTTGAACACATTCCACAACTCAGGCAACTCGTCGAGTTTGTACTTGCGCAACACCGCACCCAAAGGTGTTATCCTAGTCTCGCCAGCCACTGTTACCGACGATCCCGATTGATTAGCCTCCATAGTACGAAACTTGTAAATCGTGAACAAGACACCGTTCTGTCCAACTCTCCTCTGTCGGAATAAGACAGGTCCATTAGGCATTTTCTTGCGAATCAACACCACTATAACGACAAATACCGGTGTTAAAATCATCAATCCGAGCAACGAAAACACTTTATCAAAAACAAATTTCAACGTACTTTATTTAGATAGTTCAAAATCTCCTTATGAATTTCATTTAAATCCATCAAAGTTCTTCCATCTTTAGAACATTGGATATCAATAAATTGAGATTCACTTTGTAACAAACCCTGGTATTCCTTTAGAACATTTCTTTGAAAATCCAAAGATGATTCGTGAATATCTTTTTCGCCATTTAAATAGGCACGATCATCTCCAGAACGATGTTCTCTCAGCACGTTCTCCACATGCGAAAAAGGAACATTCAAGAAGAATGACAGATCAGGCTCTGGCAAATTATTATGATTATATTCAAAATCCAAAATCCACTTTTTTAGAGATTTTTTTTCTTCTTCCGAACT
Source organism: Bacteroidaceae bacterium (assembly GCA_963619325.1). Lineage (GTDB taxonomy): Bacteria > Bacteroidota > Bacteroidia > Bacteroidales > Paludibacteraceae > UBA1181. The sequence continues at coordinate 16,920 of CAVEVQ010000006.1, read as the reverse complement.
TAATTTCGCACACTGATAAGCAATATTAGAAAAAACGAATCTATCGGATAGCACCACAACACCCTCTTTCAGCCAATTACGAATTAAATCCACCTTTTCCAACCTGTCGTTTGCAAAAAGCAAAGCCACCAATTTGGGATGAACATTATCAATCGAGCCAAACTCTCCACGCAAAAACTCAGCCACCAATGCACCATACACCCCTTGTTCCATCTTCGGGAAATGAATATACTCACACTTTCGACCTTGGTTCTTGTAATAATCTCTTAACAAAGACAGCTGCGTTGATTTACCGCAGCCGTCCAGTCCTTCAATAACAATGAATTTTCCAATCATTGAATTTCTCATTTACTCTTCAACCAACTCATATCCAATAGGATGAGACAAAATAGGCTTTGCATTGCTTAGTCCTAAAAGTTCTAAGATAGCAGGACGATCGATAGAACCACATGTTACAGTTGCCAATCCTTCAGAAGCTGCGAACAAATAAATGTTTTGCGCCACGAAGCCTGCATCTGTCGCCGAATAGAACTGTTTTCCCTCTTCATCAAAATCTGCCATTTTATCAAAATCCGCAACGATTGTCAGTGCCATTGGAACGACTTTGTAAAATCCGCCCTTACCTGCTTTTTCAACAAAGTTACCCGACTTCACCAATTTCAAAGAATGAGAAGCAGCTTGATAATGATAAACCGCTGCCTGCGTATATAGATAAACTTCTATCTCCTGCACATTTCTTGCTGTCGGAGCAGTACGTTTGCCATCTTCACGGTTCTTTCCCAAAGCACACCATAAAAGGTCTGCAACTTGTTGGTCTGATAATGGTTTGCTTGCATCAAAAGAGCGAACTGTACGTCTATTCTTCAACGCATCCACCAAAGTCGCACCTTTTAAATTAGAGGGAGGCAACAAAGCGATAGAGTCTGCCGTAGAATTAGCAATTTCATAAGTTGCAGGCACATCTGCCACACAACACTTGCTTGAATCCGCAGCATTACAACAACTTTTACCCTCACTTGACGAGTTTGAACAACACGCCGTCATGGCAATTCCTGTAAGAAACAACATTGCCATTATGTTAAACTTCTTCTTCATTGATTGATTTTATTAAATTATTTTGACTCACTATTTTCTTTGTTTTTCTTTTTCTTAAGATAAGACGACAAAACCAAATACCCGATGAAAACAACGAACAACACAATTCCTGCCACTGCCAAATAAGGCTTATACTCTGCCACCTTCTCTGCTAATTGCTCCTTAGGTACAATACCATGCAAAAACCACCCGATAGCGGCCAAAACACAATTCCACAAAAACGCACCTAAGAAAGTGAACGCCAAAAAGATATGCATTTTCATCTTTGCCAATCCGGCAGGTATAGATATCAACTGACGGACTGCAGGCACTAACCTACCAATCAGAGTCGACGATATTCCATGCTCACGGAAATACTCCTCCGCATGTTCCATCTTCTCCTGGTCAATCATGCACAGATGACCGAACTTACTATTCGCGAACTTGTAAATCAAGGGACGACCCAACCAATATGCAAGTCCATAATTCACCAACGCGCCCAACACTGCCCCCACAGTAGCAGACAATATCACTCCAACGATATTAAGCTCACCAGCAGCAGCCTTATATGCCGCAGGAGGAACGACGATCTCCGAGGGAAACGGAATGAACGAACTTTCTATCGTCATCAGTATCGTCACTGTCCAATAATTCAAATTATCAAGACACCATTGTATTACAGATTCCATTATTAAAAAAGCAAAAAAACCGAACCTGAAGAAAAATCCTCAGACTCGGTTTGATTTATTTATTTAAAACTCAATCAAATTTAATCAATTCCGATTAAGTATGTTTATTTATTAAGACGTTCCTTGATAGCCTCAGTCTCTTTTTCGTAACCTGGCTTACCCAACAAAGCGAACATATTCTTCTTATATGCCTCAACACCTGGTTGGTTGAATGGATTAACACCCAACAAATAGCCACTGATACCACATGCCTTCTCGAAGAAATAGAACAACTGACCGATATAGTACTCGTTCAAAGAAGGAAGATCAATGTGAAGATTAGGAACTTGTCCGTCGACATGAGCCAAAACAACACCCAATTCTGCCATCTTGTTTACTTCATCAACACGCTTGCCTGCCAAGAAATTCAAACCATCAAGATTTTCTGCATCTGTAGGAACTTCCAATTTCTTGTTTGCTCTCTTGATAGAGATTACAGTTTCAAAAATGGTTCTCTCGCCTTCCTGAATCCATTGACCCATAGAGTGGAGGTCTGTAGAATAGTCAACCGCTGCTGGGAAAATACCCTTTAAATCCTTACCCTCAGATTCACCGAAGAGTTGCTTCCACCATTCGCCAATGTAATGCAATTTAGGATGGTAGTTGACCAAGATCTCAATTTTCTTACCTTTTTGGTAAAGTTCGTTACGAACGGCAGCATACTGAGCAGCAGGGTTCTTTGAAAAAGGAACATCCACACCACAAAGTCTCTCCATATCAGCGGCGCCACGAACTAACTTCTTAATGTCGAAACCTGCAACTGCTATCGGAAGCAAACCAACTGGAGTTAACACAGAGAAACGACCACCAACATTATCAGGAATTACGAATGTGTCGTAACCCTCTTGCGTAGCCAACTTTCGGAGTGCGCCCTTAGCAGCATCCGTTACAGCGACAATACGCTTCTTAGCCTCTTCCTTACCTACTTGCTCCTCCAACTGAGTTTTCAAGATACGGAAAGCCAAGGCAGTCTCAGTCGTTGTACCCGATTTAGAAATATTGATGATACCAAATTGCTTTCTACGAAGGAACGCAGACAACTCTGCCAAATAATCTTCACTGATATTGTTTCCCGCAAACACGATTGCAGGATTTACTTTACTTTTTGAATAAGCAGCAAATGCATTTGACAAAGCGTCGATAACGGCACGCGCACCCAAGTATGATCCTCCGATACCTGCTACGACAACAACATCGCAACTTTCACGCAATCTTTTTGCCACAGCCTCAACCTGATTTAAGAAATCCTCTGTGATTGAAGATGGCAAAGTCAGCCAACCTAAGAAATCGTTTCCTAAACCAGTTCCTTCGTGCAACTTCTTCTGTGCGTCTTTAACTGCGGCCTCGTAACCGTTTACGCTTTGCTTTGAGATATGCAATGACTCAACTGCAAATGCATTTTCAATGTCTAACTTGATATTCTCCATATCGCTAAATTTTTATTTAGTTTCTTTCTTCAATTATTTCTTTCGTCTATCTCATCACGTCACTCAGCACTTTAATTTCAATCGCTGGTGATATTCTTCCATACAAGATATTGTAGACAGCATTCAAGATGGGCATATTCACCTGATACGCTTTGTTTATCTCATGAATACATTTGGTTCCGTAATATCCCTCAGCAATCATCTCCATCTCCAATTGGGCTGTCTTCACGGAGTATCCTTTTCCTATCATCGTCCCAAAAGTTCTATTACGACTAAACTTAGAATAGACAGTCACCAACAAATCTCCTAAATAGGCAGACTCATTGATATTCCGCTGTTTCTCATCCACCACATTCAAAAAACGATTCATCTCCTGAATAGCATTAGATGCCAAAACCGCCTGGAAATTATCTCCGTATTTCAACCCATGGCAGACACCAGCTGCGATAGCATAAACGTTCTTCAACACTGAGGCATATTCTAAACCAAAAACATCGTCAACGACAGATGTCTTCACGAAATAACACTGCAACAAGTCTGCCACAACCTTTGCATTCTCACGACAATGCCCACCCACCATCAGATAGGTAAGATGCCCCATCGCCACCTCTTCCGCATGAGAAGGACCAGAGATAACCAACAAGTTCTCGTCAGGAACACCATAAACCCTATTGAAGTATTCCGAAATCGGCAGATTCTCATCAGGGACGATTCCTTTGATAGCGGAAACAACTAATTTATCCTTCAGTGAAACCGTCAACTTTTGGAGATGCAACTTGAGAAACGGAGATGGCGTGACAAAAACCAAAATATCCGCCATCTCGGCAATCTCATTTATATCTGATGAAAAATAGATATCATCGACATCGAACTGAGCAGTCGAAAGATAAGATGGATTATAGCCGTGCTTCTTGAAAGCCTCTATTTGTTCAGGACGCCGCATATACCACAATATTTTCCGATCACGCTGCGTCAACAAAATCTTAGCAATGGCTGTAGCCCAACTACCGCCACCCATTACCGCCACCTTCGGCACCTTATTCTCCGTTACACACATAAACAACTATACAGTTATTTAGCATCCTTGCTTTCAGTTGTCTCTTCATCTTCTTTAGGCTGAGCTTTCTTCTCAGGCTTCATCTGAGGGAAAAAGAGAACTTCCTGGATAGTGGTTTGACCCGTCATCAACATGACCAGACGATCGATTCCGATACCAATACCAGAGGTCGGAGGCATACCATATTCCAAAGCACGAACAAAATCGTAGTCTATAAACATAGCTTCATCGTCGCCCTTCTCAGAAAGGCGTAATTGCTCCTGGAAACGATCCAACTGATCAATCGGGTCGTTCAACTCAGAGTAGGCATTCGCCAACTCCTTTCCGTTGACCATCAACTCAAAACGTTCTGTCAAACCAGGTTTCGAACGATGCATCTTCGTAAGAGGCGACATTTCCACCGGATAATCAGTAATGAACGTTGGTTGTATGTATGTACCCTCACAGAATTCTCCGAAGATCTCATCAATGAGTTTTCCCTTGCCCATTGTATCATCGATCTCCATTTTCAGAGCCTTGCAAACCTGACGAATCTCATTTTCTGACTTTCCTTCCAAATCATATCCCGTCTTTTCTTTGATAGACTCCAAGATAGAGATTCTCTTATAGGGAGCCTTAAAATTAATGACGTTATCACCTACCTTTGATTCACTACAACCATTTGCGGCGATACAGATGTTCTCAAGCAACTTTTCCGTAAAACTCATCATCCAGTTGTAGTCCTTATATTGGACGTAAAGCTCCATACACGTAAACTCAGGGTTATGAGTCTTGTCCATTCCTTCATTTCGGAAATTTTTACCAATCTCAAAGACACCCTCAAAACCACCCACAATCAGACGTTTCAGATACAACTCCGTTGCGATACGCAAGTAGAGATCCACATCCAAAGTGTTATGATGTGTGATGAACGGACGAGCAGCGGCACCTCCAGCCAAGGATTGCAAGATAGGAGTTTCAACCTCGGTGTAACCTGCGGCATCCAACTGGTCGCGCAAAGATTTCACGATACGAGAACGTTTCAAGAAAATGTCTTTCACACCATCATTCACCACCAAATCAACGTAACGTTGGCGATAGCGAAGTTCCGGATCATCAAAAGAGTCATACGCTACCCCATCCTTATACTTCACGATAGGAAGAGGGCGAAGAGACTTGCTCAAGACAGTCAGCTCAGCGGCGTGGACGGAAATCTCACCCATTTGAGTACGGAAGACATACCCTTTAACACCAATGAAATCACCAATATCCAACAATTTTTTGAAGACAACATTATACAAATCTTTGTTCTCTCCCGGGCAAATCTCATCTCGAGAGACATATAGCTGTATTCTACCCTTGCTATCCTGCAGTTCTACGAAAGAGGCCTTACCCATAATACGACGGGACATGATACGTCCGGCAACGGTAACCTCTTTTTGCGGTTCATCATCTCTGAACTCCGCCTTAATATCTGTAGAATATGCAGTTACAACATACTCCGCTGCTGGATAGGGGTCAATCCCCATGTCCTTCAATGCTTGTAGACTTTTGCGGCGAAGCACTTCCTGTTCGCTCAATTCTGAAACACTCATTATACACGTATTTTTTACTCAAAAAAAATCTTGTTATTCACATCTGTTGTTATCTGACAATATATCTCATTGTTTTCTCAAAACCGAATATCAGGGTTTGGTAACAACACGAATAACAAAGCACACTTCATATAGTTTCCTAAAAAACTCTCTATCATCGCAAAAATAGCACAAAAAGTTCATTTTAGTACCTTTTTCGTTAAATCTCTTTGCTTTTTCTTTCCTTGAAAACGTTTTCGTCCTCAAAAGCAAGTGTCTTCAAGTAATTATACACAAAAAAAATGTAACTTTGCCACCACGTTTGAATTTTGGCAAATTTCAACGAAGTTCAAAGTGCGGTTTAACTCTAAACAAAGCGTATTCTAAATGAAGATTAAGACTTTTGTTTTCAATCAGTTACAGGTAAACACCTATCTTCTATCAGACGAGCAGACGCTCAATACCATCGTCATTGACCCTGGTTGCTCTAATTCTGAAGAGAACGCACGCCTTGCCCAATACATTAGGGACAACAAATTGAAAATCTGCAAATTGGTTAACACCCACTTGCATTTTGACCATATCTATGGCAACCGTTTCATCCAAGAAACGTACGGTGTTGGCGCATACGCTGCGAAAGAAGACAAGACTTTCCTCAACCATTTTTCAGACCTACTCGTGATGTTCGGCATGCCTCCCGCAGAGGAGGCGCTTCCGCTCGAAGGCTTTCTGAAAGATGGTGATGTCATCACTTTAGACAGCATTGAACTCCAAGTAAGAGCAGTTCCAGGACATTCTCCCGGGGGATTGGCTTTCTACGCACCCAAGGACAAATGCGTGTTTGTAGGCGACTGCATCCTACAAGGAGCCATCGGACGAACAGACATGCACAAAGGTAGCCTTGAAACCCTTCTTCATAGCATCCAAACGCAACTGCTTTCTCTTCCAGACGACACCATAGTATATAGTGGACATGGTGCTCCTTCGACGATTGGCTTTGAGAGAATCAACAACCCTTACTTAGTGGGTCTCACTATGTAGAAGCAGCATACGAATATTATATTTCAAGAGATAGTAAATCATAATAAATTCATATAAAAGCAAATCATGAGTTCTTGTTTAGAAAATAAGCGATACAAGATGATGGAGGTTCGCGAGGGCGAGTATGTACCTGACGAGGAAGACACATTTCCAGAGGACGAGCCTTTTACCCACAAACTTGTATACGAAAACATCTACAATGAGGTTTTTGATGAGAATTACCCATACATAGACCGCTCCTTCAAATGGAAATTAATGCATATTTGGTCGCTCTTCCGCGCCCATTTTATATGTTTCTGGGTTAATCCCCTGATTTTCGGACTACGTTTCAAAGGGAAAGAAAATCTAAAAAAACACAAAGATGAGTTGAAAGATGGAGCCATCACAGTGTGCAACCATGCCTATCGTTGGGACTTTCTCGCCGTATGGCAGGCTTCCGGGCAACTCAGAATCTGGTATCCCGCATGGGCTGACAATTTTCAGACGCGCGACAGAGACAATATGCGTAGCACATGCGGCATTCCTGTACCTAAGAGTGTCGGCGGACTGAAAAAATTCAATTTGGCGTTCGACGAACTTCACGAAAGGAAGGCGTGGATTCACGTTTTCCCAGAGGAGTGCCGTTGGAACAACTACAAACCGCTCCGTCCATTCAGAAAAGGGGCGTTCACCTTCGCCTACAAATATAAGATGCCAATCGTTCCAATGGTCTTGACCTACCGTCCACGCACTGGTCTCTACAAGTTGTTTGGCAAAGACCCATTATACACCATCAACATTGGAGAACCAATGTACGCCAACTTAGAGTTGCGTCGCAACGAATCAGTCAATGACCTCAGAGAGCGTGTTCACGCTAAGATGGAAGAGTTGGCAGGAATTACGAAAAACTCATGGCCTGCCGTTCTACCTAACGACAATGGTTGATTGCATAAAATCCTACTGTTATATAACCAACTATTATTATATAAAAAGAGAAGAGCCGTTCTACTGAGCGGCTCTTCTCTTTTTATGCTTTACAACAATTATCGTTGATTCCAATTTTTAACGAAATCAGCAAATTCATTCCAATGCATTGACACATATTTGTCAGACCTTTCTCTCTTATTTTTTTTCTTTAGGAGATGTATGAATTGGGCTCCACATGAAAAAGCAGACTTTCCATCGGTGTCCACTCTATCGCCAACCACCAATAATTCGTCGGCATCAACGCCAAGTTCCGAAGCGATTTCGTGCATGGGACGAATGGCAGGCTTGAACGCTCCCATATCAGGCGCAGCCCAATAATTCTCGCACAAATCCTCAGGCAATCCCAATGCCTCAATACGTTCTTTCACCAACGGGTAGTCAGAGTAAACAGCCGTGCCAATTCCTAAATCTTCAAAGCGTCTGAAGATTTTCTCTATACCAGGATTCGCCTTACAGTGTTCGCTCAAGATATTTGGGAAACGTTCCATATACTCCTCCCAATACCATTTCTTCGCCTCTTCCGCAGTGGCAAAGCGAGATTTTTCTGACAAGTGTAGGAAGAAGAAATTATAGAATGTATCCGCATTGTCTAAATCTACACCTTTCATCATTCTACGCACCTTTCTCTCTGCATTGAAAGCGAACATATCACGCAAATTGGAGAAAATAAGCCAAAAAGGGAATTTACTATTGTCATATAGCGTGCCGTCAAAATCAAAGACAACGGCACGAACTCTATTTTTGTCAATGTCCATTTAGAAGTTGGTGTTCATTAGCACTAATTCCTACTTTCTTACAAGATCTTTGAACTTAGCATGACGCTTCTCATCTTGCAACAAAAGATTCAGTTTGAACTGACCATCGCGCGCGCCCTCATCAATACAACGAGCCTTAAATTTCTCAAAAGACTCTGACACCAAGATGTTCGTGCGAGGATCGTGTACACGGAGAGACTCTCTCTTCGCCTTGTACTCCATGTTCTTCTCCATCAAACGTTCGTCGACAGACTTCGTAAATGCTTCTGCCTTCTCTTGACTCGTGTTTTCATCCTCAAATTCATAGTAGAACTGATAAGCAGAAATACCGAGGTCGGCGAATCCGATAAAGAATTTCACAGGCATATCCAATTCCTTGGCTGTCTCAACGACAGCACTTGTGAATTGCGTCTCGTGCAATTTTTCACCTGTCATCGTCACGATACCATTGATTTTCTGAACCATGTGAACTTTTGGAATCGTTCCATAGTATCCCTCCACCTCCAAAAGGTCGCTCATCGTGTAACGATAAAGTCCAGCCCATGTTGTAACGTATGGACAGTAACGCTTTCCTATTTCCAACTCATGAAGTTGCAGGAACTTAGGGTTTTCACTATCAATATCGTGTTCCTCCACAAATTCGAAATAATGCATATGAGGGAAAAGGACAGTTCCATTTGTCTCATCCAAAACCAAACCCGCACGACACTCCGAAGAAAAATAGCTAAACTCCATGTGAAGCATATCCTTAGGGAATGAGTCCTTGAACTTGTCCAAGTAGAATTTCGTATTTCCACATTTCCAAGTGTTCAAAATCTGCATGTCTGGCCAATAGTGTTTTGGAAGAACCGTGCCATATTTTGCCTTCAATTCACGCAATTCCTTGGCACGCTCTGGATTCGGCTTTAAGTTCTTAGCCTTGATGATATTCCGACGTATCTCCTCTGGAACATCTATTTTGTCGCTGATTGTACCATGTTCAATGTCATTTACATAGTCGTCATAGAACTCGTTCACGTTCTTCTGCATCTCGACAATGGTAGAAGGGTTAGCAGTAACCACCAAATGAACATTATGCTCAATACCTAAACGCATAATGCAATAATAGCGAGCCTTATAATCAGCGATAGAAAAAACATCTGCGGGAGCAGTGTAAATCACCTTGATGAACTCTGGGCAATCACGCTGTGTAACCCCAGATACAGATCCAAACACAGTTCCATCTGGAGCCTGTCCCTCAATAGCCTTACCTACAATAGAAACGATCGGGCCCTCGAACACCTTTGGTCTATTCTTGATGAAAGAATATAACCATACCTTGGTCATCTTACTGTAGATGTTGGAATAATACTCATTGGTAATAGGAATCCACTTTGGCTCGCTTGTCGTACCCGACGTCGTTGCGTACATCTTAGGTTTTCCTGGGAAAAGCACATTCTCTTCGCCATGCTTGTGACGTTCTACATACGGACGAAAATCCTCATAATCATTTGATTTGACATTTTTCTGATAAAGGTCAAACAATTCGTCTGCCGTTTTTGCTTCCAAAATCTTTGCAAAGTTGTGTTCCTTGCCATAGACTGTGTCTTTTGCGTATTCTAATATAGAACGCAACGTTTTCTCTTGCGCCTTTTTGCAATTCTTTGCCGCTTTGTCCAACTTCATCCACTGAAGTTTTCCAGCAATGGTTAAAGCTGCGTTTATCTTCCACAGCCCTTTTGTCTTTGGTTCACTCATTATCTTATTATTTCTATATCTTTTCTGACTTAAAAAAACTTAGCGAAGTTAAAAAAAATAAATCATATTATCCTTAATTGCAAAAAAAACTTAATTAGGGAGTTCTTACAGATTTCATTACCATTCAAATATTTTATTTTCAAAATGCAAAATAACAATTGTTTTACGAAAGAGATTCTACCTTATAAAGGGAAAAATTCGTAAGCAAACGTCCATATATTCCCCAATATTCACTAAATTCGCAATCATTTTTTTAACTGAAAATTCATGCAAGACGAAAGCCAAAAATTCTCTGACAGAGAGACCATTCAAGAGAAGAAATTCGTATCCTTAACCTACTCTTTATACGTCAAAGATGACGATGAGCCTTGGGAAGAGGCCACAGAAGAGAGACCGCTCCATTTCATCCACAGCATAGGAATGATGTTGCCTAAGTTTGAAGAACACCTAAAAGGACTTGGCGTTGGCGACTTGTTTGACTTTTCCATTGCTTGCGAAGACGCTTACGGAGAGCGTGAAGAGGAACGCATCATTGAATTAGACAAATCTGTCTTCTTGATTGATGGCAAATTTGACAGCGACCACATCAAAGAAGGAAACATAATTCCAATGCTTGACACTGAAGGGAACAGACTGAACGGCGTTGTCTTAGAGGTTACAAAAAACAAGGTGAAAATGGATTTCAACAACCTCTTGGCAGGAGAAGACCTCACGTTCAAAGGGAAAGTGTTGGAGGTTAGAGATGCAACAGAGGAAGAGATTGAATCAATACTCCACCCTCACAAATGCGGAGGCTGTGGCGGAAGCGGCGGATGTAGTGGCGGATGCGGCGGAGATGGTGGCTGTGGAAACTGTGGAGACGACGAGGAAGACGGCGACTCTTTCGACGACAACGACGAAGCCAGCAAGGGAAAACCCAAACACAAAGGTTGCTGCCATAACAAGAAAAAATAACAGACACATTTTCAGAGAGAAATGAAAAATACATTTGGAAATGTTTTACAATTGACCACGTTCGGAGAGTCTCACGGTCCGGTCATCGGCGGTGTCATTGATGGATTCCCCTCTTTGGTTGATGTGGATATCAATGCCATACAAAAAGATTTAGACAGACGTCGCCCCGGACAATCCAGGCTAACTACCGCACGCGACGAGAAAGACAAAATCGAGATTCTTTCTGGTGTCTTTGAAGGAAAAACGACAGGAACATCCATTGCTTTCATCGTTCATAACGAAGACCATCACTCTAACGACTATTCTAACATTAAGGATATTTTTCGTCCTTCTCACGCCGATTATACCTATAACACAAAATACGGTATCAGAGACTACCGAGGAGGAGGAAGAAGTTCTGCGAGAACGACAATTTCGCAAGTCGTCGGTGGCGCCTTTGCCAAATTGATGCTGCAACCACTCGGAGTGCAAGTCTACGCATACACGTCTCAAGTGGGCGATATTGTTGTGCCTAAGTCCTACCAAGAATTAGACCTGACGAAAATTGACAGCAACGACGTTCGTTGTCCTGACGAGGAGACTGCCAAGAAGATGGAGCAGTTGATTTTGGAGACTAAAAAAGACGGCGATACCATCGGTGGTGTCATCACTGGTGTTATCAAGAATTGTCCTCCTGGCATTGGAGAACCCATTTTCGACAAACTACAAGCAAGACTGGCCCACGCAATGTTCTCCATCAATGCCGTCAAAGGTTTTGAATATGGTTGCGGTTTTGATGGAGTAAGCAAGCGAGGCTCTGAAATCAACGACATTTTTTTTACAGAAAAGGGAGAAGTCAGAACACGCACCAATAATTCGGGAGGTATCCAAGGAGGAATTTCAAACGGTGAAGACATCTATTTCCGCGTAGCGTTCAAACCTGTTCCAACCCTTCTGAAAGATCAAGAGACTATCAAAGAGAACGGAGAATCAACAATCTTCAAAGCACAAGGAAGACACGATCCTTGCGTGTTGCCGAGAGCAGTGCCTATCGTTGAGGCTATGGCAGCATTCGTCGTTGCAGACGCTTTGATAGAAGCAAGACGATAGTCCCAACTATAGAATAATTTTCTTTACCATAAACTGAAAAGCGACTGAATCCTCAATAGATTCAGTCGCTTTCTATTTTCCGTCTGCCAGCTTCCATCACTGCTTTGCAACCATGATCACCTTTATTTCATTACCTTGCTCGATTAAGGCCTTGAGCATAGACTGAACATCTTGCTTTGTAATAGATTCTAATGTTGGCAAATAAGAATCGTAGTTGATGCCATCCTTATAGTAAGATACCAAAGCACTTAACACCCAACGATTCTCCTTCTGATTTTCAGCGTATTTGTTTTGAAGATTTCCTTTCACCTTATTGAAATCTCTATCTGTCGGGCCATTCGCAATCAATGTGTCAATTTCTTCTCGAATGAGTTGTAAAAGACGCTCTTCTAATTTCGGATCGGTGTCGAACGTCATCTGTAAAGAAGCTTTCTCTACAGGAATACGACTCAAAGAAGCACGAGTGCTAACACCATACGTTCCCCCCTCCATCTCGCGCATCGATTCAAAATAGCGAATATCTAAAATATCCGCTATCAAACGCATTGTCAGGTTATTCTTCAAATTATATTCAAAAGTACCCGTGTAGAGAACATAGTTGGATGTCTTGTTCACCTGCATCTCACGTTCGAAACGGTTCGTAACCTTGCCAGAAGCCGTGCGAATACCTCTATCTTCCCATTTCTCCACCGACATTTTCTTCTGCCTTGGTATAGCACCTAAATATTTCTCAATCAAAGGCTTAACAGAATCCAAATTAATATTACCCACCATATAGACAGTAAAATCTTTCGGATCTTCAAAACGGGCATCAAAAATGCTTAAGGCTTTTGCTTGAGAAACCTCTTTCAATTTTTCAAGATCCATTGAGAAACTGCGAGGATGATGGTCGTTCACCGTGGCACGCACAGAGTCAGAAAAGGTTCTTGAAGGATCTTTCTTAGCATTGGCGTACGCTGTCTCATATTGAGCCATTAAGGATGCATAACTATCGTCATCTTGACGAGTTCCCTTGAATGTCAGATAGATCAACTGCATCAACGTCTCCAAATCCTTGACAGATGAATTTCCGGAGAAACTTTCGTCATACATACCCACAGAAGGCTTCAGACTCACATATTTGCCAGCCAACACCTTTCCAAGGTCGATTAAATTATATTTCCCCATACCATTATTTGATGCGATAGAAGTACACAAATTGGCAGATGCCAAATCAGATACATTATCCACCTTCGACAGACCTCCTTCACTATAGCCATAAACCAATACTTCATCAGCTTTTAATTGCGTAGGTTGCAAAACCACTCTCATACCATTAGACAGAGTCCACTCCGTAACATTTTTGAAATCTGTATTTTGCTTAGAGTTCTTTACTTTCCCTGTTTTCAGTTTTTCATCTATCAGATTCGTATCAACAATCTTATCCTTGTAAGGTTTTATATCCGCAGAAGATATGTTTTTCAGCATATCCTTTACCTTTGTTTCCGTAGGGAATCTGACTTCTGGCTTCTTTGGACCCGTCATTTCAACGACAATGTTCCTCTCCGAAACCATTCGCGCAGCCGTTTCATTAATCATATCCAAAGTAAGAAGAGGCAAATACTGCTTCACACAATCAAACTCCCATTCGATTCCAGGGACTGGCTCAAAATCGAGGTAATTTCGCACATATTCCCGCACATACGACTCGTTTTTAGTCTTACTCCGCTCATTGTAAGATTTTTCGTAGTTACTCAACATGTTAAGTTTCGCACGATCCAGCTCCGTCTGCGTGAAACCATGGCGGTTCATTCTTTCCGCCTCCGTGAGCAACGCCGAAAACGTCTCTTCCTCTTTTCCTTCCTTAGGAACAGCAAGCATCACAAACGCATCGATAGGGCGTACTTCTTCTCCATAGCCATTGTAGCCAGCAGCAAAAGGAGCGTCGGGTTTAGAGGTTATCTCATCCAATCGGTCGCTCATCATGTTCTCTATCAAATTGAAAGCCAGCGTCATAACATAGCCAGTAACACTTGCTTTTAGACGATCTGGCAAAGGTTCGTGGCGATATGAAATCTCAATTCTCGACGTTTTAGCTTCTTCATCTGTCAATACAGCCACGATAGGTTCATCATTCGGCTGCACAGGATAAACGACACGAGCATCAGGGTTTACCCATTTAGGAATATCTTTCCACATCTCCTTGATATGAGCCTCAACCGTATCTACATCAACATCACCGACCACCACGATAGCCTGCAAGTCAGGACGATACCAACGATGATAGTAAGCTCGGAGCGTATCATACGAAAAATTATTAATGATAGCTGTGTCTCCAATCACATCTCTCTTCGCATATTGAGAATTAGGGTACTTAATAGGCAAAGAAGCTTTCCACAAACGACGATTGGCATTCATTCGCGTGCGCCATTCCTCACGAATCACACCACGTTCGTTGTCAATCTCTTTATCTTCCAAAGAGATAAAACCAGACCAATCATGCAATACCAGCAAAGCGGAGTCTACGATAGACGGACGAATCGTCGGCACAGACTTCATATTATAGACTGTTTCATCTAAAGAAGTATAAGCGTTGATATTGCTACCAAACTGCACCCCGATAGATTCCATATAGTCAATGATTTTTTTACCGGGAAAGTTTTTAGTGCCATTAAAAGCCATGTGTTCAAGGAAATGAGCGAGACCATTTTGGTTGTCTTCTTCCAAGATAGCTCCAACATTCTGAGCTATATAGAAGTCAGCCCTATCAGGAACCACATCATTATGCCTTATGTAGTAAGTGAGTCCGTTATCAAGTATGCCATAACGCAAAGCCGGATCTAAAGGAATCGGTTGATTCATTTGCTGCGCCCACAACGAAGAAGAGATCAGGGAAGCAGCAATCATATAGAACAAATTTTTCATTTTCAACTCAATTATGCCTAACAAATTATTACACGAAAGCAAAAATAAGAAGAATGTTTAACATACCCTTTGCGAAAAAGTATTTGTTGTCACAATTAACGAATTATGAATTGACTGCGGAACGACATCACAAAAAACTTTCACGTTTTATCCGTTTCTGTAGTCAAATTTATTATCTTTGCAAACCATTTAAGCAAGCACGCGACAAGCGGACGGAGACGAACGTTTGCGAGTGGGGCTTTAAAGATTATAATAAACTTTAAATATAAAAGAAAATGGCAGAAATGAATTTTGGCGGCGTAATCGAGAACGTAGTTACCCGCGAAGAATTTCCGTTAGAGAAAGCGCGTGAGGTCTTGAAGAACGAGACAATCGCAGTTATCGGATATGGAGTTCAAGGTCCTGGTCAATCAATGAACTTGCGTGACAACGGTTTCAACGTAATCGTAGGTCAACGTCCAGGAAAGACTTTTGAGAAGGCAAAGGCAGACGGATGGGTTCCAGGAGAAACTTTGTTCGGAATTGAAGAGGCTTGCTCAAAGGC
This sequence comes from Bacteroidaceae bacterium, assembly GCA_963619325.1. GTDB lineage: Bacteria > Bacteroidota > Bacteroidia > Bacteroidales > Paludibacteraceae > UBA1181. The sequence goes on along the minus strand of CAVEVQ010000006.1, from coordinate 1,091 downwards.
TACCATTATCCAATTGTTGCTTTCTGACGCTGCACAAATCGAGTGTTGGCCAATGGTTAAGAAATACTTGACTCCAGGCAAGACATTATATTTCTCTCACGGTTTCGCCATCAACTGGAATGACCGCACGGGAATCGTTCCTCCAAAAGATGTTGATGTTATCATGATCGCACCTAAGGGTTCTGGAACGTCTCTTCGTCGTATGTTCGTTCAGGGTCGTGGTTTGAACTCTTCATACGCTATCTACCAAGATGCTTCAGGACACGCTTGGGACAAAGTTATCGCTTTAGGTATCGGTGTAGGTTCAGGATACTTGTTTGAGACTACTTTCAAGAAAGAGGCTACATCAGACTTGACAGGAGAGCGTGGTTCATTGATGGGAGCTATCCAAGGATTGCTTTTGGCTCAATACGAGACATTGCGTGAGAACGGACATTCACCTTCAGAGGCTTTCAACGAGACTGTTGAGGAGTTGACTCAATCACTCGGTCCATTGTTCGGTGAGAACGGTATGGACTGGATGTATGCAAACTGTTCTACTACTGCTCAACGTGGTGCATTGGACTGGATGGGTCCTTTCCACGACGCTATCAAGCCAGTTATGCAGAAACTCTACCACTCAGTAGTTACAGGTGAAGAGGCTCAACGTTCTATCGACGCTAACTCTAAGCCAGACTACCGCGAAGGATTGGAGAAGGAGTTGGCTGCTCTTCGCGACAGCGAAATGTGGCGTGCAGGTGCAGTTGTTAGAAAATTGCGTCCTGAAAACAACAAATTCTAACAGAATTTAAATAATTCTAAATATTGAGGGATGGCAGGTTTCTGTCGTCCCTCTTTTTTGTGCCTGTTCAAGCAGTCTTACAGAGTTTCCATTTTCGGAAAAGTGTATTTTCACCATACAACAACTATACAAAGCAGATGCAGCAAGATATGAGCAGAACAACACGAGACTGAAGATTCAACGAATAAATCATCTTGACCAGACCAATCCGCAAGGTCAAACCTTGCACGGCGATCATGTCTATGTGTCTTATCAAATGCTGTTTCGGCTGTATTCGACAAAGCAGGAGACGGCATTCTCGTCACTCATT